>JAFRPC010000018.1 GCA_017429325.1 Oscillospiraceae bacterium | reverse complement strand
GCAAACCCACCCCGGCGCTCATGTCGCTCCTCAGCGTTGCACTATCCTCCGGAATGGTAAAGCAGAATCCAGTTTAACACAGCTTCTCAAAAAATACTATCCCTACGAATTAAATTGTCCTTGACAAAGGGTACACCACAGTGACTTATTACTTCTTACCGCTTACTTCTTACTTTGCGAGGAACCTATGATCGAACAAGAAATTACCTTATCAGAAATCCTGCTCGTCCGCGAGGAGCGGGTGGAGATTCAGAACGCTCTGCTGGACGTTTATAAGGTCCCGGTGGTGTCCTTCACCATGAATATGGCCGGGCCGGTCAAGGTCACGGCCCTGTCCCACCGCGCCTTCCTCTGGGGGATGGAGCAGCTTCGGCTGGGCTTTGTCCAGAACCGGATGCCCGTGCGGAAGGAGCATTCCCGCTCCCTCCCCACCGGGGACGAGGGCTATTTTGCAGTGGAGGCCCCCGCGGAGGCCGTCAAGGCCCTCTGTGTGGAGATCGAGGAATCGAACCCAATGGGTCGCCTCTTCGACATGGACGTCATCGGCCTGGACGGGAAAAAACTGGAACGCGGCGCGGAACGGCCATGTCTCGTCTGCGGCAAGCCCGGTCGGGACTGCGCCTCCCGGCGGCTGCATTCCGTGGCGGAGCTGAAATTATGCACAGCCAATCTGTTGACAGCCGGGCTCTGGTCCGCAGCACAGGATCAGAGCAGCGCATTGGCGACCAGGGCCTTACTGGACGAGGTGGCTGTGACGCCGAAGCCCGGTCTGGTGGACCGGGCCAACAACGGCTCCCACCGGGATATGGACTACTTCACCTTCCAGGCCTCCGCCGCCGCCCTATCAGACTATTGGCGCGGCTGCGTCGAGATCGGCCACTTTGACCGAAACGTGGTCCCAAACACCGTCCAGCGGCCCGTTTCTCCCGCTGAGACTTTTGCGAAGCTCCGCCCCCTCGGCAAGCAGGCCGAGCGGGACATGCTGGCCGCCACGGGGGGTGTCAATACCCACAAGGGGGCCATCTTCACCCTGGGCGTGCTCTGCGGGGCCATCGGGCGGCTCTGGACGGCGGAGGAGGGCTTCCCCGACGCCGACGCCATTTTGAACGAGGCTGCCGCCATGACCCGGGAGACCCTGGAGAAGGAGTTGCCCGCCGCCCGCTGGAACACAGCAGGGGAGAGGCTTTACAAGCAGTACGGGACCCGGGGCATCCGGGGCGAGGTGGCCGACGGCCTGCCCGCTGTGCGGGAAGTCTCCCTGCCCGTCTTCCAAAAGCTCCTGGCCGAGGGCCTGGACCGAAACCACGCCGCCGCCGTGACCCTGCTGCACCTGATCGCCCGCGTGGAGGACACCAACCTTCTCCACCGGGGCGGCCCCGAGGGGGCGGCCTGGGCGAAAGCCGCAGCAGGGGCGCTCATAACCTCCCCTGCTTGCAGGGGAGGGGGACCGGCCTCAAGGCCGGTGGAGGGGTGCCGCCCGCCCGAGGCAACAGGCAACAGGCAACAGGCAACAGGGGACGAGGGAAACGGATTACCACGGCCCTCCGGGCCTCGCAATGACAGAGGAACGGACGGCAGAGTGCCGTCCCTACAGGAGATCGCGGAGCTGGACCGGCAGTTCATCGAGCGGAATCTCTCCCCCGGCGGCTGCGCGGACCTGCTGGCTGTCACCCTGTTTTTGGAATCTCTGTCGCATGACACAATGTAGGGACGAGCATTGCTCGTCCGCGGACGGCAGAGTGCCGTCCCTACAGAAAACAAAGAGGAGGCACACTATGATTACCAACGACAAGGGCATCGTCGAACTGAAACACTTCGTGCTGCGGGAGCTCTGCCGCCTGGCCTGGGAGGACCGGCTGCTGCCTGAGGAGACGGAAAAGCTCGTCTACGAGATCAGCCCGGGCCCCAAGGCTCAATACCGCTGCTGCATCTACAAGGAGCGGGAGATCACCCGCGGGCGCATCCAGCTGGCCATGGGAAACGACCCCGATCCCGCGCACCCCGGCAAGAATATCGTCGCGGTCATCCCCGCGGCCTGCGACGACTGCTCCATCCAGGACTACTTCGTGACGGACATCTGCCGCTTCTGCCTGGGCAAGGCCTGCCTGAACTCCTGCAAGTTCGGCGCCATCAAGCCCGGCGACGCCAAGATGAAGATCGACCCGACCCTGTGCAAGTCCTGCGGCATGTGCGCCAAGGCCTGCCCCTACGGGGCCATCATCCACCAGGGGCGGCCCTGCAAGAAGGCCTGCCCCGTGGGCGCCATCTTCTACGATGAGGCCGGGATCTGCCAAATCGACGAGAGCAAGTGCATCCGCTGCGGCCACTGCATCCACAGCTGTCCCTTCGGGGCCATCGGCTCCAAAATTTTTGCCGTGGACGTCATCAAGGCCATCCGGAGCGGCAAGCGGGTCGTCGCTATGTGCGCCCCCGCTACCGAGGGCCAGTTCGGCAAGGACGTGGGGATGGCCTCCGTCCGGGCCGCCCTGAAGAAGGTCGGCTTCGCCGATATGGTGGAGGTGGGCCTGGGCGGCGATATGACCGCCGCCTACGAGGCGCTGGAATGGATTGAGGCCCGCAAAGAGGGCCGAATCATGACCACCTCCTGCTGCCCCGCCTTTATCTCCCTGCTCAAGCGGCACTACCCCAAGCTCTACGCGGAGAACAAGTCCGCCACCGTCTCGCCCATGGTGGCCGTGTCCCGCTATCTCAAATCCCAGGACCCGGACTGCGTGACCGTCTTCATCGGCCCCTGCATCGCCAAGAAGCGCGAGACCATCAGCGAGGCCGTCAAGGACAGCGCCGACTACGCCTTGACCTACGGCGAGATCGTCGCGATGCTGGACGCCAAGGGCGTCGCCATCGAGCCGGTGGAGGAGGACTATCAGGAGTCGTCCATCTATGGAAAGTGCTTCGCCGCCAGCGGCGGCGTCGCCAACGCCGTGCTGGAGGTGATGAAGGAGCTGGGGGAGGACACCGAGGGCATCAAGCTCCTGCGCTGCGCCGGGGGCGACGAGTGCAGGAAGGCTATGCTGCTGCTGAAGGCCGGGAAGCTGGACGCGGACTTCGTGGAGGGTATGATCTGCCCCGGCGGCTGCGTCGGCGGCCCCTCCAAGCACCGGACCGAGAACGAGGTCCTCAAGGCCCGGGCCGAGCTGCTGAAAAAGGCCGACAAGCGGGAGATCCTGGAGAATTTGAAGCGCTATCCCATGGACCGCTTCTCCATGCTTCGGGACGGGTCCATGCCGGAGCATACGCCTTTCGACCGGGAATGACCCTTCGATCAGCGCCGTAGGGGCGCTTATCAAGCGCCCGCTCATTTTCGCATACCCATACAGAATATATGAATATACACAAAAGATAGCCAGAAAAATTGGTCATTTTTTCCGGTTGAAACTTGCCGGGAAACTTGTTATACTGACCGTGTATGCGGGCCTCTGCCCAAGGGGCAAATACGAATTTGATCCGGCCCGATCAAGGAGAAACATGATGGAAAAAATCAAAATGCTCAACCCCATCGTCGAAATGGACGGCGACGAAATGACCAGAATCCTCTGGGCCATGATCAAGGACCAGCTGCTGACCCCCTTCATTGAGCTCAACACTGAGTACTACGACCTGGGCCTGGTGAACCGCGACGCGACCGACGACAAGATCACCTGGGACGCCGGCTACGCCATCAAGAAGTACCACGTGGGCGTCAAGTGCGCCACCATCACCCCCAACGCCCAGCGTATGACTGAGTACAATCTGAAGAAGATGTACAAGAGCCCCAACGGCACCATCCGCGGCATCCTGGACGGCACCGTGTTCCGCACCCCCATTGTTACCCCCGGCATCAAGACCTACATCCCCGGCTGGACCCAGCCCATCACTGTGGCTCGTCACAGCTACGGCGACATCTACAAGGACACCGAGTTCCGCATTGACGAGCCCGGCAAGGCCGAGTTGATCTTCACCGGTGTGGATGGCCGCGTCCAGCGCGAGACCATCTACGAGTTCGAGTGCCCCGGCGTGCTCCAGGGCGCCTACAACAAGGACAGCTCCATTGAGAGCTTTGCCCGCTCCTGCTTTGAGTATGCCCTGTCCGAGAAGAAGGACCTCTGGTTCTCCACCAAGGATACCATCATGAAGAAGTACGACGGCGACTTCAAAGAGACCTTCCAGCGTCTGTACGACACCGAGTACAAGGAGCGCTTCGAGGCTGCCGGCCTGGAGTACTTCTACACCCTGATCGACGACGCCGTTGCCCGCGTGATCCGCTCCCACGGCGGCATGATCTGGGCCCTCAAGAACTACGACGGCGACGTCATGTCCGACATGATCTCCACCGCCTTCGGTTCTCTGGCTATGATGACCTCCGTCCTGGTCTCCGCCGACGGCAACTTCGAGTTCGAGGCCGCCCACGGCACCGTCACCCGTCACTACTACAAGCACCTGAAGGGTGAGAAGACCTCCACCAACCCCGTGGCTACCATCTTTGCCTGGTCCGGCGCCCTGAAGAAGCGCGGCGAGCTGGACGGCAACGCTGAGCTGACCCGCTTCGGCGAGTGCCTGGAGAAGGCCACCATGCAGACCATCACCGACGGCGTCGTCACCGGCGACCTGGCCGCCCTGATGGACCCCAAGCCCACCCCCGTCACCAGCGAGGACTTCATCGGCGCCATCCGCGAGCGCCTGGAGAAGATGCTGTAAGATAATTATCATAAAAAATCGTCCATGCCGCGGCACGGACGATTTTTTATGTTTTATCCCCCGAAGGGGCAAATTGGATAATGGCAGGTCTCGCAGCCGAGGCAAAGTCCGCCTTCGCCCAGGGCCACCAGGTCGGCCTTGCTCAGCTCCACCCCGGCGGCGACGCGGGGCAGGATGCGGTCGAAGACCGTGGCCTTTGCGTACATGACGCAGCCAGGCAGGCCCAGGATGGGGGTGCCGTCCTCGTAGTAGGCCAGCAGCAGCATAGCCCCCGGCAGCACCGGCGCACCGTAGCTGACGATGCGGGGGCCCGTGGCCTTGATGGCGCCGGGGGTGTTGTCGTCCGGGTCCACGCTCATGCCGCCGGTGCAGAGGATCAGGTCCGGCCTGACGGCTCGGGCGGCCTCGATAGCGGCCCGGACGGCGGCGGGCTCGTCGCCGGGGAGGCTGTGGTAAATGATCTCGATGCCGTAGGCCTTCAGCTTCTCCGCCAGGACGGGCGTGAAGGCGTCCTGTACCAGTCCCTTTGCCACCTCGCCCCCGGTGGTGACGACGGCGGCGCTGCGCAGCTTCCAGGGCAGCAGCTCCAGCAGGGGCCGGTCTCCCGCCGCGGCCTCGGCGGCCCGCAGCTTCTCCTCCCGGATCACCAAAGGAATGACCCGAGTCCCGCAGAGCTTGTCCCCGGCCCGGACCGCGGTGTTGCCCCGGCGGGTGGCGATCATCAGCTCGTCGATGGCGTTGACGGCGCCCAGCCGCGCCGTGTCCACCCGGAAGAGGCCGTCAAACTCGGCCTTCAGCTCGATCTTGCCCTCCCGGACCTCGCTTTCTGCCATGCCGGGCCCTTTGCAGAGCCGCACCAGCCGGGCGGCGGCGTCGTTCTCGTGGAGCATCCCCGGCTCCAGCTCCCAGACGTAGAGCTTCTCCTTGCCCATGGACAGCAGGACGGGAAGGTCGGCCTCCGTGACGACGTGGCCCTTGCGGAAGCGGGCGCCCTTGAATTGGCCGGGGATGATTTGGGTCAGGTCGTGGCAGAGCACGTGGCCCACGGCTTCTTCCGTTTTAATCAGTTTCATTTCAAATCCTCCTTTGCGGACGGCTGAGAGCCGTCCCTACAGGGTGGCGATCTTGATTGGATCGCCTGGCTTTCCAAGCGAAAACGCCGTAGGGGCCGATGCCTACATCGGCCCTATCCCGTATCGACGTGAGGGCCGATGTGGGCATCGGCCCCTACGGATAAATCCCGGTTTACAGCGCTGTGATCTCGATTGGATCGCCTGGCTTTACGAGACCGTCCTTCAACACCACGGCGAAGATTCCCTCCGTCGGCATGACGCAGCGGCCCACCGTCTGTTTGATGGCGCAGTCGCTGTGGCACTCCTTGCCGATCTGCGTGACGGCCAACAGGGACGTTCCCGCCCGGAGCACGGTCCCCACGGGCAGAGCCTTCAGGTCCAGGCCCTCCGTCAGCAGGTTTTCGGCAAAGATGCCGGGGGGCAGCTCCACCCCCAGGCCCCGCATGGTGTCCACGGATTCCCGGGCCAGCAGGCTCAGCTGCCGGTGCCAGTTCCCCGCGTGGGCGTCCCCGGGAATACCCAGGCCGACGCGAAGCTCGATCTCCGGCACTTCGCTCTTTTGAATGCCTTTCCTGTCTGAAATACAGACGGCAATGATGGTTCCCATGGTTTCCTCCTCTAATCACTGACCACTGAGCACTGACCACTTCCCGGATTTCCCGCCGGTCTTTTCCAGCAGCCGCAGGCCGGTAATCTCCATGTCCTTCTGCAAGGCTTTGCACATGTCGTAGACCGTCAGGGCGGCGACGGAGGCGGCGGTCAGGGCCTCCATCTCCACCCCGGTCTGCCCGGTGCAGCGGACTTCTGCGGTGATATGGACGGCGGTCTCCTCCAGGGCGAAGCGCAGGTCCACCCCGGTGAGCGGGAGGGGGTGGCAGAGGGGGATCAGCTCCCAGGTCCGCTTGGCGGCCTGGATGCCCGCCACCTGGGCCACGGCCAGCACGTCGCCCTTTTTGATGCCGCCGGAGCGGATAGCCTCGAGGGTCTCCGGGGCGCAGCGCACCCGGACCTCCGCCCGGGCCGTCCGGTCCGTGACGGCCTTATCCGTCACGTCCACCATAACGGCGCGGCCTTCGTCGTTGAGATGGGTAAAGTCCATAAGTACCTCCAATGGATGAAAAGATTATCCCCCGATCTCGCTCATGGGGCGTGCGCTCTCGCTGAGTGCGGAATCGGTCAGATGATGGCGCTCCGGCTTTTTCTGGATCGCTGCGCTCACAGCCGCTTTCAATTCCTCGCCGTGGAGGCCCCGGAGGGGGAATTCCTCCGCCGAATGCAGGCAGGGCTTGAGCTTCCCGTCGGCGGTGATGCGGATGCGGCGGCAGTCGGCGCAGAAGCAGGCGCTCATGGGGGGGATCAGCCCCACGGTCCCCGCCCAGCCCGGCGCGCTGTAGAGGCAGGCGACGCCGCTTGAATCCAGGTTCCGTGTTCCATCATCGGACGACCCCTCATCCGTCATCCGGCTTGCGGGGGACGCCGGATGCCACCTTCCCCCAAGGGGGAAGGCTTTTCCCGTTCCTCCGTCCACTGTTGCCTGTTGCCTGTTGCCTGTTGCCTCATTTCGCATTCTGCATTTTGTATTTTGCATTCTGACTAACTCTGGCACGGCCTCCAGCACCGCGGCGGCGGGGAGGAAGGTCTCGGCATAGCGCTCCGCCGCGGGTCCCAGGGGCATGAGCTCAATGAAGCGGACGCTGAGGGGCCGCGTCCTCGCCAGGTCGGCCAAGGCCGCCAGCTCGTCGTCGTTGACGCCCTTCAGAAGGACGGCGTTGAGGCTGGTACGACCAAAGCCCGCCGCCTCGGCGGCCTCCAGACCCGCCAAAACCCGGTCCAGCTCCCCGCCCCCGGTGAGGCTCCGGTAGCGGTCCGGACGCAGGGTGTCGAGACTGACGTTCAGCCGGTCCAGCCCGGCTTCCCGCAGAGGCACGGCGAATTCGGCCAGGCGCTGGCCGTTGGTGGTCATGGTGAGCTCCTCCAGGCCCAGGGCCTTCAGGGCCGCCAGCCTCTCCACCAGCCGGAGGATGCCCCGGCGGACCAGAGGCTCGCCGCCGGTGAGCCGGATTTTTTTGACGCCCAGCGCCACGCAGGCGGCGGCCAGCTCCTCCAGCTCCTCCAGAGAGCAGATGTCCCGTTGCTCCCGCTTGCAGACCCCCTCCGGGGGCATACAGTAGGCGCAGCGCAGGTCGCAGAGCTCCGTCACAGACAGGCGGAGGTAGTCGATGCTGCGGCTAAAGCTGTCCCTCATAGCGGTCCCTCCGTGTTCGTCAGCAGCAGAAAGTCTTCCGGAGCGGCGTGGACGGTCACAGAGACGCCAACGGTGGGGAGAGGCGTGTTCTTATCGCATTCCATGCGCAGCAGGCCGGGCCCCGGCGTGCGGAGCAGCACGATCTCCGAGAAGACGTTGTCGATGACCCGTTCCACCGTACAGGGCAGGCTGACCGGGCCGGGGCCGAGCCGCAGCCCGGCAGCCCGGAGGCCCACGTGGCTCAGCCCTTCGGGGCAGGGCAGGGGCGGCAGACGCCAGCCCCAGGCGGTGCACAGCAGGCTCCCGTCGGGCTGCACCGCCGCGGGGGACAAGTTTTCGCAGCCGGAGATGCGGGCGGCTCCCAGGGTGCCGGGGGCGGTCATCAGCCCTTTCACGGACTGGACCGGCTCAGAGCAGCCCTGCGTCAGTACACAGACGGACTTCGCCAGGCGGCAGACCTCGCCCCGGTTGTGGGAGACCAAAAGCACGTCGCCGCCGTAGCCCTCCAGGGTCCGGGCCAGCTCCAGCTCCAGCTCCCATTTCAGGTGCTCGTCCAGGGCGGAGAAGGGCTCGTCCAGCAGCAGGGCTTCGGGTTCCGCCGCCAGGGTCCGGGCCAGGGCGGCCCGCTGCTGCTCGCCGCCGGAGAGGGTGGCGGGGCGGCAGTCGGCCAGGGCCTCCAGCCGGAAGCGGCGAAGCTGCTCCAGGGCCAGGGCCTGGCGGCCCCGACGCGGGGCGGCGTGACAGCCCAGCTCCACGTTTTCCAGCACGGTCAGGTGGGGGATCAGGGCATAGCTCTGGAAGAGATAACCCACCCGACGCTTCTGCGGGGGCAGGTCGATCCCCGCCGCGCTGTCATAGAGGACCCGTCCGTTCAGGACGATGCGGCCCCGGTCGGGGCGCAGCAGCCCCGCGATGCAGCGCAGGGTCAGGCTCTTGCCGCTGCCCGAGGGGCCCAGCAGCGAAAGAAGGCCCCCAAACGTTTCAAAAGAAACATGGAGACGGAAGTCCCCCAACTGTTTCTCTATATTTACTGATAACGACATGGGGCCTCCTTTCGCTGAATTGAAAGTTGAAAGTTGAAAATTGAAAATGAATGTGTTTTGCAAATTGCAATTTGCAAAACTCCGATAACTTTCAACTTTCAATTTTCAACTTTCAACTCTTCTGCGCCGCTCCAACAAATTGACTGTAATCAAAACGATGGCGGAGATCGCAACATTGATACAGATCCAAAAGAGCAGGGCCCGCCGTCCGGCGTCGGTGTTCCCCTGGTTCTGCCAGAGAAAGGCCACCTGGGTCGCCACGGTGGCGGTCTTGCCGGGGATGAAGCCCACGATCATGGAGGTGGCGCCGTACTCGCCCAGGGCCCGGGCAAAGGCCAGGACCACCCCCGCCAAAATGCCCTGGCGGCAGGCCGGAAGGCGGATGCGCCAGAAGATATAGGCGTTGGACAGGCCCAGGGTGCGGCCCACCGCCGCCAGGTCCTCGTCAAAGGCCTCAAAGGCCCCGCGGGCCGTGCGGTACATCAGCGGAAAGATGACCACCGACACCGCAAACACCGCAGACCACCACTGCATCAGCAGCTTCAGGCCAAATTCCCGCAGCGCAAAGCTGCCCAGGACCCGGTTGGGCCCCAGGAGCAGGATCAGCAGATAGCCCACCACCGTGGGCGGCAGGACCAGCGGAAGCGTCAGCACCACGTCCAGGCCCCCTTTCACAAGCCGGGGGGCTCTGGAGGCGTAGTAGGCGGCGGCAACGCCCAGGAAAAAGACGAGCACCGCCGAGAGAAAGGCGATCCGCAGGGAATTCCAGAGGGGAAACAGGTCCATCTTCTTACTTGCCGGTCAGGGGCGTGAAGCCCACGGCCCGGAAGACCTCGCCCGCCTCCTCCGTCTGGAGGAAGGCCAGAAAGGCCTTGGCGCCGTCGGCGTTCTTCGCGCTTTTCAGCAGGGCGGCGGGGTAGATGACCTGGCCGCACATGGCCTCGGTGGCGGTGTCCACCACGGTCAGACCCGCGGAGCAGGCGTCGGTCTGGTAGATGATGCCGCAGTCCACCAGGCCCTCAGAGACCTGGGTGGTGACGGCCTTGACGTTCTCACCGTAGGTCAGCACGCCGGAGCCCGCCAGGGCGGCCTCGTCCAGGCCGAAGTAGGCGAAGAGCTTCTGGGTGTACTGACCCACGGGGACGCCCTCGCCGCCCATGGACAGCAGCAGGCTTCCGTCCTGAAGGCCCTTCACCAGGTCCTCATAGGAGCTGACGCCCTTGGGGTTGCCGTCGGGGACCGCCAGGGCGACTTTGTTCTCCAGCAGGTCCAGCCGGGTCTCCGGGTCGATGAAATCCTGCCGGTCCGGGTTTTTCTCCTCGTTCTGGGTGACGTCCAGCAGGTTCATCTGCTTCGGGGCGGCGGAGATGAAGAGGTCGCAGTCGGCGCCGGCCACGATCTGGTCCATCAGCTTGCCGGAGGACTCGAAGTTGAAGACGAGCTTGACGCCGGGATTGGCTTTTTCAAACCGGGCGCCCAGCTCCGTCAGGGTCTCGGTCATAGAGGCGGCGGCGAAGACGACGATCTCCCCGGAGGGTTCTGCCTTTCCGCAGCCTGCAAAGCAGGCGCAGAGCAGGACGGCGGCAAGCACAAGGGCAAAAATTCGTTTCATGGGAGGTTTCTCCAATCGCAGCTTGGTCCGGAATTCATCCGGCAGGAAGCCCAACTCGCTTGCTTCCATAGCCGGGTCCGTGATGTTTTTTGCAGTATCACGCTCCTATTATACCTGCAAACGGCCCGAATCGCAAGGCTCAAAAAACTGTATCGCCGAATAATTATCCGGCGATACAGAATCCCTATTGCATTTTCGGAGAAAACCTGCTATGATAAATAAAAATCTTTGGAGGCGAGGGACGATGCGGGAGCCGAAGGGGCCGGTGAAGGCCTTGGGAAAGGCCATGGAGCTGCTGGAGCTGCTGCTCCGGGAGCGGCGGCCTCTGAGCCTACAGGAGCTCTGCGCCCGCAGCGGCTACCCGAAAAGCACTGCCCACGCCCTGCTGACCACCCTGCGGGAGTACCGGATGATCGAGCAGGACACGGACGGGCGCTACCGGCTGGGCATCCGTCTCTACGAGTGCGGCTGCGCGGTCTCCGCCCTCTGGGACGTGCGGCGGGTGGCCCATCCCTTCCTGGAGCAGTTGGCCCAGGCCCTGGGGACCGGCGTGTTTTTGGCCGTTCGCAGCGGGGACCACGCCGTCTCCGTGGACGCCTGCGCCGCCAGCTCCGGCTCCGGCCTCCAGGTCAGCGTGGAGACCGGGACGCCCCTGCCCCTCCACGCCACGGCCCAGGGAAAGCTCTTTCTGGCGGCGGCCTCCGAGCAGGAGGTCCGGCGCTATTGCAGACTCGCGGGCTTACAGCCCTATACCCGCCACAGTCTCAGCAGTCCCGAGGCCCTGGCCGAGGCCCTGACCCTGGTTCGGCAGCAGGGCTGCGCCATCGAGGACGGGGAGTACAAGGTGGGTCTGCGGGCCGTGGCCGCCCCGGTCTACGACGCGGACGGGACCCTCTCCTGCGCCTTGGGCGCGGTGGGGCTCTTCCCCCGGGTCCAGTCCGAGGAGTTCCAGCAGGCCGTGGCCCAGACCCGGGACACGGCGGCCCGGCTCTCCGCGGCCCTGGGCTGGCGGGGCGAGATGCCGAAAACCTGAGATTACTGGGAGGAATTGCCCATGGAAAGAGAAGAAGTCCGAGACTGGACCGTCACCGGGAAGGAGAGCTTCACCACCCCCGGCGGCTCCGTGTCCTATCCCACCGGCAGGGGTGGGAAAACCTATTCCTTCACCCGGGCGCCGGAGGCTCGAAACGCCGAGACGCCCCGGCCCGAAGCCCGGACGGCCTCCGTCTCTCCCTTTGCCCGAGAGGCCGTGACGCAGAACGTCGGCACACAGAGCCCTCCGCAGACTGCCCCCCGGCCCGAAGCGGTCCGGCCTGCCCAGGCGGCGGTGCAGCAGCAGGCAGTCCAAGGCGCTCCCGTGGTGCTGAGCCACGACGGGGAGAGCCGGGCCTATGCGGTGCCGGTCCAGGGTCTTCCGCCCTACGGACCCCAAATCTATACGATCCAGCTTCCCTCCGCGCCCCGGCGGGAGGCGCCGAAGAAACGGAGCCTCTGGTGGGTGCCCCTGCTGGTCGTTGGCGCCCTGCTGCTGGGTCTGCTGGGCGGTCTGGTCCTGGCCCCCATGCTGGGCGGCAGTACCAACACCAAGCCCACGGAGACCGCCGCTCCCAGCAGTGAGAACGAGGCCGCCCGCATCTACCGGGAGAACGTGGACGCGGTGGTCCACATCCTGGCGAATCACGTGGCGGACCCGGCCTCCGGAGGCGCCGCGCCCACCGCCAGCGCGGGGACGGGCTTTCTGATCACCGAGGACGGCTATCTGCTCACCAACGCCCATGTGGTGGAGAAGGCCGCCTCAGTCCAGGTGACGCTCCACGGCGGCCAGCAGTACGCGGCGCAGATCGTGCAGGTGGAGGACCTGCAAAGCGACCTGGCTCTGCTGAAAATCGACGCCACGGGCCTCCAGCCCGTCACCCTGGGCAGCTCCGCGGGGCTGCGGGTGGGGGACCAGGTCTACACCATCGGCAATCCTCTGGGAGAGCTGAGCTTCTCCCTGACGGCGGGCTTCCTCAGCGCCGGGCCCCGGCAGGTCTCCGCCGGAGGCCGCACTCTTACCATGCTCCAGACCAACGCCGCCTTCAACCAGGGCAACTCCGGCGGCCCCCTCTTCGACACCCAGGGGAAGGTCGTGGGCGTAGTGACGGCGAAGCTCTCCGGCTCGGAGAGCGCCGATTCCTCCGTGGAAGGCCTGGGCTTCGCCCTGCCCATCGACGAGCTGCTGGACACCGTAAACGCCTGGCTGAGCGCCGCCAGGAGCAACGGCGCGAAAACAATGGAATGATCCCGTTGGAATAAAAACGACGACCTAGTGGGCGGTTCCGCGTGCCAAAGACACGCGGAACCGCCTCTCTTGACCCCGATTCCCTCTTGTAATAACAAGCCGTATATGGTAATATCGTATTGTAATTAAGTCGTATACCCGATAGTTCTTGCTTCAAAATGCGATCTCCGCATTGCATCCCGTGAATTTCTGTTCCAGTTCTCAGCAAAAGAAGCTCTGCGTTTTCCATTGGCCCCATTCGCTCACGCTCGTTTCTTTCCGATCATAGATCACAAATCTGACAGAAAAGGAGTCCTTCAACATGAAAACGAAACGAACAATCGCGAAACTTTTGGCCCTGTTAATGCTTTTCTCGCTCCTTCCCCAGCCGGTGTTCTCTGCCCATCACGAAACGACGCTCGCCGACGGCATCCAGCTTAGCGGGTCCGGTACAGAGGAGGATCCGTATTTGATCTACACGCTCGCAGAACTTGAGGCGTTTCGCGACACGATCAACACAGCCAGTCCCATCTTTCAGAACTCCTATGTCAAACTGATGAATGACATTGTGATGAATGGGCCCGATGTCTTCGAGTATGATGAAGATGGGTATATCTCCGGAGTTGCAGCAGGTCAGACGCCTTATGAATGGACGCCGATCAATAATAACATATCCAACTACGGTCTGTGCTTTGACGGAAACGGACATATTATAAGCGGAATGTATATTTCACAATGGGTCAATGGAGGCGCAGCTTTCTTTACATGTTTATGGGGTGGAACATTGAAGAATCTTGGTGTAGCTGACGGCTATGTTGTTTCTCCTTCTACTTATACTGCAGGATTAATCGCTTACGGATACGACAGTAAAATACAGAATTGTTTTAATTCCTGTACAATCATTGGCGAAACAGCCGGTGGTATCGTTGCAAATGACGCGCTTCTCATTGAGAACTGCTATAATCTAGGATTTGTCAAAGGTGAGGCCGCCGGTGGAATTATCTGTTTATCCGAATCCAGTGGCACGGTCATCAATTGCTACAATCTGGGACGTGTAAGCGGCAATTCCTACGTTGGCGGGATTGCAGGCGATGGAGGGATAATCGATAATTGCTATAATTCCGGTACAATCAGCGGAACAGAATACATTGGCGGGATCGCGGGCCATACGAACAGCGGCCTGGTAACGAATTCCTACAACAACGGCCTGGTCATTGGATCGGATATGGTCGGAGGTATCCTTGGCTATTCCTATACTTGTCACAACGACTCCTTATTACACTTTGAGGACAGAGATCTGATGTTTGCAATGGCCTCATGCTACAATGTCGGTCACGTTCTCAGCAGCAGCGCTAATACCGGTGGACTTATTGGAGGCATCATCACATACTCCAGTGTGTATAATTATGTTGATGTGCTCGTAGAAGATTGCTATTTCCTGGACACCACTGCGCCGGAAGCAATTGGAAGCATCAGCATACACAAAGGTGAGGTATTGGTCCAGCGTGCAGAATCAAAAACAGAGGATGAACTCAAAGTTCAGGAGACCTATACCGGGTTTGATTTCGAGTCCGTTTGGATGATGGGTGAGATCGGATATGATTATCCGTATCCCATACTGATCTCTCTGATCGAGTCGTATGCTCCAGTCGGCAATTGTCTTACTCTCATTGTCACGAATGAGTTTGACCTCACTCTGACAAGCGGATTTACCGTCAACTGGTATGAAAATGGTTCAGATACCGTGATCGGTCACGGGAACGTCCTGATCGGTTATCAAGAGGATAGCCTGTACGAATATGAGATCCTGCTTGGAGAAGCGCTAAGCTATCAATACAGGCAGCCCTACCGGGCGGACGCCGTATGCACAAACGACAGCGATCAGATCACCGTCAGGCTGGAACCGCTCGGTTCCGTTGAGATCTCCGGTCGAGTCGTTGATTTGGATGGCGTCCCGCTCAGCAACGCAAGCGTTACGCTGAAGCAATGCTTTAATGGGAAGTACGAACGAGATATTACGGCGGAGGTCCGGGAAGACGGCACGTTTTTCGAAACCATCTCTTTCGTTCCGACCGTCGCGGAGATATCCGCAAACGGTTACTACACCCGCACAAAGACAGTGATCTTAGGAGAGGGCACGGAAAGCTCAATCCAGCTCGGAGACCTGACTCTGACCAAGCTTCCCGAGAACAAGATCACGCTGAATCTGTACAAGACCGGCGCGACAACTGCCGGGCAGGATGGCTTGCGCAGCCAGCTCCAGTCTGCAAACGGCATTTCGTTCAGCGTTTACGATCAAACGCGAGACACAACGATCACCGGTTTTACCGTGCAGTATCCATATTTGATCCTCGAAGATGATGCGGTTTCAGCGAATGACGTCCTGTTGATCCACGCGGCGGACGAGGATGGACAAATGACTGCCGCGCCGGCAACTGTCGTCCTGGATGAACAGAAAATGGGAGAATGCGACATCGAGTTTCTTGAGAACGGCTGGTTCTCCGTCGGCGCCATGAGCGGGAGCGCACCGTGTACGGTCATGATCTTTGATGAAAACGATCTGTTTGTCCGCTCCGCAACTGCTGCATCCAATTACCAGAGCGCTCCCCTTCGTTCCGGATCTTACTCTCTGGTTTTCATTGAAAAAACAGATCTGCTGCGCAGTGCTGTCAGCATGGATAAGCTTGCGGCATTCGGGCTTGACGCCGGCACTGACTATCTTGTGAAGTATGTGACGATCACAAACGGGGTCATTACGGACATCGGCGATCTGACTGTTCCGGATCTTGATGAAAGCCGCCTGTATTATACGGTATCCGATTCGACCTCCTTTACTTCAAATGCATCTGCTGCCAGCATCGGCAAATACGTCATGATGCGCTGTGCTTATCAGATCGATGACAAATACTCCGCAAAAAACGAACGCGTGACGATCGAGCTGCCGGACGGCGTATTGATCGCGAACGGAAGCCTGACACTGGACGGAGCGGGCTTATCCTATTCCCTGGACGGCAATCTGTTGTCCGTTTTCACAAACAACCGCACCGGTATCATTCGTTTTTATGCCGTTGCAGCGACAGTCGGGCGGAAGGAGTTCAATGCTTATTTGTCGTTCCGGAATGATGAAACCGACATTATTCAGCCCATTGGCTCGGCGATCTTCACCGCTGAAGCAGGAAAGCTCGTCATTCCCGAAGAGACAAGCCGGTTCCGTATCACCGCCACAGGTACGACGCTCGCAAACAGTACGATCACAGTGTATGACAACGGCATGGAGGTCGGGACGACGCGGTCCAACGCCGTCGGAAGCTGGGGCTTGCTGTTTGACCTCGTGGATCCGTATAACTACTCGCTCCATGAAGTGAACGCAAAGATCGAGAATGATAAGATCGACGGCGTGATCGTGACTGATACGCAGTCTCTGTTATACGTTGGCGACTGTATTGAAGTGTCGAAGGTCACGATGATCAATTCAACAAGTACCGCATCTTCAACATCCAGCGAGTATCAGACTGTCTTTGATTTTCTGAACCCTCAAAATGTTTCGCCGTATTATGTTTATAACCCAAGTTGTCCAACCTTTACCTTCCTGGTCGAGTTTATCGGCGGTACGAACGCTGTGATCGACGATACGATAATCACTGAAGTGTATGTTATAACACAAAATTCCAGAGAGGATAATACCTATGTGCCTTGTACATACGACGCCTCCACGGGTCTGTGGCTCGGCACACATGACTACACCTCCTCCACTGATGTTCCCGTTAAAGTGAATGTACATTTCACGATCTCGCTGGATTATGAAGATGAGGTCAGCCTCAATGAGGCGATGCTTTCTCAGGAGATCGAGGCGTTATATGAAGGCTTCCTCGAGGCGGAAGTGGATCTCACAACTCTGTATTCTGTCACATCCGTTTCCCGGGATAATGAGACGACCGTCGAGGTGACATCAAAAGATTCCGATGGACCTTCTGCAAAATATAAGATAACCACACTGCCTCCCACTCAGGTCCCGCCGGAAGAGATTCCTGAAATTCGGGATCAGTTAAGAAATGAAGGATATGCAGAATTTTCGGATCCAAACAGCGGAAGCATCTTTACAAGAACGACAGAGGATGGTTCTTTGGATATCAGAACCGTTCCCGACCCGCCGGATCTTTCAACGCCTGTTACGACCACGCATGAGCGGATCGATTATCAAATTGATTTAGACCCTGCTTCAGGCGCAAACATTATCAGCGCTTGGGACATGTTTGGAGGCGGAGATGTCGTCCCTGCAAGCAACGCCCTGATCTACTGGCTGGATAATAACACTACGATTCTTGATAATTATATGACAACGCCTAGAGATTTTACGAAATATTTTGGGCTTATCGGGAATATATATGGATATGCGGTAAACAGTCGTAAATATTCATTGCTGCATAAATACATCTCACGGCTTTATTCAGATTACGTCGATCTTGTTGGGAATAGCTATGGCTTGCTTTATCGAAAATGCACGGACGGCGGTTATGCTCTGACGCCGGAGCAAATGACTGATTTCAGGAGCCGCTTGACAGACCTAACAGACGAATACAAAGAAAAGCACAACGAAATTCAGTTTGGTCTCAACTTAGTGCATGGTACCATGACATTATCAGCCGGGATCTACCTGGCCTTGCCATGGGAAACACATAAAGTCGAATCAATGGTCGAAGCGTATCTCCTAAGCAAAGGCGGTGCCTTTGGATATGCGGGAATCAGAGTCGACACGGTCAACCTCCACCGAAACATGTTGAAAAAACTCTCTGCGCTGTACAATGAGATCCTCCAGGCATACAGATGTCCTTTAGAACGCAATCCGGCATTGTTTGAAACTCCAGGCAGCAAAATGGGGCACTCTTCGGGTTTGACTGCGACCGTCCACATAGACCCGTCCGGCTATGTCTATGAAGCTGTCCCCTCCAATCGGGTCGAAGGCGTCAAAGCGGAGGCCTATGTCTACGACTATGACTACGACGAGTTCGGAATGCCCTCAGAGACGAAGTCGGAGATCTTCTGGAATGCCGAGGCCTACGATCAAGTCAATCCGCTTTACACAGACGTGAACGGCATGTATGCCTGGGATGTTCCGATCGGGCAATGGCTGGTCAGATTTTCCAAAGATGGGTATTACGACACGGACAGCAGAGGACTGCCGTTCAACGACGAGGATGGATATCTCCCGGTACCACCGCCGCAGACCGAGGTCAACGTCGGGATCATCTCGAAGGCTACTCCGACCGTTGCAGGGATCAGTACCTTCAGTAATGAAATACGAATCGAATTCAGTCAGTATATGCAGATCGACACAGTTGCTCCGGACACCGTCACAGTCAAGGCCGGTGGAAGCACCGTCAGCGGAACTTTGATACCGGCGAACGCGGAATACGACTATGAGCATGTCAATCAATATGCGTCTGTGTTTCTGTTTTTGCCTTCAACAGAGCTGAGCGGCTCGATCAGCGTCACGGTCAACGGCGCTGTAAACTACGCTGGGACTGCGATGACTCGTTCAGTCACACAGTTCGGAACTGCGGAGGTCAAGCCGGAGGCTCTGATCGCTGCAGACGACATCCATGTGACCTATCGTTCCGGCGCTCTGCTGGAGATCACAGCAACGCCGGAAGGGTCCTGTAAAAATGCAGAGCTGGAAATCGTTTCGTATTCCCCGAGCATTGTCGGGATCGCAAATGAAGGCGTAACTACGGACGAAAACGGACACGCAAACATCATGGTTCTCGGCCTGCTCCCGGGACAGGGAGAGATCGCAGTCTCTGTAAAAGGTACCGATCTGAAAAAACTGGTGACTGTGACCATCTCCGGCGTTGAGAACACCAATGACAGATGTGAAAAAGTCACGGCAAGCATTCCTTCCGGCTCTACGGTAGTGGCCGGGACCATGGTCGAATTGACGACCTCCACGGAAGGCGCCGAGATCTATTACACGCTGGACGGGACATGTCCATGTATCCTTGAAAGTCCCTCAAGGATCCTGTACACCGGACCGATCCAAATTACCGCGGATACGTTCATCATTGCTTATGCTGTGAAAGAAGGCCTGAAGGATAGCTATACAGCAGGTTTTTCCTACTTCCAGGCAAAGAACTATAATCCCTTTGAGGATGTACTGGAAGGAAAATTCTACTATGAACCAGTGCTTTGGGCATACTACCACAATCCATTCCCGATCACTTCCGGAATCGATGACACCCACTTTGGCCCCAAGAATACCTGTACCCGAGGCCAAGTCGTGCGTTTCCTCTGGAATGCTGTAGGGCAACCGGAGCCGACGATCACCGAGTGTCCCTTTGTAGACGTAAAACCCGGGAAATATTACTATGACGCAGTTCTCTGGGCCTTGGAGACCGGCGTGACCTCCGGTAAGGACGAAACCCACTTTGCTCCCAATGAAACATGTACCCGGGGCCAGGTGGTGCGCTTCCTCTGGAATGCCATAGGACAGCCGGAGCCTGTCAGTACAGAGTGCCCCTTCGTGGATGTAAAACCCGGGAAATATTACTTCGACGCCATGCTCTGGGCCTTGGAAAACGGCATCACCTCCGGCATCGACGCGTCCCGCTTCGGTCCTAACGAAACCTGCACCCGAGGTCAAGTTGTGACCTTCCTCTACTACACCTTTGTGAACGAGGAATAGCGCAGCACATACAGAATGGACCCCGAGGCTGCCTCCCGGAGAGGCAGTCTCGGGGTCTCTTTGACCCGAAGGCTCAATACACCGGCGTGAAGTTTACCACGACGCCGTTGTCGGCCAGGACGCCGCCGGAGCGGATGTAGGTGCCGTAGACGTTGACCTGGGCCAGGGCCGGGCAGGACTTCAGCACGGAGATGTCCCGGATGTTGTTGTAGTCCGCGTTGACGATGGTCAGGTGCTCCAGGCCTGCCAGGCCGCTCAGGTCCTCCAAGAAGTTGTGGGCCGCGCTGAAGGTCTCCAGGGGGCAGTCCTCCTGGAAGGCGGGAACGGCCTCCACGTCGTTATAGTCGATGTTGACCTCCCGGATGGCGGGGCAGGCGGAGAGAAAGTCGATGTCGGTGAGCTTGTTGTCGGTCATCAAAAAGCCCTCCAGCAGCGTGCAGTTCTTCAGGGGATTGACGTCCGTCACTAAGTTGTTGGAGCCGTTGAACCAGACCAGCTTTTTCAGGTCCCCCACCGATTTCACGGAAGTCAGCCGGTTGTGGGCGAGGTTCAGCCGCTCCAGGGTCGGGCAGGAGGACAGGGCGCCCACGTAGTCCAGGGCGTTGTAGGACAGGTCCAGGACCCGCAGGGATTTGAAGCCCCGCAGCACCGGCAGAATGGTCAGGGCGTTGTGGCCCAGATAGAGCTCGTCCAGGGCTGCGAGATTGGAGATGGGGGTGATGGTGTTGACGGAGTTGTTGGTCAGGTCCAGGATCCGCAGGCTCTCCAAAGAGCCCAGGGGGCCGACGTTGGAAATGCCGCAGTCCGCCAGGATCAGGACCTCTAACTTCGGGCAGGCGCCGATCTGCTCCAGCGCCTCGGTGGTCAGGGCGCAGCCCTCCAGATCCAGATAGCGCAGCTCCGGCATATAGGCCAGGAAGCTGTAGTCCAGGTCCCCCAGCCCCCTGGCCTTCAGCTCGGTCAGGCCGGTGTAGTGGCGGAGGTCCTGGGTGTCGTGCAGGCCCTCGGGCAGGGTCAGCTCCTCGATGCCCCAGAGCTCGTCGGTCCGGAGGGTCCGGTTCCCCCGGTGCAGCAGCTCCTGGGTGGCGGTGCGGAGGGCCTCGTCGTGGAACTCCACGTCCTCAACGACCCCGGCCACGGTGTAGCTCTGGACCGCCAGCGGGCTCGCCAGCCCCTCCGGGCTCACCGCCACGGCCCGCAGGACGGTCTCGCCGCCGGGCAGGGTGAGGGTCCCGGCGGAGGCGTCGGTCTGGGTGGAGGGATAGCGCCCGTCCGCCGTGCAGTAGCAGACCGCTTCCGGCGTCGGCTCGGAAACGGTGACGGTGATGTACTCGCTGTAATAGCCGCCCTCCGGGGAGAACTCCGGCGCGGCGGGGCGCTGCTGCGCCAGCTCCGTGCGGACGGCCTCGTTGGCAATGGTGTCCAGCATCTGCTGGGCGTCCAGCAGCTTGTCCTGCTCCACGTAGACCTTGGACAGCTTCACGTAGAGGCGGCTGTCCTCCGGGATGTCATAGATGGCGTGGACCAGGACGTTCTCGGTCTTGGTATAGTTTCCGCTCTGCCGGTAGGCCTCCGCCAGCTGCATCGCCAGGTCCGCGTCCTTGGGGTCCAGGCTGTTGGCCCAGCGATAGCAGCGGATGGCCAGGGAATAATGCTCGTGGGCAAAAAGGCTGTCCGCGGCGTCCCGCAGCAGGCCAGTGGTGACGTCTATCCGATACTGGAAGAAGAACCAGTAGCCCGCCACCAGCAGGGCGAAAATCAGCAGGATCGGCAGAACAATTTTGATGGTCTTTTTCATGGCTTCGCTCCGTTCCGTGATCTTGTTTGGTTTCATTCGTTCTTATTATTATACTATTTTCTTAAAAATCTGTCAAGTCCGCGAAAATCCTTCGGCAGGGGATAGCTTTTCCGCGGAAACTGTGTTATAATAATATGGAATTTTGAAAGGAGGCGGCTCCATGTTTTTTGACGCCGGTACCATTTCCTTCCCGGGGCTGGGCATCGACGGGATCAACCCGCCCAGGGCTTTGCCCTTTACCGTCTTCGGCAAGGAGATCTATTTCTATGGGCTCATCATCGCCTTCGGCTTCCTGCTGGGCATTCTCTATCTGCGGCTGCGGGCAAAGGACTTCGGCACCAACTTTGACCTGGTGACGGACGCGATCCTCTTCGCGGTCCCCATTGCCATCATCTGCGCCCGCATCTACTACGTGGCCTTCCAATGGGACATCTACAAGGACAACCCCGTCTCGGCCCTCTACATCTGGCAGGGCGGCATCGCCATCTACGGCGGCATCATCGGCGCGATCTTGGGGCTCCTGCTCTTTGCCAAGATCAAAAAGCAGCGGCTGACGGTCTATCTGGACCTGATGGCCCTGGGCCTGCTGATTGGGCAGCTCATTGGCCGCTGGGGCAATTTCTTCAACCGGGAGGCCTACGGCGCGGAGATCCTGAACGGCTTCTTCCTCCGCATGGGCATCGAGGAGGCGGGCGGCGTCGTCCGATACTGGCACCCCACCTTCCTGTATGAATCCCTGTGGAATCTGGTCGGCTTCGTGCTGCTGCACTTCCTGTCCAAAAAGCGGAAGTACGACGGCCAGACCTTTTTGCAGTACGTGGCCTGGTACGGCCTGGGCCGGGTCTGGATCGAGGGTCTGCGGACGGATTCTCTCTACATCCCCAACACCGACATCCGGGTGAGCCAGGCCCTGGCCGGGGTCAGCTTCGTGATCGCCGTGGGCGTCATGCTCTACGTCCGGCTCTTCAAAAACCCCGACGGCAGCGGCATGTGGGTGAACCGGAAGCCCGAGACGGCAGCGGAGCCCGCAGCGGAGGAAGCGCCGGAGCCCGCACCGGAGCCCGCATCGGAGCCGGAAGCAGAAGCCGAAAAGGCGGACGGCTGAGAGCCGTCCTTACATTGAGAGGCCTGCGGAGCAAAAGCTCCGCAGGCCTCGGTCGTTATTTCGGTTGGACCACCGCATACAGGAGGCTGTCGAACTCCGGCAGGGCGGCGGTGAGGCCGCGCTCCAGCAGGCGCAGGCCCGCCTGCTCCAGCTCCCCCTCCAGGGTCTGGAAGCTGACGATGCGGCAGCTGGTGGCCGCCACCCGGACCGGGCCGGAGGGGTGCTCCCGCATCCGCAGGGAGAAGGCCTCTGCGGGGTCGCTTTGAAGCTCCCTCGTGCCGTCGCCCATGGTGCAGAGCAGGGCGAGGCCTTCGGGCTCCAGGTGGTCCCGGACGAAGCGCAGGAAGCGCTGCCGGTCCGCGTCCTCCACCAGCATATGGAGCAGGGCCACGGCGTAGAGAAAGGCGAAGCGCTCCCCGCAGGGCTCCCGCAGGCAGTCCAGGGTCCGGTATTGGTCGGCGTGGGCCGGGTCCTTCGCCCGGCACCAGGCCACGACCTCCGGGGAGAGGTCCGTGGCGGTCAGCAGCCGTCCCTGGGCCAGCAGAGGCCGGGCGTCCCGCCCCTCGCCGCAGCCCAGCTCCAGCATCGGCGCGTCCTGGGGGACGGCATAGCGGGCCAGGACCTCCCCCACAATGGGCGTGGGCACGTCCCGAGTCCAGGACAGACCCAGGGCGTGGACGGTCCGGTAGCGCTCGTCGTAGGCCTCGGAATAGTGTCTTGCCTCCACGGGGCTCACATCTTCTCCGGGGCCTCGAAGCCCAGCAGGTCGATGCAGGTCTCCAGGACCCGCTTCGTCAGCCCGATCAGGGCGATGTAGCCCCTCTGCTTCTCCGGGTCCTCCTCGGTGAGGATGCGGGTCTCGTGGTAGAACTTGTTGGCGAAGCCCGCCAGCTCATAGATATAGGCGCAGATGAGGTTGGGGGCGCAGTCCCGGCAGGCCAGCTCCAGGGCCTCGGGCAGCCGGGTCAGGGCCAGCATCAGATCCTTGGCCTCGGGGGTCTCCGGGGCCTGCATGGGCAGCGCCTCCCAGGCCCCGTACCGGGCCAGGATGGACTTGATCCGCACGATGGTATAGAGGATGTAGGGGCCGGTGTTGCCCTCGAAGGCCGCGAAGCGGTCCAAATCGAAGATATAGTCCTTGGTGGGGGCGTTCATCAAATCGCCGTATTTCAGGGCCGCCAGGGCGATTTTCGCCGTGGTGTCCTCCACGTCCTCTCCTGTGACCAGGTTGTTCTCCTGCACCTTGGCCCGCACGAAATCCGTGATGTCGCTGATCAGGGTCTCCAGCCGCATGACGCCGCCGGAGCGGGTTTTGAAGGGCTTGCCGTCCTTGCCGTTCATGGTGCCGAAGCCGATGTGCCGCAGCTCCGTCTCGGGCTTCACCAGCCCCGCCTTCCGGGCGGAGCGGAAGACCTGCTCGAAGTGGAGGCTCTGGCGCTTGTCCACCACGTAGAGGATCTTGTTGGGAGCCCAGGTCTCCATCCGCTGCCGGATGGTCGCCAGGTCCGTGGTGGCGTAGAGGGTGGCGCCGTCGGACTTCACGATGATGCAGGGGGGGACCTCCTTGGTGTCGCTGGGCTCCTGGACCTCGATGACCTTGGCGCCCTCGCTCTCCACCAAAATGCCCTTGGCGTCCATGTCCCGCAGCATGTCCGGGATGTAGGGCTGGGCGTCGCTCTCCCCCAGCCAGCTCTCAAAGTGGACGCCTAACTTGTCGTAGTTCTTCTTCAGGTCCGCCTTGGAGACCTCCATGATGTGCCGCCAGAGGGCGTAGTAGCCCGGACGGCCCTGCTGGAGCTCAAAGGTGGCGTCGTGGGCCCGGCGGGCGAATTCCTCGTCCACCTTGGAACGGGCCGAGGCGGCGGGATAGATCTCCTCCAAATCGGAGATGGTAAAGGGGGCCTCCTCCGGGTAGGGGCCGGTGAAGCCCTCGTCGAAGTAACAGAGCTCCGGCTGCCGCTCCTGCACCGCGGCGATGACCAGGCCCATTTGCAGGCCCCAGTCCCCCAGATGCACGTCGCCGATGGTCTCCGCGCCGAAGAAGCGCTGGATGCGCTTGACGCTCTCGCCGATGATGGCCGCCCGCAGGTGGCCGATGTGCAGGGGCTTTGCCACGTTGGCGCCGCCGTAGTCCACCACCACGGTCCCGGCTTTCGGGTCCGGCTCCAGGCCGAAGCGGGGGGCGGTCCGGGTCTGTTCCAGGTACTCCGCCAGGAAGGCGGGGGCCAGCCGCAGGTTCAGGAAGCCCGGCGCCACGGCCTTGACCTCGGAGAAGGCCGCGTCGCCCTCTAACTTCGCCGCCGCGTCGGAGGCGATCTGGATGGGGGCCTTGCGGTAGAGCTTGGCGGCGGGCAGGGCGCCGTTGCACTGATATTCGCACAGGTCGGGCCGGTTGGACACCGTGACCTTGCCGTAGGCAGGCTCATAGCCCGCGGCCGCAAAGGCCGCGGAGACCTTGCCGGAGATCAGATTCAGTAATTTTTCCATGGTATTCACCCAATTTCGTTCAGGATAAGAGCATTATAGCAGAACGGGGGGAAAATGTAAAGGAAAAACCTCTGTGCAGTTCAGAAGAAAAGCTCTGCGCGGTTCAGAAGAAAAGCCGGACGGCCAGGGCCGCGGCGGCGAAGCCCGTCAGGTCCGCGGCCAGAGCCGCCGGGATGGCCCAGCGGGTCCGCCGGACCCCGGCGGCGGCAAAGTAGACGGAGATGGTATAGAAGGTGGTCTCGGAGCTGCCCAGCATGACGGCCACGGTGCGGCCCACCTGGGAGTCGGGGCCGTAGGCCGCCAGGAGGTCTGCCCCCACCGCCAGGGCCGCGCTGCCGGAGAGGGGACGGATCAGCACCAGGGGCAGGGTCTCCGGGGGGATGCCCAGCAGCTTTGCACCTGGGGCCAGCAGCCGGGTCAGGGCCTCCATGACCCCGGAGGCCCGCAGCAGCTCCGCCGCCGTCAGCAGCATCACCAGGGCCGGGAGGATGGTCTTCACCAGCTCCAGCCCGGCGCGTCCGCCCTCCAGCAGGGCGGCGTAGACATCCACCCGCCGCCCCAGGGCCAGAGCTGAGACCCCCAAAAGCAGGGTCGGAACCAACAAGCGCACAGGCACCTTCTCCTTCTTACGATGTATCTATTCAGTCGCCCCCTTCTTCGTAGGGGCGGATGCCCACATCCGCCCTCGTTTGCAGGCAAAAATCGGTAGGTAGGGCCGATGTAGGCATCGGCCCCTACGGGCGACTGAACAATTACCTTACGATTTGCTTCTCACGTTTCCCCGCTCCGCCACAGCCGCCCCAGCAGGGCCGCGGCCCCCAGCCCCGCCGTCACCGAGAGGGCGGAGCTCAGCCAGACCGCCGGGAGGATGTCGAAGGGGACCGCGGCCCCTAAGCTCCCCCGCAGGGCGGCCACTGTGGTGGGCAGGAGCTGGATGGAGGCCGTATTCAGGACCACCAGGCGGCAGAGCTCGTCCGTGGCCGCGCCGTCGGCAGAGCTGCGCTGCATCCGCCGGGCCGCGGCCACGCCCAGGGGAGTGGCCGCGCTGCCAAGGCCCAAGAGGTTGGCCGTCACGTTGCCGCAGAGAGGGCCCATGGTCTCCGGGTCCCGCCGGGCCGTGGGAAAGAGCCGTCCCAGCAGGGGAGACAGCAGCCAGGCCAGGCCCCGCTGCAGGCCGGAGCGCTCCAGCAGGGTCCCGAAGCCGCTCCAGAGCACCAGGCTCCCGGTCAGGCCCAGGGCCAGCTCCACCGCCCGCCCCGCGCCCTCCATCGCCGCCCGGCCCAGGTCCGTCCCGCCTCGCAGCAGGCCGCAGAACAGGGACAGAGCCAGCAGACACACCCAGATCCAGGACATCACCATCGGCAGCGCCTCCCCTCGGGACAGTCTATGCGCGAGGGCTCCGGCGCAGACCGATAAAAAAGCAAGAAGGAAAAGGTCCCGCGGCCTTTTCCTTCTTGCTTTGTGCGTTCCGTTCGTAGCGCTCGGTCAGAACGTGACCTCTCCGTCATGGGCTACCACGGAGCAGGCGGTGACGCCCGACAGGGCCATAATGGCTGCGGTGAGGGCGGCTTCGTCCTCGGTGCGGACCTCCATGATGAGGTCCAGCTGCGCCGTGGTGAGGTTCCGGGACTTCATGGTGACTGCCTTGCAGTGGGCCTCCGCCGTCTTGACGATGTCCGCCTCGCCCTTCAGGTCTCCGGAGCTCACCAGGAGCAGGACCGGCGCCTTGGCAATGGGCAGGGCGTTGAAGATCCAGAGCAGCAGCGACACCACCACGCTCAGCGCCACGGCCACCATGGCCAGGCCCGCGCCGCAGATGATGCCGATGGAGATGGACCAGAACAGGAAGACCAGGTCCAGGGGGTCCTTGATGGCGGTGCGGAAGCGGACGATGGACAGAGCGCCCACCATGCCCAGGGAGATGACCACGTTGGACTGGACGGTGAGGATGATGGCCGCGGTGATCTCCGCGATGCCGATGAGGGCAATGCTGAAGTTCTTGTTGAAGAAGGCCTTGCGGCAGAGGAACCGATAGGCAAAGAACACATAGATGCCCAGCAGGCCCGCGATCAGCAGGCAGGCTGCGATGGTGGTTGCGGTGATCTCGCCGGAGGCGTAGCCCTCCAGAAAGGATTTCTTGAAAATGTCGCCGGTGCTCATAAATTGACGCCTCCCATAGTATTGTAGATTCTGCAAAAATAGTATTTGGAAAAACCGGACCATTGAAGCCCCTCCAGCTGGAGAGACCGATAGACGTAATCGGGCAAAAGCTGGTCCCATTTGACCTCCAGCACGCCCATCTGCGAGGGCAGGACCTGCCGCAGGGGCAGCTCCGCCGCAAAGAAGCGGTCCACCGCCTGGGAGGAGGAGATCTGCTCGTCCAGGGTGACGCGGACGTTGCCCGTCCCCAGCACAAAGGGGGTGCGGCGGTATTGGACGATGACCTTGGGCCGCAGGGTCCGCAGCCGCATATCCGCCAGCATTCGTCGGAGCATGGGGCTGTCCGCCGGTCCGGGGAAGGGGATCTGTCCGGCCAGGAGCCGCTCCGCCGCGGCGCGGCTGACCAGGGCCGCGTCCTTGTGGGTCATGCCCCGGAGCTTGGCCTTCCGCTCCAGGCTGATGCGTGCATCGGAGCCGTTGTAGATGCGCAGGCGGTACTTGGCCCGGGGGTCCGTTCCCGCTTCGTTCTCTTGCAGGCAGGTATCCCAGGGGTCGTCAAAGTAGACGCTGCGGATCTGATAGGTCCCGTCCGCCCCTGCGTGGGGGTCCGGCGTCAGCAGGGACTCCAGCCGCTTCCGCTCCAGCAGGAGTTGGTCGTAGGTGCACAGGTACTTGTATTCGTGACGAAAATCTGTGGACAAATCATCACCTCCCGGTTCAGGAACCGATTTTTTCAAATACGGCGGTCAGCTCCGTATCGCCCGTGGGCGTCAGCGTGAGGGTGGCTTTTTCGCCCTCCGCGCTGCCGCGCCAGCCCGCGAAGCGCCAGCCGGGGGCCGCTTCGGCGCTCAGGGTCAGGGGAACGCCCGTCACCCAGGTCCCGGTCCAGGTCCCGCCGGTGAGCTCCGGCGTGCCGCCGCAGAGGCGGAGGCTGCCCCCCGCCGGGTCGGGGACACCCAGGCGCAGGCCGCAGGCTTCGCCGGGCAGGTCCAGCGCTTCGATAAGCTGGTCCACGGCGTAGTCCGGTCGCGTGCGCAGGAACTCCGGCCAGAAGGGGTCCTCTGTCAGTCCCAGCGCCTCTAACAGGGGCAGGGCCCGCTCGTAGGAGAACTCCACGTTCATCAGCCGGAGCCAGGTCCGGGCGAAGAGCATCCGGAACTCCGGATTTTGCAGCAGCTCCCGGAACATGGGCAGCTCCAAAAAGCTCCCCTCCGTCTCGGGGGCCTGATAATGGAAGAGGTCATAGGAGGCCCGGGGCGCGTCCCCGAAGGCCGGACGGGTCCAGTAGCAGGCGTCCATATCGAAGAGCAGCCAGCGCCAGCGCCCGTCCAGCACGCCCTCGTTCTGGGGCGTGCGGACCCGCCAGAGGCGATAGTTCTTGGTGACGCTCCAGTCGGTGTTGTTCAGATAGAGGTTGGCGGCGATATAGGCGGCGTAGTTCTCCACGTCCACCTGCCGCCGGATCTCCGCCCAGACGGCGGGGTCGGCGCAGTCGTGGCTTTGGATATAGTCCATCAGCGCCTGGAAGGCCGCGTAGTCCTCCGCGGTCCCGCAGTCCAGCTCGCTGTCCGCGATGACCACAAGCTCGTCCTCCTCCGCGCCGAAGCGGTCAAGGAACCAGCGCTTGTCATAGCGCTCCCGGAGGAAGGTCTCACCGTAGAGCTCCGCGTTGAGGAACATCACCACGGAGCGGGCCGCCTGGCCGCCCAGACCCAGGTCCGCGCAGAGGGACTGGGCCATCACGTCGTTGTAGTTGGCCCGGGTGTAGAGGCTGTGGGAGAGCTGATCCCCGAAGACCGGGACAGGGAAGAGGCTGCTGCCGCCGTACACCGGGCGGGCATAGAGGGAAAAGCGCTTCATCACCCGGACCCGGCTGCTGTCGCCCTGGAGGCGGGCGCCGCAGGGGGCGTCCAGCACCAGAGCGCCGTCCTCGTCCCAGAGGGTCAGCACCGCGTCCCGCTCCCAGCTCCGCCCACGGCGATAGAGGTTCATGGTGGGAGCCTGTCCCACGCCCCCCTGGGCCAGCCACTCGTCATAGGCCGGTCCCGTGACCATGATGCCGTACTTGCCAAAGAGGTCCGCCGGGCTCACCACCAGGCTCAGGACAGCCCGGTCCCGGTATTGGGCAAATTCGGGGCCGATGAAGTAGACCGCGGTAACGGGGTCGCTGTAGGCTCCGTCCGGGCCGAAGGCCGCGGCCCGCAGCACCGTCCCCTTGTCCACCGGCTCGAGAAGGACGGCGGAGCGGTCCGGCATGGTGTTGGGCTGGCTCCAGACCCGGTTGGGCTGGTCTGAGCAGTCCGTCAGCGTCAGAGGTCCTTCGTAGAGAGGGCTCTTTTCCATGGGGGCGGAGCCGTCCAGGGTATAGCGGATCTCGCAGCCGGAGGCCGCGGTGAGGGTCAGGGTCTGGGGCTCGTCGTAGAAGCCCGCCGCCAGGCTGAGGGTGGGAGGCTCCAGGCTGGGCGGCGTATAGAGAACGGCGTCCTCGTTGGAGCGGCCCGGTGTGCCCATGGTCAGGGTCCACTCCCCATCCACCAGGCTCATGGAGACGTTCTTCCGAGGCTCCGGGACTGTCACCTTGTCCAGCAGGACCCCGTGGGGAGAGCTGAACCAGAGCGTTTCTCCGGCTTTGAGCGAGAAGTTCAGATGGATGGCCTCGCTGCCGCCCCGCTGGCCCGAGGTCCCGGTCCCGTCAGCCCAGAGCAGCACACAGGCGCCGGGCTCCAGCTTCCATTCCGGCAGGCGGAAGCGGCCTCGTTTTTTGCCGTTGTCGGAGAGAAAGTAGCCCGCAAGGTCTACCGTCTCGTCAGAGGTATTGCAAAGCTCAATGTAGTCGCTGAATTCCCCGGTGTCGGGGTCGGCCCGCTGAAAGTTGGCACAGCCAAGCTCCGTGAGCCGGACCGGGGTGGGAGCCGGTTCCCCCGCCAGCAGGACGCAGCCTGCGACCAGGGCGGCGCCGACCGCCAGCAGGACCGGGACCAGGACCTTGTGCAGGCGGCTTTGCTGTGCGGCGCGGAACCAGCGCCGCAGGCCCTTGGCCCGAAGCGCACCGAAGAGAAGGCCCAGGCCGCAGCCCAAAAGCAGCAGCAGACCGCAGCCCGTCAGCTTGGAGAGCCGGTCCGGAAAGAAGCGGTCCAGCACCGCGGCGGGCTCTGCGGTCCCCGCCCGGAGGCAGAGCGCTCCGGCGAAGAGGGCCGCGCTGAGGGGCGCCAGCAGCAGGCCCCACAGCAGGGTCCTGCCGCCCTTGCCGGGGATGTGGGACAGGGCGGCCCCCATCCCGCCGGCCAGCAATGCCGCAGCGGCCAGAAGACAGAGGTAGTTCAGCGTCCCCACCTCCCCTTCATCGTTTCTCAAAGACAGCCGTCACAGCCAGATCGCCCGTAGGGGTGAGGAGAAGCTCGTTCTCCGCGCCTTCCGCGTCGCCGCGCCAGCCCACAAAGCGCCAGCCGGGAGCCGCTTCCGCGCTCAGGGTCAGCGGTACGCCCGTGAGCCAGGTCCCGCTCCAGGCCTCGCCGGAGCAGTCGGGCTGCGTGGTATTCAGGCGGACGCTGCCGCCCGCCGCGTCGGAGAGGCGCAGCGTGAGGGTACAGGCCTCGCCCTCCAGCTCCATAGCCTGCCGCAGATTCTCCAGGGCATAAGGCGGCCGCTCCGTCAGAAAATCGGTCCAGAGCCAGTGCTCCGTCAGCCCGAATTCCTCCAGCACCGGCATGGCGTAGTCGAGGTCGAAGTTGACGTTCATCAGGTCCAGATAGGTCTGGATGAAGCGGGTCTTGAACTCCGGGTTTTTCAGCAAATCGCTGAAGAGGGGCATGTCTAAATAGATGGTCTGGTTGTCCAGGCCGGAGAGCCAGGGCAGCAGGGCGTGGAAGGGGTCGATGGAGGCCAGAGGCTCCTCAATCCGCATGGAGGCCCAGCCCACAGCGTCCATGTCGTAGGCCAGCCAGCGCCAGCGGCCGTCCAGCACACCGTCGCCCCGGGCGGAACGGACCCGCCAGAGTTTGTAGTTCTTCTGGAAGCGCCAGTCGATGTTGTTGCAGTAGAAATTCGCGGCCAGGTAATCCAGCAGGCTCTGCACGTCGATTTGCCGCTGGATCTCCGCCCAGACGGCGGGGTTGGCGCAGTCGTGGGTCTGGATATAGTCCATCAGCGCCTCGTAGTCCGCATAGTCCGCCTCGGTGCCGTAGTCCAGCTCGTTGTCGCTGATGAGCACGAGTTCTTTTTCCTTCACCCCGTAATGGGACTGGAACCACTGCTTGTCATAGCGCTCCCGGAGGTAGGAGCTGTAGTAGAATTCCCCATTCAGGAAGAGCTGCGTCGGCAGGGCGTCCAGGGTCCCCAGGTCCCGGTCCTCGAGGAGCTGATGCACCACGAAATCGTAGGCGTCCTCCCGGGTGGAGACCGAGTGACTGTCAACCCCGGAGAAGAGCTGGACGGAAAAGACGCTGCTCCCGCTGTAGAGGGGGCGGGAATAGAGGGCAAAGCGCTTGTAGCGCTGGGCTCGGGCGGCATTTCCCTGAAGCCGGATCCCGCAGGCAGTGTCCAGCACCAGCGTGCCGTCCTCGTCCCACAGGCTCATCTGTGTGTCCCGCTCCCAGCCACGACCGTGGCGGTAGAGGTTCATGTCGGGCGTGTCGCCCACCTTGCCCCCCTCCAGCCATTCGTCATACGCCGGACCCGTCACCATGATGCCGTATTTGCCGAAGAGGTCGCCCGGGTTCACCACCAGGCTCAGCACCGAGCGGTCCCGGTATTTGGCAAAGGTTTCGCCGATGAAGTAGACCGCTGTCACGGTCTCGCTGTAGGCGCCATCCGGCCCGTAGGCGGCCGCCCGGACCACCATGCCCTTGTCCACGGGCTCGGTGACGACGGCTGAGCGGTCCGGCGTCGTGTTGACCTGGTTCCAGACCCGGTTTGGCTGGTCCGAGCAGTCGATCAGGGTCAGCGGGCCCTCATAGAGGGGGCTGCTCTCCGAGGGGAGCGTGGCGTTCAGGGTATAGTGGATCTCGCAGCCGGGGGCCGCGGTGAGGGTCAGGGTCTGGGGTTCGTCATAGAAGCCTCCCGCCAGGCTGAAGACCGGAGGGTCCAGGCTGGGCGGCGTATAGGGCTTGGCAGTTTCATTGGACCGGCCCGGTGTTCCCCAGGCCAGGATCCACTCCCCGTCCACCAGGCTCATGGAAACGTCCTTGTGGGGCGCCGGGATCGTCACCCGCTCCAGCAGGACCCCAAAGGGAGAACTGAACCAGAGCGTTTCCCCTTCCTTCAGGGAGAAGTTCAGGTGAATGGCCTCGCCGCCCCACTGGCCCGAGGTCCCGGTGCCGTCGGCCCAAAGCAGCACACAGGCGCCGGGCTCCAGGCTCAGCTCGGGCAGGCGGAAGCGGCCCCGCTTCTTGCCGTTGTCGGAGAGGAAGTACCCGCCGATGTTTACGGTCTCGTCAGAGGTGTTGCAGAGCTCCACGTAGTCGCTGTATTTCCCGGTATCGGGATCGGCCCGCTGGTAGTTGGCGCAGCAGACCTCCGTCAGCCGGATCGGCGCGGGAGGCGGGTCCCCGGCCAGCAGGGCACAGCCCAGAGCCAGCGCGGCGCCGCCGCCCAGCAAGGCCAGGCCCAAGCCCTTGTGCAGGCGGCTGTCCTGCACGGCCCGGAAATAGCGCCGCAGGCCCTTGGCCCGGATCGCGCCGAAGAAAAGGCCCAGGCCGCAGGCCAAAAGCAGCAGCAGGCCGCAGCCTGCCAGCCTGGAGAGCCGATCCGGGAACACTTTGTCCAGAACCACGGCGGGCTCTGTGCTTCTGCTCAGCAGGCAGAGGCCCCCGGCGAAGAGGGCCGCGCTCACAGGCGCCAGCAGCAGGCCGCTCAGCAGCGTCCCGCCGCGCCTGCCGGGGATGTGGGACAGGGCGGCCCCGAGCCCGCCGCCCAGCAGGGCTGTCGCAGCTAAAATCCAGATGAAATTCAGGGTCGTCACCTCCCCCAAAGACGATTCGTTCGGAAATCCTTACCGGTCCAGATACCGGCAGGCGTTCAGGGCCGCCGCGGCGCCGTCGGCCACGGCAGTCGCCACCTGCCGCCAGGCCTTGGTGCGGCAGTCTCCCGCGGCAAAAATGCCGGGGGTGGGCGTCGTGCAGCTCTCGTCGGCCTTAATGTAGCCCGCTTCGTTCAGGGGGGCCAGGGCCGCGTAGGCCAGATTCTCCGGCTCGGTGCCGATGGCCAGGAAGGCCCCGTCCACGGCGAGCTCCGTCTCGGCGCCGCTCAGGGTGTTTTGCAGCCGCAGGCCCGTCAAGGCGGCCTCGCCCAGATAGCCCACGCAGACGGTGGAGTAGAGGATCTCCACGTTGGGCCGAGAGAGCACCAGGTCCACCATCTTCTGCTCCCCGGTGAGGAAGGCCAGATTCTGGACCACCGTCACCTTCCGGCAGGTCTCGGAGAGCAGGACGATCTCCTGGAGGGCGGTGTTGCCGCCGCCGATGACGGCGGCGTGGCCGTCCTGGTAGAAGGCGCCGTCGCAGACCGCGCAGAAGGAGAGACCGTTGCCGATGAACTCCTCCTCCCGGGGCAGGCCTAAGCGGCGGTGCCGGGCTCCGGCGGCGATGATGACCGCCCGGCCCTCATAGCGGGCCATCTCCCCGATGACGGTCTTCACAGGGCCGTTTTCGAGGCCGGTGACGGTGTCCATCTCCACGTCAGCCCCCAGGCCCAGGGCCTGCTCCAGCATCCGCTGGGCCAGCTCATTGCCGGAGACGGACTCAAAGCCGGGGTAGTTCTCCAGCTTGGGGGAGAAGGTGATCTGCCCGCCGAAGCTGTCCTTTTCCAGCACGAGGACGGATTTCCCCGCCCGCCGTGCGTAAATGGCGGCAGTGAGCCCCGCAGGCCCGGCGCCTATGATCACGATGTCGTATCGCATAAGTTCCTCCTGAGTGAAAAGTTGAAAGTGAAAAGTTGAAAGTTTCGGAGTTTCTCAAATTGCAATTTGAGAAACACATTCATTTGCAATTTTCAACTTTCAATGTGGATCAACCCCACAGAGCGGACAACATGGGGATGACCTGCTTCTTGCGGCTCATGACGCCGGGCAGGAAGAGGGTCCCGTCCTTGGGCTCCACCCCGAAGGCCTGGGCGATGTCGTCGGCGTTGCCCAGGAAGATGATCTGGGTGCCCTCCAGCAGCACGTCGGTGAGCATGAGGATCATGAAGTTGTAGCCCTTCTCGGCCTGGGCCTTCTCCATCTCGGCCAGGAATTCCTCCTTCCGGGCCAGCATGGACACCGAATCCACGCAGGTGATCTGGCTCACGCCCAGGTAGTGGCCCGCGATGTGGAAGTCCTTGAAATCGGTGTACATCAGGTCCCGGGCGGTCTTCCCGGCCCCCAGAGAGGCCGCAAAGATGAACTGGCCCAGCTCGTCCAGGTCCAGGCCTGCAATGCGGGCCAGCCGCTCAGCAATGGCCCTGTCCCGGGGTGTCGAGGTGGGGGATTTGAAGATGACCGTATCGGAGATGATGGCGGCGCACATGAGGCCTGCCATCTTTTTGGAGGGCATGAGGCCCTTTTCCTGGTACATCTCCGCCACGATGGTGGTGGTGCTGCCCACGATCTCGTTGCGGAAAAAGATGGGGTTGCCGGACTGGATATCCGCCAGCCGGTGGTGGTCGATGATGCCCAGAAGCTCCACCTGGTCCAAACCCGGTACGGACTGGGCCGCCTCGTTGTGGTCCACTAAGACCACCTTCTTGCGGCGGGGCTTCAGCAGATGGTAGCGGGAGAGGGTGCCCACGACCTTGTCCGATTCGTCGAGGATGGGATAGCAGCGGTAGCGGGTCTTGGAGACCACCTCCCGCACGTCGTCCAGATAGTCCGTCAGGTGGAAGGTGACGAGGTTCGTGGACTGGCAGATGCGGGCGATGGGAATGGACTGGAAGATCAGCCGGGCCGCCCGATAGGCGGTGAAGGGGGTGGAGATAATGCAGGTCCGGGTCTCCAGAGCCCGCAGCTCCGGGCTGAGCTCCGCCTCGCAGAGGATCAGGCAGTGGATGTTGGACTCCAGCGCCCAGCGAATGACCTCCGGCTGGTCGCCGCAGACCGCGATGTAATTTTCATGGGGAAAGAGCTGCTGCTCCGCGCCCTTGGGCACGGCCATCACCACCTCGCCGGAGATGGTGTCCACGCAGGAGCCCGCCTCGTTCAGGACCCGGCCCTCCAAAATGGAGAGCAGGTTGAACAGGGGGACCTCCCGCACCATGGGGTCCTCGATGGTCTGCATGTCGTAGTCTGCAACGTCGCCGGAGGAGAGCATCCCGAAGAGGCTCCCGTCCTCGTTGGTGACGGGGATAGCGGTGATGGTGGCGTCGTTGCGAAGGATGTTCCAGCCCCGGCCCACGGTGAGCCCGGCGCTCAGGGCGGGGGGCGTGTCATAGTCCAGGTCCAGGACCTGGGTGCGCATGTCCTTGACGTAGACCGGCGGCTCAAAGCCGAAGCGCTCCAGAATGCGCTTGGATTCGTCGTTGAGGTGGCCCAGCCGGGCGGCGGTGTAGCCCCGCTCCCCCAGCGCATTGCGCAGGCCCGCGTAGCTCATAGCGGAGACGATGGAGTCCGTATCCGGATTTCTGTGACCGGTAACAAAAACCTGTTCCATAGAAACCTCCTTTGTAGTCGGCAAAGGTGAATATCAATGCTCTATCCTATTTATTATGCCGGATTTTTCTCTGTTTGTCAATCCTTTTACTTCTTGAGTTTCCGCAAATGAACGATCACAGGACAGAAAACGCTGCAGAAAGCGCCTCGTTTATGGGGGAAAAGCTGTCAAAAATGAAACAGAGATAAGCCGAGGAAGAGGCAGGGGTATCGCAGGATACTTTCTGCCTCTTTTTCGGATTATCTTATTTGCCCGGCGTTTCCTTGCCCGGAAAAAATGTTCAAATACTTGCCAATTCCGGGATTATCCGTTATAATACTATAGATAAAGTTTTTGGGAGTTCAGCGAAATTATGAAACAGTATGAAGCTGGGGAATATGAAGTTGCCGTAGTCGGCGCGGGGCACGCCGGGATCGAGGCCGGGCTGGCCGCGGCGCGGCTGGGGCTGCGGACGGCGGTGTTCACTATCAACTTAGACGCCGTGGGCAACATGCCCTGCAACCCCGCTATCGGCGGCACCGGCAAGGGCCACCTGGTCCGGGAGCTGGACGCCCTGGGCGGGGAGATGGCCGTCGCCGCGGACCGCTGCTGCATCCAGTACCGGATGCTGAACCGGGGCAAGGGCCCCGCGGTCCACTCCCTCCGGGCCCAGGCGGACCGGCGGCGCTACCAGGAATACATGAAGCACGTCCTGGAGCTCCAGGAGAACCTGGACCTCAAGCAGGCCGAGGTGGTCTCCGTCGAGACAGAGGACGGGGCCGTCTGCGGCCTCAGCACCCGGCTTGGGGCCTTCTACCGGGCCCGGGCCGTCGTCCTGGCGACGGGCACCTTCCTGGACAGCCGCGTCATCATCGGCGAGACGGTCCTCTCCTCCGGCCCCGACGGGATGCACGCCGCCCTGGGCCTCTCCGACTGCCTGCGGCGCCTGGGCCTGCGCCTGCGCCGCTTCAAGACCGGCACCCCGCCCCGCATCAACGCCCGCAGCGTGGACTTCACCCAAATGGAGCTCCAGCCCGGAGACGAGGAGATCGAGCCGTTTTCGTTTACCACACAGGCAACAGGCAACGGGCAACAGGCAACAGGAGACGCATCCAAAGCCTTCCCCCCGGGGGGAAGGTGTCATCGGGCGTCCCCCGCAAGCCCGATGACGGATGAGGGGACGGATCGACAAGCGCCACGGAACCAAGCTGTCTGCTACCTCACCTATACCAACGAAAAAACGCACGAAATTATAAGACAAAACCTCCACCGCAGTCCTCTCTACGACGGCACCGTCACCGGCGTCGGGCCCCGCTACTGCCCCTCCATCGAGACCAAGATCGTCCGCTTCGCCGACAAGACCCGGCACCAGCTCTTTGTGGAGCCCACGGGGCTGAACACCGAGGAGCTCTACCTCCAGGGCTTCTCCTCCTCCCTGCCCGAGGACGTGCAGCTGGAAATGCTCCACTCCGTCCCCGGCCTGGAGCACGCCGAGATGATGCGGCCCGCCTACGCCATCGAGTACGACTGCGTGGACCCCACGGAGCTGCTGCCCACCTTAGAGTGCAAAAAGGTCCCGGGCCTCTACGGCGCGGGCCAGTTCAACGGCTCCTCCGGCTACGAGGAGGCCGCGGTCCAGGGCTTCGTGGCGGGGGTCAACGCCGCCCTGAAGCTGAAGGGGGAGGCGCCCCTGATCCTCCGGCGCTCCGACGGCTACATCGGCGCCCTGATTGACGACCTGGTGACGAAGGGCACCGAGGAGCCCTACCGGGTCATGACCTCCCGCAGCGAATACCGGCTGCTCCACCGCCAGGACAACGCGGACCGGCGGCTGAGCGCCATCGGCCACCGCGTCGGCCTGATCTCCGACCAGCGGCTGGCCGCCGTGGAGGAGAAATACGCCGCCGTGGAGCGGGAGATCAAGCGCCTGGAGCACACGGGCGTCGCCGCCTCCGAGGAGCTGAACGCCTTTTTGGAGGCCCGGGCCTCCTCCCCGGTGGACACTTCGGCCCGGCTGGCGGACCTGGTGCGCCGCCCGGAGCTGAGCTATGACGACACAGCCCCCTTCGATACCCAGCGCCCGGCCCTGCCCCGGCCCGTCCGGGAGCAGGTGGAGATCCAGCTCAAATATGCGGGCTACATCGCCCGGCAGGAGCGCCAGGTGGAGGAGTTCCGCCGGGCAGAGAACCGGCGCATCCCGGAGGACATCGACTACGCCGCCATCCCGGCCCTCAAGGCGGAGGCCCGGGAGAAGCTGGCCCGCATCCGCCCCGTGAGCATCGGCCAGGCAAGCCGCATCTCCGGCGTCAGCCCCGCCGACGTGGCCGTCCTCCTGGTCTGGCTGGAGCAGCACCGGAACAAGTAGGAAGTAATAAGTAAGAAGTAATAAGTAATAAGTATGTAGGGACAAGCATTGCTTGTCCGCCCGCTCCCCGTTTTGTCGAGTGACCAGTCACCAGTCACCAGGGGAGGGGTGATGTAGGGGCGGCCATTGTGTCAAGGGGCACATGGTTTACAAGTTGTTCGAGGACATGGTTTACAACTTTGCGTCCTCGGCAGGCGCGGAATGAAACCGGAGGGAGGGCGTAGCCCGACCGGAGGTTTCATTCCGCGGGCGGCCGGGATCTGGG
>JAFRPC010000001.1 GCA_017429325.1 Oscillospiraceae bacterium | reverse complement strand
CCGAAAGGAGTAAGGCACGTCGTAGACGATGACGTTGATAGGTCGGAGGTGCAAGCGCGGCAACGCGTTTAGCTGACCGATACTAATATGCCGAGGGCTTGACCTATAAAATGCAGGCTCAAATGACCTTTGATAAAACATGATTGCCAAGGCTGTGTTCAGTTTTCAGGATACAATCCCTATCCGCCCTTAGCTCAGTTGGTAGAGCAACTGACTCTTAATCAGTGGGTCCCGGGTTCGAGTCCCTGAGGGCGGACCAAAAAATAGCGTCATTTTTTACAATGGCGCTTATATGGCCCGTTGGTCAAGTGGTTAAGACAGAGGCCTCTCACGCCTTTAACATCGGTTCGAATCCGGTACGGGTCACCAACAAAGAAACCTCTTTTGTCTACCAAGGCAAAAGAGGTTTTTCTGCATTTCGGAAAAAACGATTGGTAGAATGAATTCGGTAAATCCGGATTTGAGGAGGCTTAAAAATGTCAGGCAGATATAAACTGAAAAACAAAGGGATAAGACTTGAAAAGGTGAATGACAATAACTTCGTTGATCTGATGAAGCTTGAAGTTGCTGAATCGCAGAAAGACTACGTTGCTTCAAACACGGTGAGTATGGCTCAGGCTTATGCCGTAAATGCAAGCGGCAGATTTGTTCAGTGTTTCGGTATCTACGATGGAGACACAGCGGTCGGATTTGCCATGATCGGACACCATTCCGAGGAATATAACGGTATGGCGGAAATATATCGCCACAGCTATTATCTTTGGCGATTTATGGTCGATCACAGATTTCAAGGAAAAGGATTCGGAAGGGATGCACTGAACCTACTTTTGGACTATGTTCTATCATTTCCGGATGGAGAGGAAGACACATGGAGTACATCATACGATCAGGAAAATGAAGCAGCCAGGCATCTGTACGCCTCTTTTGGATTTGCGCCGAACGGTGAGAAAGACAGCGATTATGAAGATGCGGAGGAAGTCGCTGTGCTGCCGCTGAAATGATCTTTTCAGCAAAACCGAACAAGTTGACAAATACCAGTTTGCAGGGCTCCCCTGCTGGTGTACTTTTAGGCGTTCTTTCTATGCTTTGGTACACTTTTACGCGGTCTTACACAGCAAAAAAACAGCCGAGAGGCTGTTTTTTGCAATACAAAAAGAAGGATAAAAACATGATCATTCGGTTTGCACAGGAAAAAGACCTGTCTGAGGTAAATCGCCTGCGGCGGCAGGTCAATCTCGTACACGTTGAAGGCCGTCCGGAAACCTTCAAGCCTGGGTTCAGCAAAGAAATGGAAGAACATCTCTATGCAATATACCAGGACCCGGAACAAAAAGTCGTTGTAGCAAAGGGAGAGAAAAATACGCTACTGGGCTTCGCTGTGCTGCATCACATCTGCAAACCAGAGAATCCTGTTGTCTTTGAACGGCGGCATTTAGAAGTTGACGAGTTTTGTGTTGACGACGCGGCCCGACGGCAGGGAGTAGGGAAGTCGCTGATCGAATTTATCCGGAACTATGCGCGGGAGCAGGGCTATCAAAGGATAGAACTAAACATGTGGGAATTCAACAAAGGTGCGCTTGCCTTTTATGAGGCGGTGGGCTTTACAACGTATCGCAGATTTATGGAGATGAAACTATGATCATTGACGCTTACGACGAATCCGAACCCCTGTTTGGTCCGCAGGACTTCTATGGCCCGCAGCAGCATCTTTGCGAGACTTGCATTCTGACCTTCTCCCATGTGATCCTCGAGGAGATGAAGCGACGCTTCGACCTGCGGCAAGCAGCAAAAATAGGCGCTTCCAACGGCGGCTTTCCCATCTATAGCTTCGAGTATGAGGACCGGACCTTGGGGGTCTGCCTCAGCGGCATCGGGTCCACGCTGGCGGGGACCAACGCCATTGAGATCAACTGGCTCACCGGTGCGACCAAATTTATTATGTTTGGCTCTGCGGGAAGCCTGAACCGGGCTGCGACCAAAGGAAAATACGTATTGCCCACGGAAGCTTACCGGGACGAAGGCCTGTCTTACCACTATGCACCGCCCGCGGACTATATCAGGATCCGAAACTCTGACCGCCTGGCGGCGCTGTTTGACGAGCTGGGCCTGCCCTGGGTACAGGGCAAGGTCTGGACTACAGACGGCGTCTACCGGGAGACCCGGGCGAAGACCGCGGCCCGGCAGCGAGAGGGCTGTCTGGCGGTGGAGATGGAGCTGGCCGGGGTCCAGGCTGTCTGCGACTTCCACGGCTTTGAGCTCTACAACTTCCTGGTGACAGGCGACGTGCTGGACGCCCCGACTTATGAGATCGGGGAGCTTTCCAGCGCCAATCACGACCTGGACAAGCTGTGGATCGCACTGGAGATCGCCAAGCGCATCTCGTGAACGAAAAACCAAGACGAATAAAACCCGTTGCAGCAAGCCGCGGACGGCTCTCCCAGACAGAGCGCCGTCCGCGGCTCGTGATATATGTCAATGCATGAGCAGGATGCTCCAAAGGGCGATGGTGGGGATGCTGAACAGGGTCGAAACGATGACCAGCTTCGTGGCATAGAGGGAATTGCTGTCATACTTGTCTGCAATGATGCTGGTGTTGGCCGCCACCGGCATCGCGGCCAGAAGGACGCAGATGCTCCGGGCCATCGGGCTCACAGGCAGCAGCAGGCAGGCGGCATAGACCAAAGCCGGGAGGATGACCAGACGGTGCAGGGACAAGAGAAGCACCGTTTTATCCAGGAACTGTTTGGGCTCCAGCCGGGCCAAAATCATACCGATGATCAACATGCTCAGCGCGGTGTTGCAGCTGCTGAGATAGCTCAGGGGCTGCATCAGAAACTTCGGCAGCTGAACGTGCAGCAGCATTCCCAATACGCCAAGCTCCACTGCGATGATGCATGGATGGGTCAGCACCTTCTTCAAGGTGTGTTTCCAGTTGTGGGAACCGGAGAAAATCGCGATTCCGGAGGACCACATGAGGATGCGCATGGGGATCAGATAGATGTTGGCAAGGGCCAGGCCTTCCAGCCCGTAGAGCCCTTCCGCCACGGGGTTGCCCAGAAAGCCCGCGTTGGAACAGAGCGCAGCAAAGCGGCGGCAGTTTCGCTCGCCCTCCGGCGGCTTGCGAAAGACGAATCTGCCATAGACGATACAGAATAGGTGAAATACAAGGGAGATCCCAAGCACCCAGACCCCATCATTTTGGATGGCGGATACATCCGCCGACAGGAAGGCCTTGATAATGTTGCAGGGCAGGACTACATCAATCACCAGATTGGTGATGCTCTTCTGCCCCTGCTGGCTGACGATATTGAGCTTCCGAAGCAGGAAGCCGACGCCAATCAGGGCAAATATCGCAAATTCCAGAATCAAACTCTCTTTCATAGCTGCTGCATCGCTTTCTTAAACCGTACCGGTTCAGTTCATCAAGAGGGCACGCTGACGGGCGGCCCGCGCATATCATAACACAGACCGCGCCGGGAGGCAAGAGTTATTTCGCAGCAATCAGCGGAAGTCCGAGGCGCCGGTCGGCGGAAAATTCACGACACGCTTTTCCTGCAATTGTTTACAATCCCTGTTGAATTTTCATGGCAGCTTTGCTATAATCTCTTTTGTGGAAAGTTGATGATGTCCGGTATCAAACAGTTCGCTTTTGCTTGCCGTTTTTTTATGCTGCGGACCCAGTGCGATTCATGGGTGCAGTTGTTCTCAGATTCTTCCATGATGAAACGAATAAAAGCAACCGTTGGTTGCGCGGACCCATGCAATTGCAACCCCCGGGTGGTTTACAGTGCTGCGCTGCGGTGGTACAATAGAACTGTCCTCAGAAAGCAGAGCAGACCAAACACCCTCCGGGAAAACAGAGACAGGAGGGGTTTCAATGCCTGAACTTTCGGAGAAAATCAGCCTGCTTCGGACGCAGGCCCATATGACACAGGCCGATTTGGCCGAGCAGTTGAATGTCAGCCGTCAGACGGTCTCCAAGTGGGAGCTTGGGACAGCACTCCCGGAACTGGACAAGGTGGTGTCCCTCAGCAGGCTTTTCCATGTATCGACGGACTATCTGCTGCTGAACCGGGAGTTTGGAGACAGAGAAATGAGCCTGGACCGAACGGTCCTGCGGTTTCTCGGCTATGTCAGAGACATTGACATCATCTCCAAAGACCTGGTTGGCATTATGCAGGACGGCATGATCGACGAACAGGAGACGCCGCGAATCCATGAAATTGTCACCGAGCTCAACGCAGTGTCCCAGATGATCGAGGAACTTCGATACTGTCTGCTGGGACAAAACAGCAGCTTGTGATTTGATTTGTATGAAAAGCTCTGCGGGATGTCCTTCAAATTCCGCAAGCTCTATCCCCGCACCAAAGAAGATCCGCAATTCCAACCACAACAAGCTTGAAAGGAGATCTGTATCATGAAAAAGAGATTTGTTTCCCTGCTCCTCGCCGCGGCGCTGCTGCTGTCCCTTGTGCCGCAGCTCCTCACACCCGCATCCGCGGCAGTCGTCGCCTCGGGAAGCTGCGGCAAGAATCTGACCTGGACGCTGGACGACCAGGGGACCCTCACCATTTCCGGCACTGGCAACATGGAGAACTATGCGGCAAGCCTATGGGAAAATACAGCCCCCTGGAAAGACAACCTGGAGCAAATTAAGAGAATCTTCATCCAGGAGGGTGTGACAAGTATCGGAGACATGGCCTTCTATACTGCAAATAAGGCGACGGATGTCACGCTTCCGAATTCCTTAAAAACAATCGGTGAGAATGCCTTCGGCCAGTGTTACCAGATCAAAAAGGTGACGATTCCCACAGGCGTTACCATGATACCGAAGGATGCCTTCAATTATTGCAGCGATTTGGAGGAAGTCGTACTGCACAACAATATCACGGAAATCGGGGAAGGCGCTTTCGCTAACTCTGGATTGAGAAACATTGAGTTGCCGAAACAGTTGAAGATCATCGGATACGGTGCATTTTCACAGTGCAAGCTTGAGACTGTCGTGATACCGGAAGGTGTCAAATTGATTGACGGCTTTGGTTTTTCCCACATGTCTACTTTAACATCCATTACAATTCCGGACAGCGTGGAGACGCTGGGCGATTATTTGTTTTCCGGTTGTGACCATCTTACAAACGTGCGCCTGCCCCAAACACTCAAGGTCATTCCGGAGCATTGTTTTTCCGGGTGCGAAGCCTTGGAGACAGTGGAGATTCCCTCGACAGTAACAGAGATCAGAAGCTTTGCCTTCAGCGGCTGCTCCAGACTGATGACTCTGACGCTTCCGGAAGGCGTGACCCTGATTGATACATATGCCTTTATAGGCTGTAGATGGCTTCTTGGAATCGTAGTACCGAGTACCGTGACGGATATGGGCTTTTGTGTGTTTGAAGACTGTTCAAAACTAATGGGTGCTGTGGTACTGAGCCAGAACGTGGAGTTCAATACCTGGGGCGAAACTGAGAAACTCTTTAATTCTCCGGAGACGACCAGCCTCTATGGCTACGTCGGCTCCACGACGCAGACTTATGCGCAGGACTATGGTTATACCTTCTATGATTGGACCCAGCACACCCACAGCTACTTTGAGACGACCCTGGAGGCGACCTGCACCACCTCCGGCTACAAGGTCCAGGTCTGCGACTGCGGCGAGATCCATGAGGTGAAGCTGATCCGTGCCCTGGGACACTACTATCAGAACGGCAAGTGCATTCGCTGCGGCAAATCCGCGCCGAATGACTTCATCGACCTCAAGCCGGATGCCTACTATTACAACCCTGTGCTCTGGGCCTACGAAAACGGCATTACTTCCGGCCTGGACGAGAACCACTTCGGGCCCAAAGCGACCTGCACCCGCGGTCAGGTCGTCACCTTCCTGTGGAACGCCATGGGTCAGCCGGAGCCGACGATCACAGATTGCCCCTTCGTGGACGTGAAACCCGGCAAGTATTATTACAAGGCGATGCTCTGGGCGCTGGAGACCGGTGTGACCTCCGGCAAGGATGATACCCACTTTGCGCCGAACGATACCTGCACCCGAGGCCAGGTCGTCACCTTCATCTGGAATGCAATGGGCAAACCTGCGGCAAGCATCACAAATACGCCCTTTGTGGATGTCAAACCGGGCAAGTATTACTATAATGCGATGCTCTGGGCGCTGGAAAACGGCGTCACATCGGGCCTGGATGATACCCACTTCGGACCGAACGAGACCTGCACCAGAGGCCAGGTCGTCACCTTCCTGTACAACACCCTGACAGGCTGATCCTATTCCGACAGAGGCCTCCCTTTTGGGAGGCCTCTGTCACAGGCTCCGGCATTTCCCATAAAAATATTTGGGCTTTTTTGGAGGCTTTGACAGGAGAAACTCATTGCATTCCCGTGGGGATTTCGGTATAATGATCTTAGTCAGAGTCTTATTTCGTATCTTGAACGGGAGGGATGAACCATGTACCTGCTGGCAAATGGCAGGGTGATCACCAGGGACCCGGCATTGGGCTATCTCAAGGATGGCGGGGTTTTGATCGATGGAACCAAAATTCGCGAGGTCGGGACCACTGCCGCGCTCCGGGCCGCCTGGCCGGAGGCGGAATTGATCGACGCCCGCGGCGGCGTTATCATGCCCGCTTTGATCAACGCCCACACCCACATCTACTCCGCCCTGGCTCGGGGCCTGTCCATCAAGGGCTACAACGCGACGAATTTCTATGAGGTCCTGGACGGGATGTGGTGGGCCATCGACCGCAAGCTGCGCCTGGACGGCACCCGGGCCTCGGCCAACGCGCTGATGATGGACTGCATCAAGCAGGGCGTCACCACGATTTTTGACCACCATGCCTCCTATGCCGAGATCCCCGGCAGTCTCCACACCATTGCGGAGTCTGCGAAGCGCTTCGGCCTCCGCGCCTGCCTCTGCTACGAGGTCTCGGACCGGGACAGGGAGGAAAAATGTCTCCAGGCTATCCGGGAAAACGCCGACTTCATCACGGAATGCGAGAGGCGGCAGGACCCCATGCTGGCCGCGATGTTCGGCGGACACGCCCTGTTTACCATTTCGGACAAGACCTTCGAGCGCATGGTGGAGGCCAACAACGGACGCACGGGCTATCACATCCACGTCTCTGAGGGCATGAACGATGTCTACGACAGCCTGCAAAGCTATGGCCGCCGCCCGGTCCAGCGCCTTCAGGACCACGGCATTTTGGGCCCCAAAACCCTGCTGGGCCACTGCATCCACGTGAACACCGCGGAAATCGAGCTCATTCAGGCCACTGGGACTATGGTGGTGAACAACCCCGAGTCCAACATGGGCAACGCCGTGGGCACCTGCCCGGTGCTCCAGCTCTGCAAGCATGGGGTTTTGGTGGGCCTCGGCACCGATGCCTACACCAACGATATGCTGGAATCCGTCAAGGTGGCCCTCATCGCCCAGAAGCAGAACGCCTGCTTGCCCAACGTGGGCTGGTGTGAGGTCACGGACATGCTCTTCCGCAGCAACGCCAAAATCGCCGCCAAGTACTTCCCGGACGAGCTGGGCGTACTGAAGCCCGGCGCCGCCGCGGACGTGATCGTGATGGACTACAAGCCCTTTACGCCCTTCTCCGACGCCAACATCGACGGACACATCCTCTTTGGCATGACGGGCCGCCAGTGCCGGACCACCATCGCGGCGGGCAAGCTGCTGATGAAGGATGGCGAACTGGTTGGCATCGACGAGGAAGCGGAAAACGCCTATATTTTGGAACAATCTCAGAAACTTTGGGGAGACCTGAACGGCTGTGAATACGGCCCGGAGGGAGAAAGGAAATGAGTAAAACATGACAGACTATGCAAGAGAACACCTGAAAAAGCAATTTCGTCGGGGCAAGATGCTGACGCTGATCCTGCTGCTCTTCGGCCTTGCCGTCACCGTCATCTACTTCTTTGCCAACGCGGGGGATTGGATCAAATGGATCGTACCCTTCAGCGTACCGGTGATCACATTTTCCCACTGGTTTGACCCCGCCTGGCTCTTTGTCCCCCTGGCGCTCATCGCCCTGGCGGGCTGGATGATGCTCCACCTGGGCCGCCTCTTTGGCCGGGAGCTCATCATCGCTGCGATGATCGTCTATCTTGCCTGCAACCTGGTGCTGATTCCCTTCTACTCGCTGCTTGCCACGGCCAGTTGGCAGCCCGTATATCTGGGGGAGCTGATGCTCCTTGGCGTCTGCGGCGTCGTCTATCCCATTCTGGTGCTGGTCGCCCTGCATATCTGGAACCCCCGCAGAAAATAGAGGTGGTCTGAATGTCTGTTTCCAGGCTGAAGGAACCAAAGTACCTTTGTCTGCTGACGATCCTCTATCATATCGTCTCCCTGTTGCTATTCATGCTGGCCTGGGTCGCGAATAGCTCCGTGGCCGCCCTTTGGTTTTGCCCGGATGCCATGTTGTTTATTTTTCTTTCCGCAGTGCTCCTGTCATCAAACATTACTCCGACAAGCATGACGGCTGCTTTTATGATCCTGCTGATTCTCATAAATCTGCCGCTGATTGGCTGGTTTCTGGGGAGAAACTGCAAATGGAAGTCCTGGAAAATGATCCGGATTCCAACTCTGATCTTGCTGATAGGTCATGTGGCGGCCTTCTGCCTTCTGCTTTTACTTGGCTTGAGTGTCTTGTTTTATGGCGACTTGGTATATTTGAGTGTTATTCTCGGGGTCGTCGTTCCGGCGCTGACGCTCAGAGCCAGCACGAAATGGTAACAAAGGTGCGGTTGCGTTCCTGTAGCTGCAAGATACCGGAACGATTTGCGTTGCCGCGAATCCTTCTGTGAGAAGAGAGGACAAGCTTGAATAAGAAACGCGAGAGGGCAAAATGGGTCTGCCTGATCCTGTGCGTCATGAATCTGCTGCTGTGTGTCATTCCGCCCGCGCTGGACCTGATCTTGCCGAACCTGCCCGATTGGCTGCAATTTCTCAGTCCCGTCAGGCTGGGGACCCATATCCTGCTGGTGCTGCTCGGCCTGCTGAACATGGCGATGCTTCTGATAGAGGGGATCGAAACCGTTTTCACAGTTCTTTGTTTATGTGTCTGTCTGATGACCGTCCTGCCAGTGATTGGATGGGTCCGAACAAACCGGGGAAAGGTGAAGGGACGCAAGCTAATCCAGGTTCCTCTGATGATCGAAATCCCATTGTCCGCAGGCGCGGCGGTATTGCTCCTGCTGATCACAACGCCGCTGCTTGTTGAAGGCGTCCCGGCCTTTATCTTGATCGCTTCCACTGTGTCCGGCATTCTCCTGCCCGCATTGATTTTCCGGTATCTGTATGTTTGGCAATAATAGATTTTACGTTACCCTGCGTTGCTCTATTTTGAAAGGAGGGATACCCTGTGTCTGAAAGAATGTACCCCCTCCCCTTTAATAGGCTCATACGATGGATTATGACCGAGTGGAAACAGGAGAGCACCGTCTTTGGGGTCCGCAGCTTCTACAAGGCGGACCCGTCCAGGACCTTCCCCATCTTCGGGGAGACCATCGAGACCCCCTTTGGGCCTGCCGCCGGTCCCAACAGTCAGTTGGCCCAGAACATCATCGCTGCCTATATCGCGGGTGCGAGGTTCTTCGAGGTCAAGACCGTCCAGCAAATGGACGGCGAGGACCTGGCCCGCTGCGTCCCCCGTCCCTGCATCCTGGCAGACGACGAGGGCTACAACCAGGAGTGGTCCACCGAGCTCACCGTGGCCCAGGCCCGGGACGAGTACATCAAGGCCTGGTGCGCGCTGAAGCTCCTCTCCGGCTACCTGGGCCTTGGAGACCCGGACGGCTTTGTTTTTAACCTGTCCGTGGGCTACGACCTGGAGGGCATCCAGGGAGAGAAGGTGGACGGCTACATCGAGGCGATGAAGGACGCCTCCGGCACGGCCCAGTTTGCAGAGTGCAAGCGGGTCCTGAAAGCCTATTTCCCGGAGCGGGCGGCCTTCATCGACGCCATCAGCCCCCATATCTCCCGCTCCGTGACCCTCTCCACCCTCCACGGCTGTCCCCCGGCGGAGATCGAGCGCATCGCCTCCTACCTGATCGGCGAGAAGCAGCTTCACACCTTCGTCAAGTGCAACCCCACCATCTTAGGCTACGAGGACGCTCGGCATATCCTGGACTCCATGGGCTACGACTACGTGGTCTTCGACGACCACCACTTCCGGGAGGACCTGCAATGGGCCGACGCGGTGCCCATGTTTGAGCGGCTCCAGGCGCTGGCCCGCTCCAAGGGCCTGGAATTCGGCCTTAAGCTCTCCAACACCTTCCCCGTGGACACCACCCAGGGCGAGCTGCCCAACGACGAGATGTACATGTCCGGACGCGCCCTCTTCCCCCTGACCCTCGAGATGTGCCGCCGGATCTCCCGGCAGTTCGGCGGCGGCATGAAGATCTCCTTTGCCGGCGGCGCGGACTGGTTCAACTGCGACGGCCTCCTCCGGGCAGGCGTCTGGCCCGTCACCGTCGCCACCACCATCCTCAAGCCCGGCGGCTACAACCGCTTGACCCAGATGTGCCGCAAGGCGGAGGCTCTGCCCTTTGGCCCCTTCACAGGGAACGATACCGCCGCGCTGGCGGCCCTGAGCGAAGCCTGCCGGACCGACCCGCGCCACTGCAAGCCCGTCAAGCCCCTGCCCAACCGTAAGTCCGGGGAGGAGGTGCCCTGGTTCGACTGCTTCCAGGCCCCCTGCGAGGGCGGCTGCCCCATCGGGCAGGACATCCCGGAGTACATGGAGCTCTGCCAGCAGGGCCGCTATGCGGAGGCTCTGCGGCTGATCACCGAGAAGAACCCCCTGCCCTTCATCACGGGCACCATCTGCGCCCACCGCTGCATGGGCAAGTGCACTCGTACCTTCTGCGACGACCCGGTTCAAATTCGCGCTGTGAAGCTTCTGGCGGCTGAGAAGGGCTATGACGCCCTGATGGCCGGACTGCGCAGGCCTGCTCCGTTTCCCGGCGTCAAGGCCGCCATTGTGGGCGGCGGGCCAACGGGTATGGCCGCGGCGTATTTCCTCTCCCGCGCAGGCGTGGCCTGTACCCTCTTCGAGCGGGAGGCAAAGTTGGGCGGTATCGTCCGCCGGGTCCTCCCCTCCTTCCGCATCTCCGACGAGGCCATTGATAAGGACGCGGCCCTGATCGCCGCCTACGGGGCGGAAATCAGAACGAATACCGAGGCCCCCACTGCCGCCGCGCTGAAAGCGATGGGCTATACCCACGTCTTCTATGCCGTCGGCGCCTGGAAGCCGGGCCGCCTGGAGCTCTCCGGCAACGTGCAGCCGGTCATCCCCTGGATGGCCGCCCGAAAGTCCGGCGCCGATTCGGCGCCGCTGGGCCACGTGGCAGTCATTGGCGGCGGCAACACCGCGATGGACGCCGCCCGGCTGGCGAAGCGCAGCGGAGCCGCCTCCGTGACCCTGGTTTACCGCCGCACAAAGCGCTACATGCCCGCCGACCCCCAGGAGCTGGAGTTGGCCCTGGCCGACGGCGTCCGCTTCCTGGAGCTGGCTGCTCCCATGAAGCAGGAGATTGGGAAGCTGACCTATGAGAAAATGCGCCTGGGCGAGCCGGACGCCTCCGGCCGCCGCGCCCCCGTCCCCACGGGGAGCTTTGAGGAGCTCGACTGCGACCTGGTGATCTCCGCCGTGGGCGAGCAGGTGGACCCCACTGCCTTTGAGGCCTCCGGCGTGGCGCTGGGACCTAAGGGCCGCCCGGCCTTCCGCACGAATCTCGAAAACGTCTTCGCGGGCGGCGACGCCCTGCGGGGCCCCGCCACCGTGGTGGAGGGCATTGCCGACGCGGCCCGGTTCGCGGAGGAAGTTTTGGGGAAGGCCCACGAATTTGAGTTCCCGGCGGGGTCCCGCCCCGCGCCGGAGCAGGCCGCCGCCCGCAAGGGCGTTCTGGCCGCCGCCGGTCCCGCAGCCAAAGAGCCGGAACGCTGCCTGCACTGCAATACCGTCTGTGAGAACTGTGTGGACGTCTGCCCCAACCGGGCCAACGTCCCCCTCCGGCTGGAGGACGGCTCCCTCCAGATCCTGCATCTGGACGCCCTGTGCAACGAGTGCGGCAATTGCACCGCCTTCTGCCCCTATGCCTCCGCCCCCTGCAAGGACAAGCTGACCCTGTTCCTGAGCGCCTGGGATTTTGAGAACTCCCGAAACTCCGGGTTCCTCTTCCTGCGGGAAGGTCTGGTCCGCTTCCGTCTGGGAGAGAAGGTCCTGGAGGCCGCCCCGGAGGACCCGGCGCTGCCGGAGCGTCTGCGGGCCCTGCTCCGCGTGCTTCTCACCTGCTATTCCTATCTGTTCCAATAAGGAGGGAGCCCCTTGGATGTCTTGACTGCCCATCCCATTACCATTGCCCTTGCGGTCATCTCCGCCGTGGTCTGGTCCGCGGGCAACCGGAACCAGAAAAAGAGCCTTGTCCTTGCGGGCATCGTGCTCTCTCTGGCCGCCATTGTCACCTTCGTGCTCGGGAAATGAGCCCATCCCTGACTTCGCTGATGAAAGGAAATGCAAACCATGGATAAACTCGTGGAACTGTTCAAAACCTACACCGCAGCCCTGCCCACCTCCGTTGTTGCCGTCATTTTGATCATCGTGGGCCTGAAGGTCGGAAAAGCCGTCCTGAAGCTGCTGGGCATCGCCCTGATCGTCGCGGCCATCCTCTTCTTCGTACTGAAAGTATAACGAAAAAAATGTCTCCGCGGGACAGTGATAAGCTCCCGCGGGGACTTTTTTTATTTCAATTCGATATGACTGCTTCTGCGCAGAGAATGCCGTCTACGGCGGCGGAGAGAATGCCTCCGGCGTAGCCCGCGCCTTCCCCGCAGGGATAGAGACCGGACAGGGAGGGGGACTGCCGCGCCTCGCTCCGCAGGATGCGCACCGGGGAGGAGCTGCGGGTCTCCGGGGCGGTCATCACCGCGTCCGGATCGTCGTAGCCCTTCATCAGCTTTCCCAGAGCCGGGATCGCCTGCTCCAGCACCCGGGTCAAGCGCTCCGGCAGGACCGCGTGGAGCTCGCAAGGGGTCACGCCGGGGCGATAGCTGGGCAGTACCGCGCCCCATGCCTCGGTGGGCCGCCGGGCCAGAAAGTCTCCGACCCGCTGCGCCGGGGCAAAATAGTTGCTTCCCCCTGCCCGGAAGGCTGCCGCCTCGATCTCCTGCTGCCAGACCATGCCTCCTAAGGTGGATTTATCCGGGAAGTCCCTGGGCTCCAGCGTCACCAGCAGGGCGGCGTTGGCGTTCTCGCCCTCCCGGGCAAAATTGCTCATGCCGTTGGTGACGACCCGCCCCGGCTCCGAGGCCGCGCCGACCACGTAGCCGCCGGGGCACATGCAGAAGGTGTAGGCCGAGCTGCCGTCGGGCAGGTGGACGTTCAGCTTGTAGTCCGCCGGAGGGAGGGCCTCGAGTTCCGCGTCTGAACCGGAGCCGCCAGAGACGTTCTCCGGGCCGTACTGGGCCGCATTGACGGCCCGCTGCAAATGCTCCACCCGGACGCCCATGGAGAAGGGCTTCGGCTCCATGGCGAGGCCGAAGGCCTCCAGCATCCGAAACGTGTCCCTGGCGCTGTGTCCCGGCGCCAATATCAAGCGACGGCAGGGGAGGACCCGCGCCTCGCCGTTTTGAACGTATTCCGCCGCGGTCAGCGTGCCGCCCTCCGCCCGCAGTCCGGTGAGCTGTGCGCCGAAACGCACCTCGCCGCCCAGAGCAATGACTCGCTCCCGGAGCCGCTGAACCACGGCCCGCAGCACGTCGGTCCCCACGTGGGGCTTCGCGTCCCAGAGGATGCTCTCGTCGGCGCCGAAGCGCACCAGCTGCCGCAGGACCCAGGCCTGCCGCGGGTCCCGGGTGCCGGTGTTCAGCTTCCCGTCTGAGAAGGTCCCGGCGCCGCCCTCGCCGAACTGTACATTACAGGCCGGGTCCAGGGTCCCGCTGCGCCAGAAGGCCTCCACGGCCTTCTGGCGGGTCTCCACGTCCTGACCGCGCTCCAGCACAATGGGGCGCAGGCCTGCCTGGGCCAGCACCAGGGCCGCAAACATCCCGGCGGGGCCGAAGCCCACCACCACGGGACGCTCCGCCGGAAGGGCGGCGGCCTTGGGAGGCCGATAGCCCTCCTCCTTCGCCAGGCTGACCTTGGGGTTCCGGCACTGGCGAAGGACTTGTTTTTCCGATTTCCGCGTGCGCACGTCCACGGTGTAGATGCAGCGCAGCTCCGGCTTTTTCCGGGCGTCGATGGAACGCCTGCGGATGTGCAGCTCCGCGATTTGCGAGGCCTGCACGCCCAGGGCCTGGGCCGCCAGATAGTACAGCATGGAGGGGTCGTGCCGCAGAGGCACAATGATGTCACGAATGGTTAACATAATATTATCCAGTCCTCATGATTCAGGAGGGATGAGCCCTCATTTCCCGCCTGTCTGCTTCAACTGTCCGGCCAGAAGCCCGGAGGCCCAGGCCCATTGCAGGTTGAAGCCGCCGCAGTCGCCGTCGATGTCCAGCACCTCGCCCGCGGCGTAGAGACCGGGGACAATGCGGCTTTGCAGGGTCTCGGGGTCAAACTCTTTGGTGACGATGCCGCCCGCCGTGACCTGTGCGCCGTCCATGCCCTGGTTTCCAGTGACGCGCAGGGGGAAATCGCGGCAGAGCTTGACGATTTCCGTCAGCTCCTTCCAGCTCAGGGCAGGCAGGGGGGTGTTGAGCCCCACGCCGCAGGCCTTGACCACCATCCGCCCCAGACGGTTGTGGAGGATGCCGGTCAACAGGTCCTCCGCCAGCAGGCCGGGGAAGCGGGAGATGCGGATGCAGAGAGACGAGAGCAGCTCCTCCTCCCGGCAGTCCGGCAGCAGGTCCAGGTGCAGCACCGTGTCCTCCGCCGTGGCGGCGGCTCGGGAGAGCTCAAAGACGGCTGGCCCGGAGACGCCGTACTCTGTAAACTGGACCTCGCCCTTGGCGGCGGCCAGCAGGCTCCCGTGGAGGGTGAGCCGCAGAGAGGCGTTGGCCCGGATGCCCTTCATGGCCCGGACCAGTTCGGTCTCGGTCCGGAGCTGGACCAGGGAGGGATAGAGCTTCGTGCAGTGATGGCCGAGACTGCGCAGGAGCTGGTAGCCGGAAAGGCCGCCGCCCAGCTTTGTCCCGGCGGCGCCGCCGCAGGCGACGATCAGCCGCTCCGCGTCCCAGACGGTGCCGCTCTGGTCCCGCAGATGAAAGCCCTCGCTGTCCCGCCGGGCGGAAACGATTTCCGTTGCGGTGTGCAGCTCGATGTTGCGCCGGTTCAGCCCGAAGCGCAGCACGTCCACCACGGAGTTCGCCTGGTCCGAGTAGGGGTAGACGCGCCCGTCCGCCTCCGTCACCGTATAGAGGCCGAGGGTCGAAAAGAAGTCCAGGACCTTTTCCGGAGGAAAGGCCTCCAGCGCCGGTGCCGCGAAGGCCGTACTGGTGCCGTGGTAGCGCTCCAGCCGGGTCTGCCGGTTGGAGAGGTTGCAGCGTCCGTTTCCCGTGGCCAGGAGCTTCCGCCCGACCCGGGCCTGCCGCTCAAAGAGCAGGACCTGATGCCTGCCAGAGGCCGCGGCGGTGATGGCCGCCGCCATGCCGGAAGCGCCTGCGCCGATGATCGCGATCCGCATGATTCGTTTCGCCCCTTCCTGGTATGGATTTATTTCCATTATAATCAAAAAAAGAGGCTCTGACAAGGGGAGAAATAAAAATTGTACTATTCTTGCGGCGGAAAATGTGGTATGATAGACAAAACAGAGACAGCCCCGAGGCGGGAGAGAAGGGAGAGAATCGTGTGCTGACGGTCAGATACAGTCCGAACTGGAAAGAGAATGCGCGGCTTGCCGTGGAGTCCCTCTGCACGCTGCCGGAGGAAGCCCGGGGCATCCTGATCGTCCCGGAGCAGAACTCCTTCGACGCGGAATGGGCCCTCTGCGAGCGGGGCGGCGATACCGTCAGCCGCCGGGCCGAGGTCCTCAGCTTTACGCGGCTGGCTGCCCGGGTGTTTTCCGTGGCGGGCGGAGCCGCCGTCCCCACCCTGGACAAGAGCGGGCGTATGATCGCTATGGCAGGCGCTCTGGAGCTGCTGCGTCCAAAGCTGAAGCTCTACGGCGCACATATTGCAAAGCCGGAATTTTTGGAGCAGCTTTTGAAGGTGGTGGACGAGTTTCACGCCTACGGCCTGGACGCTGCCGCCGTGCGCAAAGCCCGGGACGAGCTTTCCGCGCCTCTGTCCGAAAAGTTAGAGGAGCTCTGCCTGATCCTGGAGCTCTACGATACGGTCTGTGCCAGGTCCGCGCTGGACCCCGCGACCAGCCTGGACCGACTGCGTGACGCTCTCTGGGAGAGCGACTTTGCCCGGGGGCTTTCCGTGGCGGTGGAGGGCTTCACAGACTTCACCGCCCAGGAGCTGGCCGTGTTGGTGGTCCTGGCCCAGCGGGCGGAGGCCGTGACGGTCTGGCTCTGCTGTGACAGCCTCCAGGGAGGGCAGAACGTGTTTTCCGTGAGCCGGACCACGGCCCGCTCCCTGCGGGAGCTCTGCCAGCGCGGCGGCGTTCCCTTCCGGGCAGCGGCTCAGGCGACACAGACGCAGACCGGAGCCCTGGGGCATCTGGCCCGCGCCCTCTTTGCGCCGCAGATGCAGCCCTGGGCCGGGAAGACCGACAGCCTCAGCCTCTGCGCTGCCGACAGCCCTGCCGCCGAGTGCGAGCTGGCCCTGGGCCGCATCCAGAGCCTGGTCCGGAGCGGGGTCCGGTGGCGGGAGATCGGCGTGGCCTACACTGACGCCGCCTGTTATGAGCCCCTATTGGAGACGCTCATGGACCGGTATCGAATGCCGAGCTATTTTTCCGGCTCCAAGGACATCCTGCGCCACAGCGTCATCCGGGCTGTGGTCTTCGCGCTGGAGGCCGCCGCCTGCGGCATGGAGCCCGAGGCCGTATGCGAATATCTGAAATCGGGCTATGCGCCTTGCAGCCGGGACCTGGCGGACCGGCTGGAGAACTATGCCTTCATCTGGGGCCTTCGAGGCAGCCGCTGGGACAAGCCCTTTGACAAAAATCCGACGGGTCCCACCCTGGCCCTCGAGGACCCGGAGGCCCTGAAAGCTCTGCTGGAGCCCCTCAACGAGGCCCGGGAACAGGCCATCGTCCCGCTGCTGGAGCTTCGGGACAGACTGCGCACGGCGCCGGATACCGGGGCCCAGGTCCGGGCTCTGGAAAGCTTTTTGAATGCCGTGGGCCTGGAGGGGACCCTGGCGGCCAGGGCCCGAGAGGCCGCTGCCGCTGGTGCGCCGCAGCAAGCCCAGGAGCTGACCCAGCTCTATGAGCTGCTGCTGTCTGTGATGGAGCAGGTTTTCGGCGTCCTCGGGAGTGGAAACCGTTCTCCCGAAGAGTTCTATCGCTTTTTCCGGGCTGCCCTGACCCGGAACACGGTGGGCTCCATTCCCGCTACTGTGGACTGTCTGCGGGTCGGCGAGCTCTCCGCGATGCGGAACGTCCGCCTGTCCCATCTGCTGGTCCTGGGCGCCTCCGACGGTCTGCTGCCCGCCTATGAGCCGGGCGGCGGCCTGCTCAGCGACCAGGAGCGCCGCCGCATGAAGGCGGCGGGCCTCTCCGCCGCGCCGGAGGGGGAGGAGCGCATCGACAGAGACCTGCTGGCGGCCTACATGGTATTCACCGCTCCGGAGAGAAGCCTGTACGTGAGCTGTCTGCGGGAGGCCCCCAGCTATCACTACACGCGGCTGGAAGCCCTCTTCCCGGAGCGGGAGGAGGAGCAGCGGACGCCGCTGCCCACGGAGCCCTTCGGGGCCGCCGCGCTGCTGGCCTCCTGGGGCGAGGCCGGAAAGGCCGCGCTGGCGGACTTCCCGGAGCTGGCTCCGACGGTCGGGACCCTGCTGGAACGGGCGGCCTATACGCCCGGCGCCTTGGACCGGGAGACGGTACAGACCCTCTACGGCTCCAGCCTGGCCCTGTCTGCCTCCAAGGTGGACAAGCTGGCCTCCTGCAAATACGCCTATTTCCTGCAATTCGGCCTGAACCTCAGGGAGCGGAAGCAGGCCGCCGTGGACCCGGCCATGTACGGCACTCTGGTCCACTACGTCCTGGAGCACACGGTCCGGGACGTGGAGGCGGAGGGGGGCTTCGCCGCCGTTCCCTTGGAACGGGTGCTGGCTCTGTCCAGGAGCTGGTACGAGCGCTTCGTCGCGGACTTCCTGGACGGGCTGGCAGACTATACCCACCGGGGCTCCTACCTGCTGGAGCGGAACTACCGGGAGGTGGAGCAGGTGGTCCGGGACCTGGCCCGGGAGCTGTCTCAGTCCCGCTTTATCCCGACCTATTTTGAACAGGTCTTCCAGGACGAGACCGCCATCCATGTAGTCGGACGGGTGGCCGAGGGAAGTCTGATGGGCATCGTGGACCGGGTGGACCTCTTCACCACCGCCGGCGGAAAGACCTATCTGCGGGTCGTGGATTACAAGACGGGCCGCAAAGACTTCGACTACACCGACATCCTCAGCGGTATGGGCCTGCAAATGCTCATTTACCTCTTTGCCCTGACCCGGGAGGCGGTGCGCTACTACGGGCGCGAGTTCGAGCCCGCGGGGGTGCTCTACTATCCGGCCCGCTACGACGTGGAGGTAACAAAGGGCCGCGTGGAGCCCGAGGAGGCGGAGAAGCAGCACCGGAAGAAGCTCCGCCGGAAGGGCCTGCTTTTGGACGATGAAGAGATCTTACAGGCGATGGAACCGGGTACGGAGCCCGTCTACCTGCCCTATAAGATCTCAAAAAAGAGCGGCGAGCGCAGCGGCAGTCTGGCGGACAGCCGCCAACTGGATCTGGTGGAGCGCCACGTCCGCCGCACCCTGGGCGAGCTGGCGGACAGCCTCTGGTCCGGGACCATCGCGCCGGACCCCTTCTGGCGCGGGGAGGAGCACAACGCCTGCCGCTGGTGCCCCTATCGGGAGGTCTGCCGCGTGGACAGCGGCGAGGTCCCCCTGCGGAAGCTCCGGGCTGTGAGCCGGGAGGAGTTCTGGCAGACGTTGGAGAAGGAGGAACAGACCTATGGCTGATCAACTGACCAAGGCCCAGGCAATGGCGGTGGAACGCCCCGGCGGTCCGATCCTGGTCTCCGCGGCGGCGGGCTCCGGCAAAACGAAGGTCCTGGTGGAGCGGCTCATGGGGCAGATCCTTCGCCGGGACGAGGAATGCTCCATCCACGAATATCTCATCATCACCTTTACCAAAAAGGCTGCCGCCGAGCTCCGGGCGAGGATCGCCAAGGAGCTGGCCCTTCGGCTGGCCCAGGACCCGGAGAACCGGCATCTGCAAAGGCAGCAGAGCCGCATCTATCTGACCCAGATCTCCACGGTCCACGCCTTCTGCGCCGACCTGCTGCGGGAGTTTGCGGTTGATCTGGACATCCCCGCGGATTTCCGCATCCTGGAGCAGACGGAGGCCGCCGCCCTCCAGGAGACCCTGTCCGCGGCCCTCCTGGAGGAGCGATACGAGACCATTGACCGGGACCCGGCCCTGCGGCAGTTGGTGGACGGGCTGGGCGCGGGCCGGGACGACCGGCGCATCCCCGGCCTGATCCTGAGCGTCTACAACACGGCCCGCTGCAACCTTTGGCCGGAGCGCTGGCTGGACGACTGCGAGGCCGGTCTGGAGCTCCGGGACCTAAGAGGCGCGGAGCAGACGCCCTGGGGTGCCTGGCTTTTGGAGGGGCTGCGGGGCTGTGCGCTGGAACGGGCCGCCGCCTTGGAACGTATGGCCCGGGAGTTGGCTGAAAGTGGCTCTTTGGCGAAATACGGCCCTGTCTTTCTCGACAACGCGGCCCAGCTCCGGCACCTTGCCGCCTGCCCGGACTGGGACGGGACCCTGGCTGCCGCCAAGACGGATACGGACTTCGGTCGCCTTCCGCCCCTCCGGAACTGCGGGGACCCGGAGCTCCAGGCCCGGGCAAAGGCCATCCGGGAGCAGACCAAGGAGCTGATCCGCGGCTGGTGCGGGGAGCTCTACGGGAGCTCCGAAGAGGTCCTGTCGGACCTGGCCCAGACGGGGGACACCCTGCGGGCCCTCTTTGCTCTGACCCGGGACTTTGCCCAGCGCTTTGCGGCGGAGAAGCGCCGCCTGCACACCCTGGACTTCGGCGACCTGGAGCACCTGGCTCTGCGTCTGCTGCTGGAGCCGGACGGGAGGACGCCCACCGAGGCGGCCCGCCGCATCAGCCAGCGCTGGCGAGAGATTATGGTGGACGAATACCAGGACACCAACCAGGTCCAGGACGCCATTTTCCGGGCTGTGTCCCGGGAGGGCGTCAACCGCTTCCTGGTGGGCGACGTGAAGCAGTCCATCTATCGCTTCCGGCTGGCGGACCCCGGCATTTTCCTGGAGAAATACGCCCGCTATCCCGACGCGGAAGCCGCGGAGCCCAATGCCCGGCAGCGCATCCTCCTGTCCCACAATTTCCGCTCCGGCGAAGCGATCTTGGAGGCGGTGAATGCCGTCTTTGGCCGCTGCATGTCCCCGGAAACGGGGGGCCTGGACTACGGCGAGGAGGAGGCCCTTCGCCCCGGCAGAGCGCTGGAGCCCCTGCCGCAGACCCAGGTGGAGCTCCACTGCCTCTCCACCCGCCGCCAGACCGACGAGGAGAGCCCGGAGAAGAATCGGGCTGAGGCAGCCTTTGCCGCCCACCGCATTCAGCGGCTTTTGGCGGAGAAGACCCTGATCCGGGGAGAAGCGGGACTGCGGCCCGTGACGCCCGGCGACGTCGTCATCCTCCTGCGCTCTCCCAAAAACGCGGCGGCCCTCTATCTGGAAGCGCTTCAGCGGCTGGGCATCCCCGCGGCCAGCGATACCGGCGAGAGCATTTTGGATTCCAGCGAGGTCCAGGCCCTGCTGTGCCTGCTGAAGGTGCTGGACAACGTGCACCAGGACATCCCCCTTACCGGCGCCCTGCTGAGCCCCATTTTCGGTATCGAAGCCGATTTGCTGGCCAAGGCCCGCCGCCGGAACCGGAGTCTGGACCTGTATGACGCTCTCACCGCTCTGGATGAGCCCCCGGAAGCCCTGCGGCAGGCTCTGGAGACCCTGAACTCCCTGCGGGACCTGGCGCAGCGCCTGCCCCTGTACACCCTGCTTGAGAAGCTTCAGCAGGCGGTGGCACTGGAGGCGGTCTACGGGGCCATGGACAACGGGGCCGCCCGTCTGGAAAATCTGCGGGTATTCTATGAAATGGCCGCTGTCTTCTCGGAGGGCGGGCGCAAGAGCCTCCACCAGTTTTTGGCCCACGTGGAGGAGCTGCGGGAGCAGGGAGGTCTGCCGCTGCAAAGGCCCCAGGCCGACGCCGTCACCGTTATGAGCATCCACAAGTCCAAGGGTCTGGAGTTCCCCGTGGTGCTCCTCTGCGGCCTGTCTCGCCGCTTCAATTTAGAAGATCTGAAGGCCCCCGTGCAGTTCCACAGCCGCCTGGGCGTGGGCTGCGCTGTCTATGACGCGCCGACCCATACCCGCTTCAACTCCATTGCCAAGGCGGCCATCAGCCGCCAGACCAAGGCGGAGAACGTCTCCGAGGAGATGCGCATTCTGTACGTGGCGATGACGCGGGCAAAGGACATGCTGATCATGAGCTGCTGCGCCGCCGCCCTGGATTCGCATTTAGCGGAGCTGGCCCTCGGCCTGTCCCCCGAGACCGCAAAGCTCCGGGCGGCCCAGGCCTCCTGTCTGGGAGACTGGGTGCTGCTGACCGCCCTGCTGCGCAGGGAGGCTGAGGCCCTGCACGCTGTCGCAGGCAGGCCCCAGGGGACGGAGGCTGCGGAGTACCCCTGGCGCATCCTCTGGCACGACCTGAGCGAGGCGGAGCAGACCGAGGCCGAGCCTGCCGTTTCTGCGCCTGCGCTGGAGAAGCCCCTGGACGAGCGGGCCCTGGCAGAGAGCCTTGCCTTCCGCTACCCCTACGCCGCGGCCCAGACGCTTTCGGCAAAGCTCACGGCGACCCAGCTCAAGGGCCGGGAGCTGGACCGGGAGGCCGACGACGGCGCCGTGCGGGAGGACTTTCAGCGCCTGAAGCTCCGCAAGCCTTCCCTCCTGCGGGGGGAGAGGCCCTTGACGCCCGCCCAGCGGGGGACCGCGGTGCATCAGGCCATGCAGTTCCTCAATTTTTCCCGGACAGAAGACCTTGCCTCCCTCCGGGAGGAGCTGGAACGCATGGTGCGAGACGCCTTCCTGACCCCGGCCCAAGCGGCGGCGGTAGACCCGGAAAAACTGCTCCGGGTGTTCCGGGGTCCCTTGGGCGAAAAGATTCGCAGCGCGGACCGGGTCCTGCGGGAGTTCAAATTCTCCATTTTTCTCCCGGCGGAGCGGGTCCGGCCCGAAGCCGCCGGAGACCGGGTGCTGCTCCAGGGCGTGACGGACTGCTGTCTGTTCCGGGACGGCTGCGTTACCGTTGTGGACTTCAAGACGGACCGCATCAGCCCCGGTACGGAGGCGGAGGCGGGGGAGAAGTACCGCCCGCAGTTGGAGGCCTACGCCGAGGCGCTGAGCCGCATCTTCCAGTGCCCCGTCCGGGAAAAACTGCTGTATTTCTTCGCAACGGACACGCTGATCTCCCTGTAGCTTAGAAACCGGAAAGCGGACGCCGACCACGGGCGTCCGCTTTCCCTGCATTGGGAGCGAATATGGACAAACAGAGCAGGAATAGACTGTGCTGAGGTGATCTGTATGCTTTCCGCAGCCCTGCTCCTGATGCTCAGCTCCATGCTCTGTGCGCTGAGACTGGACCAGCCCGGTTCCTTTCCCAAACCGCTGACCGCCAAGGAGGAGCGCTACTACCTCCAGCAGGCGGCAGCCGGAGACCTGAAGGCCAGGAATATCCTGATCGAACGGAATCTTCGTCTGGTGGCCCACATCATGAAGAAATACTACACCCAGTCGGCGGACCAGGAGGACCTGCTTTCCATCGGCACCATCGGCCTGATCAAGGGCGTCGAGACCTTCGACGCCTCCAAAGGGGCAAGGCTTGCCACCTATGCGGCCCGCTGCGTCGAAAACGAGATATTGATGTACTTTCGCAGCCAGCGGAAGACGGCGGGGGACATTTCCCTGTCGGACTGCCTGGAGACGGGCAAGGACGGGACCTCTCTCTCGGTACAGGATGTGGTGGCCTCCGAGGAGGACCTGTTTGAGGACCTGTCCCGCAAGGAGGAGGCCAAGAAGCTCCGCCGCGCCATGGAGGCCTGTCTCACCGAGCGAGAGCGGGAGGTCCTGCGCTATCGCTACGGCTTTACCGGGGCGCCTCCGGAAAAACAGCAGACCGTGGCGGAGCGTCTCGGCATCAGCAGGAGCTACGTCTCCCGCATCGAGAAAAGAGCCCTGGAGAAGCTGCGGACGGAGCTGGAATAGTACAAACAGACAGAGAGGACGACCCAGGGTGGGCCGTCCTCTTTGTGTTCTTTAATCATTCCAATCCGGGTGCTCGTCCAGGGTTTTGAAGGTATAGCCGCGTTCCAGAAGGTCCTCTATCATCCGGGGCAGGATCTCCACCGTGCCGTTTTCCGAGTCGTGGGTCAGGAAGATGACCTGGGCGTTGGGCTTGTTGACGTACCACCCGATGGTTTCCAGGTAGGATTCCCAGAAGTAATCCGCGTCAGGCAGGTTTTTGGTGTTGCCCTTGGGATACTTGTCGTTGTCAGCCGCGTTCCAGTCGAACCACTCGTAGCCCTCCCGTTCCAGCCGCGCCTTGATGTCGTCAGAGACATTTTTGGCGTTTGGAGTTTTTGAGCCGCCGGGGAAGCGGATGCAGACCCGCTCCGGGACAAAGCCGCAGGCGTTCTTCACAGCCGTCTTCCACTTCTCTAGCTCCTCAAAGAAGGCGTCCACCGAGGCGTAGCACTGGTCGTACTCGTGGGTGTAGGTGTGGCAGGCGATGCAGTTGCCCCGCTGGGTGATCATCGCGGCGGTTTCCGGATAGCGGTCCACGTAGTAGCCGACGGTAAAGAAGGTGGCCTTGACGCCGTAGCGGTCCAGAATATCCAGCACCTTCTCCGTGTTGCGGCCGGGGCCGTCGTCAAAGGTCAAATAGATGCACCGGCCCAAAGGAGGCTCCGTGGTGGCAGGCGCCGTGGTGGGCTCCTCTGTGGTGACGGCCTCCGTCGTGGCGGGCAGCGTGGTCTCCGGCGGGGTCGAGGCGGCTTCGGTGGTCACGACCGTGGTGTCGCTTACAGCCATCCGGGCCTCCTGGGTGTCGGTGGGCTGGGTCTCCGACGCGGTGGTGCGGAGGACGCCAAAGCTGCTCAGGACCAGATAGGCAAGGCCGAAAAAGCCCAAGCAGATCAGCAGGGGAGCGGTCTTCAGCAGCGTGGGGAGTAATTTCTGGCGCGGACGGCGCTCCCGAACATGCGGTATGTTTTCCATCTTTCACAACTCTCTTATCTGTTCCGAATTTCGCGTTCTATTATAGCACAGTTTTTTCCGCTTGTCATTCATTATTTTTTCAAACCCGGAAGATTCTTTTCAAGCCGGGCGCTCAGCGGTCCTCGCGGAAATAGGCGAGGCCCAGGGAGGCGGGGGGCTGCTTCTCCTTGTTGTTCCGCAGGCTGGAGATGATCAGCACGATCACGGTGACAACGTAGGGCAGGATCTTGTAGAGCTCCGTGGGGACGAAGCTGAGCTGGAGCCGCATGTAGAGGATCATCAGGGCGCCGAAGAGCACCGAGCCCCAGAGCGCCGACAGGGGCCGCCAGAGGCAGAAGATGACCAGAGCCACCGCCAGCCAGCCCACGCCGGACAGGCCCTCGTTGTTCCAGGTGCAGCCTGCCGTCGTGACGATGTAGACCACGCCGCCGATGGCGGAGATGCCGCCGCCGATGACCGTCGCCAGGTACTTGTATCGGGTGACGTTGATGCCGGCGGAGTCCGCAGTGCCGGGGTTTTCGCCCACGGCCCGGAGGTAGAGGCCCTTCCGGGTCTTTTTCAGGAAGAGGTGCATCCCTATGGCGAGGACCACGCCCAGGTAGAAGAACCAGCTGTTGCCGAAGATCAGCTGCCCCAGGTAGGGGATGTCCTTCAGGAACTGGGGGAAGGGGGAGGCGATGAAGAAATCCTTGAGCTCGTTGCTGACGGTGACGTAGCTTCCGGCCCGGACCCGCATCATCTCACCGGCGAACTGGCCCACGCCGGTGCCGAAGATGGCAAGGGCAAGACCGGTCACGTTCTGATTGGCCCGCAAGGTGGTGGTCAGGAAGCAGAAAATCAGAGAGGCAGCGGCTCCGGCCAGGAAGGCGCAGAGCAGGGCGACCAGGATCGCCACAAGGCCGCTGGGCGTTCCGGCGAACTTTTCCAGGTAATAAACGCCGCCGAGGCCAAAGGCGCCGCCCATAAACAGGATGCCCTCCACGCCCAAGTTCAGGTTGCCGGATTTCTCCGTCAGGATCTCGCCCAAGGTGCCGTAGAGCAGGGGGGTGCCATAGGTGATGGCTGCCAGCAGCAGCAAAATCACAGTGTCAAGGGCATTCATACTGCCGCGCCTCCTTTCCCGGTCTTCTTCCGCAGGATGAGCCGGTAGTTGATGAAGAACTCACAGCCCAGCATACAGAACAGAAGCAGGCCGATGATGATGTCCGAGATGGCAGCAGGGACGCTCATAGCGGTTTGCAGCGTATCGGCGCCTTTGGTCAGGATGCCCAGCATCATGGAGATGGCGATCATAGCGAAGGCGTTGAGCTGGCTGAGCCAGGCCACGGTGATGGAGGTGAAGCCCACGCCGCCTGCGATTTCCTTTGCCAGGGTGTGATTGGCGCCAGCGGCGATGATGAAGCCCACCAGACCGGAGATGGCGCCGGAGAGGAACATGGTCCGCATCATGATCCGGCCCACGTTCATGCCCGCGTACTGGGCGGTGCGCATGGAGTCGCCGATGACGGCGATCTCATAGCCCTGCTTGGTGTGGCGCATATAGATGTGGACCAGGAGCACCAGAACCAGGACGATGATCCAGCCGCAGTGGACGCCCAGGACCTTCGGAAGCTGGGCAGAGGCGTCAAACTGGGCGATCCGGCCCTGCTGGGCCTCCCAGGGTCCGGCCTGGAGCCAGGCCACCACGCCGATGATGATATAGTTCATCATCAGAGTGAAGAGAGTCTCGTTGGTGTTCCATTTGGCCTTGAAAAAGGCGGGGATCAGGGCCCAGAGCCCGCCCCCCAGAATGGCGCCCGCAGCCATCAGCAGAAGCAGGGGCAGGGAGGGGAGCTTCCCGGTAAAGGTCCTGGCAACGAAGGTGGCGGCCAGAGCGCCCGCGGTGATCTGGCCCTCCGCGCCGATGTTCCAGAAGCGCATCTTGAAGCAGGGGGCGATGGCCAGGGCGCAGCCCAGCAGGGGAACGGCCTTCTTGACCGTCTGCTGGAGGTAGACCTTGCTGCCGAGGGCGCCGTTGATCATGGTGGCATAGGCCTTGAAGGGACTGTTGCCGGTCAGAAGGATGGCTACACAGCCCAGCAGCAGGGCAAACAAAATGGAGCCGACGCGGATGGCCCAGGCGGCGGGCTTCGGGAAGGAGCTCCGCTTCGCCAGGCGGAGGAGGGGCGTCTTTGTCTTTTCGTCCATCAGGCTTCCTCCTTTCCGCCCACGCTGGTCATCAGAAGACCGATCTCTTCCTTTGTGGCCCTTCGGGCGTCCACAATGCCGCTGACCCTGCCGCCGCACAGCACCAGGATCCGGTCACAGAGCTCCAGCAGCACGTCCAGGTCCTCGCCGACGAAAATCACGGCGGTGCCCTGCATCTTCTGCTCGGTCATCAGGTTATAGATGGTGTAGGAGGTATTGATGTCGAGGCCGCGCACCGCGTAGGCCGTCATCAGCACCGTGGGACTGGAGGCAATCTCCCGGCCCACCAGCACCTTCTGGACGTTGCCGCCCGAAAGCTTCCGGACGGGGAACTCGATGCCGGGCGTGACCACCTCGAGCTCGTTGAGTACCTTGTTGGCAAGGTCTCTGGGCGGTTTCCGCTTGACGAAGGGACCGCCGCCCCTGCGCCAGCTCCGGAGCATCATATTCCCCGTCATGCCCATAGAGCCCACCAGGCCCATGCCCAGCCGGTCCTCGGGGATGAAGGCCAGGGAGACGCCCTTTTTGCGGATCTGCATCGGCGTCCTGCCCACCAGCTCATCCTCGCCGCCCTCCGGGGCCAGGTATCGGATGGAGCCCTCGGCGATGGGGCAGAGCCCGGCGATGGATTCCAGCAGCTCCTTTTGCCCGGAGCCTGCGATCCCGGCGACGCCCAGGATCTCGCCGCCCATAGCGGTGAAGCTCACACCGTCCAGCTTTTTCACGTGCTCGTGGTCGTAGCAGCTCAGACCGCTGACCCGCAGACGTTCAGTCTGATTTTGATTCAGGGGCCTGTCAATGTTCAAGGTCACGGCGCGTCCCACCATCATGTCGGTCAGCGCCTGGGGATTGGTTTCGGCGGTGGCGACGGTACCGATGTACTTGCCCTTCCGCAGGACGGCCACCTTGTCGGAGATGGCCATGACCTCATTGAGCTTGTGGGTGATCATGACGATGGCCTTGTCGTCGTCCCGCATGTTGCGCAGGACGGCGAAAAGCCGCTCCGTCTCCTGGGGCGTCAGCACTGCCGTGGGCTCGTCCAAGATCAGGATCTCCGCGCCTCGGTAGAGGACCTTGACGATCTCCACGGTCTGCTTCTCGGAGACGGACATATCATAGACCTTTTTCTCCGGGTCGATGTCGAAGCCGTAGCGACCGCAGATCTCCCGGACCTTTGCGTTGGCCTTCTTGATGTCCAGCTTCTTCTCGTCCTCCATGCCCAGGACGATGTTTTCCGCGGCGGTAAATACGTCCACTAACTTATAGTGCTGGTGGATCATCCCGATGCCGTGGGCGTAGGCGTCCTTGGGGGAGCGGATGGAGATGGTGTGTCCGTCCGCCAGGATCTGGCCCTCGTCGGGCAGATAGATGCCGGAGAGCATATTCATCAGGGTGGTTTTTCCGCTGCCGTTCTCGCCCAGCAGGGCCAGGATCTCGCCCCGACGCAGACCGAGGTCTATCCCGTCGTTGGCCGTCACCGGGCCAAAGCGTTTGGTGATGCCCTTCAATTCGATGGCGTAACAGTTTTTGTCCAAGGCTGTCATCCTCTCGTTTTAGAAATAAACGGGCGCACGGCGCTTGGGCCGTGCGCCCGTCAGAACAGGATCAGTTCAGAAGCTCGATGCCGTCGATGTCGATGCCGAAGTAGGGAGCGGACTGATAGTAGGACTCGTGGAAGGCGCCGTTGAAGACAGCCTCTTCCTTGTCGGGGGCAAAGTCGCCGTCGGTGTCCAGCGCAAAGGCCTGGGTCAGCTCCTGACCGCCAACGGTGAAGGTCTTGGTGTCGAAGACCTGGATGGAGCCGTCCTTGAGGCCCTTCTCGACCTCAGCCAGCTTCTCCTCGGTGCCCGGGGCGATGATGTCCTTGTTCAGCTCCGTCAGCACGACAGCGCCGTCAGCCAGACCCTTGCACCAGTCCTGGTCAAAGTTCTTGCCGTTGGCAACGGCCTCAATGGCCTCGCAGAAGTAGACGCTCCAGTCGATGCGGGTGCCCACCAGGCAGGCCTCGGGGGCAACGGAGATCATGTCGTTGTTGTAGCTGGTGAAGTAAGCGCCCTTGGACTGGGCCATGGTGGCGGGGGTGGAGTTGTCGGCGTGCTGGGAGATCAGCTTGCAGCCCATGTCGCACAGAGCGGAGGCGGCGTTGCTCTCTAAGGTGGCGTTGGACCAGTCGTTGACGAACTGGACCTTCATGGTGACGCTGGGGCAGACGCTCTTGGCGCCCAGGAAGTAGGCGGTGTAGCCAGACTTGATCTCCTCGAAGGGGAAGGCGCCGACGTAGCCGATGACAGCCTGCTCGTCGGTGATGGTCCCGTCGTCGATGAGCTGCTGGAGCTTCATACCGGCCACGACGCCGGCCAGATAACGGCCCTCATAGATGGCGGCGAAGGCGTTGTGGGTGTTCTCGAGGTCGTCGGTACGGGAGGCCTTGTTGGTGCAGGCCACGAACTGGATCTCGGGGTAGTTGGGGGCGACCTTCAACATATAGGGCTCAAAGCCAAAGGAGTTGTTGAAGATGACCTTGCAGCCGGCCTCAGCCAGCTCGATGTTGGCGTCCTCGCAGGCGTCGCCCTCGGGGACGTTCCACTTGACGACCCACTCCACGTTGATGCCCTTCTCCTTCAGGGCCTTGGTGGCGGCATCCTTGCCGCGGATGAAGTTGTAGGTGTAGCCCTGGTCGTTCTCGTCACCGATGCAGATCAGGCCGACCTTGATGGCGGCAGTGTCTTTGCTTTCCTCCTGGCAGCCGACGAAGAGCGCGGCGACCAGCGCCAGACACAGGACCAATGCAAGAAGCTTTTTCATGTTTGTTCCTCCATTTTTTCATTCTTTCCATTCTATGTGCGGAGGCGAAAACCTCCACTCGCGTATTCTACCATATATAGCGTCGGTTTTCAAGACCTGACCACAATTTTCACGGAAAAATGGATCCGTTGAAGAGAACTGCGCCTGCCTCGCGGGGGAGGCAGGCGCAGGCAGTGATTATTCCTTGTAGGCCACGTTGAGCAGGGGAGAAGACCAGTGCTCGTTGTTGTAGATGTCCGTAAAGAGGAAGGTAGCCACGAGATTGTCCTTCAAAGAGCTCATATCGGTGTAACCCACGACCATGTCAGAGCTCCATTGGATCTCCTCGCTGATCTTGTAGGTGTCCTGGAATTCGCCCTCTAAGGTGTAGTAGTCGGCGACGAACACGAGCACGTCCCCCTCCGCCAGCTCGGCGGTCTTTGCCACGGGGTTGCCCACGGCGTCCTCGCCGGTGGGCTCCTCATAGTCGTAGCGGACGCCAGCGATGTAGGCGTTGAGATTATCGCCGGTCTTGAGGTCGTCCTCAAAGACGACAATCAGATTCGCCAGCTCGCCATTGAGCAGAACGGGCACGGTGCCGGTGGTGGTCAGGGTGTCGCCCGTCAGCAGGGCGTCCTGGAAGTTGAACATAACAGGCTGGACCACGCCGCCTGCGGCAACGGCGACCCAGGTGCAGTCGTACTCGCCCAGCAGAGCGCCGTCCTTGGTGAAGCTGTACTGGTTGTCGAGACCTAAGTTGATAAAGCCCTCGCCGTCGTTGTAGAAGACGTTGAGCTGGAGGCTGTGGACCTGCTCCCACTGCGCGGTGCTGAGCTTCAGGACCCGGTGGCCGTCCGTGTTGCTCCAGGTCAGGTTGTTGGCGTCAAACTGGTTGTCCGCCAAGGTCTGAGCCGCGGTGGCGGTGTCCAGGTCCAGAGAGCGGCCTCCCAGCAGGGAGCCGAGGATGTCTCCGAAGTCCATGCCGCCGCTGCTGTCGGAAGCGCTGGAGAAACCGCCCAGCAGATTGCCCACGTCAAAGCCGCCGGAGGAGGAACCCTGCTGGCCGCCCTGCTCCAGGGTGGCGAACTGCTGGATGCAGCGGGAATACTCGCTGTCCAGGCCAATGGCGTTGTAGGTGGAGACCGCGGACTTCACGTAGTTGGTCCGCTTGTAGGGGAAGAAGATGGAAATGCCGTAGGCGTTGGAGATGGAGGAGGAGGTCTTGTTGTACTTCACCGCGCCCAGCAGGGATTCAGCCAGGGCTTCGCTCTCAGGTGTGCCGAGATTGTAGCACAGGTGCACCAGGTCCACCTGGTCGATGCGGCTGGAGGAGGCAAACTCACGGGTGGAGCTGCGGGCGTCGGAGACAGTCTTGTACTCCGTGCCGCTGAGCAGCTTGGAGGTGCCGGTGGCAAAGTTCTTGAGGGTGGTGGGGACGGTAGCGCTGAGCTCCGCCAGGTCCACCACGGAGAGGGTGGTCATTTGACCGGCGCAGCGGCGGTTGCATTCGGAGACGAAGTCGTCCACGATGTTCTTGCCGATTTCAATGGTGGACATGGAGGTGTTGGAAGAGAGCTTGGTCAGCCAGTTGGTGTAGTACCAGCCGATGCCGGGCTCGGTCTCCTCGGAGGCGATCATGTAGTCCGCGTAGTTGTCCAGCATGAGGCCGGTCTCCAAGGTCGCCATCAGGCAGGCGTCGAAGCCGATGAAGTCAAAGGTGGTCCCAGCGCTCTTCAGCGCGGAGTCGATGCCGCTCAGGCCCATGGAGCCCAGGGAGGCGTTCTTCTCGTCGTAGCCGTAGCCGGAGACGGAGCCGCCGCCGTGGTCCCAGAAGATCAGGGCCTGCCGGTTGGCGGGATAGTTCTGGGTGCAGTAATTGATGAAGCGGGTCAGGGTGGCGGGCTTGACCAGGGAGTCCTTGCCGTCGTCCTTGACCAGACAGGTGAGGCTGCCGTTTTCCAGCTTGTAGATCTGGTTGACGGTGTTGGAAATGCCGTTGATCTTCCACTGCTTGCAGCCGCCGGTGTAGATGATGATGTTGATCTTGGAGTTCAGCGTGGCGCTGGCCATTTCCTTCAGGTCGTTGGAGGCCATGCCGGATTTGGATTCCAGGTCCGTGCCGCACATGTAGATCATGAAGGTCCAGCTGTCCTGGCCGTTGCCCAGGATCTGGGTGCGCTTGGCCCGAGCGCCGGAGGCCACGGTCTGATCCAGCTTGCCGGTGTTGGCGGCGCGGGACCAGCCGGTGGAGGTGGAGCTTCCGCCGGAGTAGCCGCCCAGCAGGCTCGACAGGTCTAAACCGGAGGAGCTGGAGGACGAAGAGGAAGAGCCGCCGCCCAGCAGGCCGCCGAGACCGCTGACCAGGTCCAGACCGGAGCTGGCGGACGAGGAGGAGCTGGAGGACGAGGAGCCGCCGCTCAGCAGACTGCCGCCGCCGAGAAGACTGCTCAGGATGCTCCCGCCGCCTCCGATGCAGGATTTGAGCACAAAGAAAAGCGCCACAACGATCAGAATGGAGCTCATGCTGATGCCGCGGGTCACGGCCTTGTTGCCGGAACCGCCGGAGCTGCTGCTCTGGGGACGCTTGGAGTAGCTTACGTCCTTGCCCACCGGCTTGCCGGTGCCGAGACCGCTGCCGGTTTTGCCGAAGCTGTCAGTTTTGCCGATGATATTTTTACCACGGCCATTGGGTTTGTTGTCCATAGAATCAACCTCCAATGCGAAATGATACTATTATTTTAACAGATACGGCGCGGAAAAGCAACGCAGAAAACAGACTTTTTGAAAAAAACGGCAAAAAAATACGAACCCACGCAGGACAAACGGAATAGGATGAGCCGGAAGGGGGTGTGGGCATGGGGACCGTCATGTCGGAGCTGCGGGAAGGGGAGCGGGGGACTGTGCTTGTCCTGCGCCTTCCGCCGGAGCGGACCGCACCGCTGACGCGGCTTGGCCTGCTGCCGGGGACAGAGGTGCTCTGCCTGCGCCGCAGTCCCTTGGGCGACCCGACGGCCTATCGTTTCCGGGGGACCACTGTGGCCCTGCGCAGGCAGGACTGCGCCTGCATCTCGCTCAAGGAGGGAATCGCTTGCAATACACCGTAGCCCTGGCGGGCAATCCAAACGTCGGAAAATCCACCCTGTTCAACGCCCTGACCGGTCTGCGGCAGCACACGGGGAACTGGACCGGAAAGACCGTCGCACCGGCCCGGGGGAGCTGGAGGGACGGAGATCGGTGCTATGAGGTGGTGGACCTGCCCGGCGTCTATTCCCTCTGCGGCGGGACTCCGGAAGAGCGCATCGCCGCGGAGTATTTGCAGAAAACGCCCCCGGATTGTCTGGTCATCATTGTGGACGCCACCGCCCTGGAGCGTACCCTGGCCCTGGCGCTGGAGCTCCAGGGATCGGGGCAGAGGCCGGTCCTCTGCGTAAACCTGATGGACGAGGCGGAGCGCTTGGGTCTGCATCCGGACCTTCGGGCTTTGGAAAGAGCCCTGGACGCGCCGGTGGTGCCGACCCGGGCAGATCAGCCCAAGAGTGTCGAGATGCTCCGAAGCGTGATCGCTCTGACTTGCCAACGCCGGAGCACAGCGCGGGAGCAGATGCCGCCTGCGCAGACGCATTGGACGCAGGAAGAGACCGTGCGAGGGGCGGCTGCCCTGGCAAGGGCTGTCTGTCCCCAGACGCCCCGGCCCCGGCGGGACTGGGACCGGCTGCTCCTGGGGAAGTGGACCGCCTGGCCGCTGACCCTGGGGATGTTGTTTTGCCTCTTTTATCTGACGGTCCGGGGCGCCAACTACCCTTCGGCCCTGCTGGAGGTCCTGTTTGCCCGCCTCAGAACGGGAGCGGAGGCCCTGCTGGCCGGTCTGCCGGAGGCTCTGCGGATGCTGCTGCTGGAGGGCGTCTATGACACCACGGCAAAGGTCGTCTCCGTCATGCTTCCCCCTATGGCCATTTTTTTTCCGTTGTTTTCGGTGCTGGAGGACCTGGGCCTGCTGCCGCGGCTGGCCTTTTTGCTGGACCGCCCTTTTGCGGCCTGTGGTACCTGCGGCAGGCAAGGGCTCTGCATGTGCATGGGCTGCGGCTGCAACGCGGTGGGCGTCACCGGCTGCCGCATCATTCCCAACGAAAAGGAGCGGCTGGCGGCCATCCTGACCAATGCCATGGTCCCCTGCAACGGACGCTTCCCGACCTTGATCCTGCTGGCAGGGCTCCTGCTGAACCGGGACGGCAGCCTCTCTGTCCCGGCGACGGCGGGGGTGCTGACAGGCTGTATGCTCCTCTCCTGCGCCGTCACCTTGCTCTCCACCGGCCTGCTGCGGAAGACGCTCCTGCGGGGGGCGTCAGACCCATTCGTCCTGGAGCTGCCGCCCTTTCGCCGACCAAGACTGGCCCGGCTGCTGCTGCGCTCCCTGCTGGACCGGACTCTTCGGGTCTTGGGCCGGGCGATCGTCGTGGCCGCTCCGGCCGGCGCGGTCATCTGGACTCTGTCCCGGCTCCGGGTGCAGGGGGCGCCGCTGCTGACGGTGCTCGCCGGGGATTTGGACCCGGTCGCCGCCCTGCTGGGCTTCTCCGGCACCCTGCTTCTGGCCTTTCTGCTGAGCTTTCCGGCCAACGAGCTGCTGCTGCCCCTGGCCCTGCTGATTGGCGGTATGGCGGCAGAGGGCGGAGATGTCACCGCTCTGTTTGTTCAAAGCGGCGCTTGTCTGCGGGCTGCATTCTGTACCGCCCTGTTTACCCTGTTCCACTGGCCCTGCTCCACCACACTTCTGACTGTCTGGCATGAGACCGGAAGCTTGAAGTGGACCCTGGCCGCCTTCCTCCTTCCCACTGCCGTGGGGGTGACGCTGTGTATGCTCGCAAACGCAGGATTTTCAATTCTGTCTTGATTTCTTTGGAAGGAAACGATAAAATAGGGACAACACTGAACATTGGGACTTGTTGAGAACACGACCCGCGCAGCTGCTCGACAATTCCCGGAAGGAGTGCCAATGAATATCCTGACAGCCTTTGAAGTCCTTGCCTCGCAGAATCCGAGCAAGACCGCCGTCGCCGACGAGAACTGCCGGATAAGCTTTGCCGAGCTCCGCACTGCCGCTGCCTGTTTGGGCGCAGCCATTCGCAACCGGCAAGCGGCGGGCGGCCCTGTGGGCGTGCTGGTCCACCGCGGCGCAGAGACCGTGACCCTCTTCTTTGCCGCGGTCTACGGCGGCTGCTTTTACGTTCCGCTGGACCCGGAGCTTCCGCCGCACAAGTTGGAGACCGTTCTTGCGGACGCGGGGATCCGCCTGGTCCTCGGTGTGCCGGAGGACGCGGAGCTTCTGTCTGCCGCGGCCTTTTCGGGCTGCCTGCTGACTCTGGCCGACGCGGCCTCGGAGCCGACAGCCCTGCCGGAAGCCGCCGACGATGCGCCGCTCTACATGGTCTACACCTCCGGCTCCACGGGCAGACCCAAGGGCGTGCTGAAAAGCCACGGGGCTATGGCAAACTTTATCGCAGCCTACACCGCCCGCTTCGGCCTCACGGATGTGGAGGTCATCGGCAATCAGAACCCCTTCTTCTTTGATGCCGCGGCCAAGGACCTCTACTATATGGCCTGCGTCGGCGCGACTTTGGAGGTCATCCCGTCGGAGAAGTTCATCTTCCCGGTGCGGCTGGTGGAGTATCTGAACGTCCGACGCATTACCTATACCTGCTGGGTCCCCACAGCTTACGCCCTCGTCACCCAGCTCAACACCTTCCGGCAGCTTCTGCCCGAGACCCTGCGCCATGTCTTCTTTGTAGGAGAGCCTTTTCCCATCAAGCAGCTTCACAAGTGGTTGACCGCCCTGCCGGAACTGCATTATGTAAACCTTTACGGCTCTTCCGAGCTGGCGGGGGTCTGCTGCGCCTATGAGATCCCGGCGGGAAGTCTGCCCCAGATCCTTCCCATGGGGAAACCGCTGCCGAACTGCCGGGTCTTGCTGCGCGGGGAGAACGGCTTCGTGACAGAGCCCAGCGTCCTGGGCGAGGTCTGGATCGTCAGTCCGGCCCTGGCGCTGAAATACTGGGGCGACGCGGAGAAAACCGCCGCCGTCTTTACCGAGGAGACCCTGCCCGATGGGAGCCGCGCCAGGGTCCTGCGCTCCGGGGACCTGGCCCAGTACGACGAGGCGGGGAATCTGATCTTCGTCTCCCGCAAGGACTTCCAAATCAAGCACATGGGCCGTCGCATAGAGCTGGGAGAAATCGAAGCCGTTGCCGACGCCCTCCCCGAAATCGCCCGCTGCTGCTGCCTCTATAACGAGCAGAAAAAGCGCATCGAACTCTTCTGCGAGCTGAGTTCCCAGGGAACGATGCCCGCTCCCAAGGAAAGTGTAGGGACAAGCCTCGCTTGTCCGCCAGACCTCCGCCAGCCCCTGGACGGCAAAGCCATCCAAAGCCTCCTGCGCCCCCTGCTCTCCGACTATATGCTCCCCACCAAGGTCCACATCCTGGACAAGCTCCCCACCAACCCCAACGGCAAACTCCACCGCCAGGCCATGAAGGAAATGATGTAGCAGAACGCCTTTTCACAAGGATTCCTCGTGAAAAGGCGTTCTGTTATTACATGCATAGAATTCAAATCGGGTGATTCCGGACAAAGAGCACGCCCAGGGTGTTTCTTCCACAGTGGGAGGAGACGGTGCAGCCGGCACGGGTGATGTGGATGTTGGGGAAGTCGCCCAGCGTTTTCAGCTTCGCCACGCAGGCCTCCACAACCTCGGGGTCGCAGCCCGCGTGGGTGATGAAAATATGACGCCTGTCGATGTCCGCCGCGTCGCCGATGCGGTCCTCGATATATTTCAGCAGCACCTGGTCATATTTGCCCCGGTATTTCTTGCCTACAGACATATTGCCGTCCTTGACCAGGATGCAGGGCTTGAAGTTCATCAGATTCGCGCCCAGCATGGCGAGGGTGGAGCAGCGGCCGCCTTTGTGCAGGAATTCGAGGCTGTCAATGACGAAGGAGGCGTCCACGCAGGGAGCGAGACGGCGGCATTCCTGGGCGATCATCCCGGCCCGCATCCCGCGTTCGGCCATTTCTGCCGCGTGGAGAACCAGCAGCCCGCCGCCGGTGGACAGGTTGCGGGTGTCCACCACGTGGACATTGTCAAAGTTCTCCGCCGCAATCACGCAGTTTTGATAGGTGGAGGACATCTCCGAGCTGATGGTGAAATGGACGACGCTGTAGCCCTGATCCACAAACTGTTGGAAGAACTCCGTGCAGTCAGAGAGGTTTGGCGCCGCCGTTTTTGGCAGGGTCCGGTTGAGCTCGTAGTTCCCGTAAATCTCCTCCGGCGTAATGTCCAGACCGTCAACGTGGTCGATGTCGTTGAGACTGACCACCAGTCGGAGAAGCTGCACGCCGTAACGCTCCCGCAGTTCCGGGCTGAGGTCCGTGGTGCTGTCGCTGGTAATGATGATCTTTTCCGCCATTGCGAACGCTCCTTGTGCTGTTTGTTTCTATCATTGGATAATATACAATAGGATGCGCAAAAAATCAACAATGATTTTTTGCGCATCCTGAATTTGGGCTGTGTGCATTCAGAATCACATGTTATAGGGACGGCTTCTCCCCACGGCGGGGACGGCGGGCCGGGCTGCTTGAGGCGCTTCCAGAGCTCGTCGCCGGGCATTTCGTGCTAAGTAGAACGCTGCTTCAGGAATTCATTGGCTGCTCTGACGATTTTGGTATTGGGATGCTCCGGACCCAAGACGCGCTCAAACACCGCAAGGGCCTTGTTGCTGTATTGGACCGCCTGTTCTATATCGTGGACCTCATAATACAGTCCTGCTAAATTGTGCCAGGTGAGCGCCGTGTCCGGGTGCGCCGGGCCAAAGACCGCTTCCCGGATATTCCGCGCTTTTTCAAGGAATTCCAGCGCCTTGTCATAGTTTCCCATGTCCTGGTAAACGCCCGCCAGGTTGTTGTAGGTCGTCGCCGTGTCCGGGTGCGCCGGGCCAAGGACCGCTTCTGTGATTTTCAGCGCTTTTTCATAGAATTCCAGCGCTTTCT
>JAFRPC010000017.1 GCA_017429325.1 Oscillospiraceae bacterium | reverse complement strand
TCTGTTGTATAATCCATGGTGAAACCTCGGGTTTGATTAAGTAAGTACATCCGGCAAGATGCTTCTTTATCCTACTTCGAGGTTTCGTTTTATTCAATTGTCAACTTTGCTCATCCCACAAGAAAAGTGATTGAGCCAAAACGAATGCAAAGACTTCGGAAACAGAAGCCGGAATGGCAATCTCGATCAAACCAGTGCAGCCGTAGAACGCATAGCCGCCGATGGAGGTGACGCCCTCGGGAATCGTCACTGTTGTCAGAGCTTTGCAGCCATAGAACGCATTGCCGCCAATCGAAGTAAGCCCGCCCGGTAGCTCAACAAAAGATATTTCACTTTGATATGGCTTCCACGGTGAATGACTGTCGCTGTAATCCTGCATAGCTCCGCTGCCTGTGATGGAGAGGAGCCCTGTTTCAAAATCCAGGGTCCAAGTCAGATTGTCTCCCTCGGCGCCGCAGTTACCACCCTGCAGGACTGTTCCAAACGGGACAAAGGTGTAGCTGTACTGCTGCGCATAGGCCTCCGTAGTGGAGCCGACGGAACCGAGCAATACTGTCGTTCCCGCCATTCCGAGCGTGGTACGGTCCTCCCCAATGGAACAGGACGGATGATAAATTGCAACCTTGCAAAGAGAACTACAGTTGTAGAAGGCATTGCTGCCGATGGAAGAAACGCTTTCGGGAATATTCACCGAGCTCAGCCCAATGCAGCCGGAGAACGCATAGTCGCCGATGGAGGTCAGGCCTTCAGGCAGAGCAACGGATACAAGATTCTCTTTGAAAGCTTTCCAGGGGCTTGTAGCATAGCTGTAATTCGTCATTGCTCCGCTGCCTTCGATGGCCAGCATTCCGGTATCGGCGTCGAAGCTCCAGGTGAGATCATCGCCACATACGCCGCTGGTAGGTAAAGGGAGAACGTCCGTTCCAATTTTGAGCTTCCAGATTTCGGAGGCGTCCGGCTCTCTGCACCGAAACAGCTTGAGATACTCCACGACGCGAGAAGGTTCAAACAAATTGGAACCCGGTTCATAGGATTCCAGCCAGTCTATATTTTCGGTCGCCCAGAGAACTGCTGAATAATAGAATTTTCCGTTTATTACATCCGTGAAGGGATTCTCTGTAACAGAAGGCTGCGGTTTTCCAAAATAGATCCAGATAAACGTAATTGCAAGAGATTTCGCAATCGACTGATATGGGCCAAAACTACTCGCAGCAACACCGCTCATAATACCATTATTTAACACAAAAGCGATGGCTGCAAGTTCTGTTTCCGTACATCCCCCCAAGTCGGTAAACTTATCCAGAAAGGACAGATCAACCTCCGGTTCTCCGGCCATATGATACAGCATTAAGGCACATCCGACTCTGGTCCCGCTGTAGGTAATTTCTTCAAGAACCTCCTCATCCGGTCCGACCAGTTCGTTCAGTCCGTCCTGCGGAGCCTCTGCGGCGCTGAGCTGGGGAGAGAGCGAAAGCAGCAGCACCACGGCCAGCAGCAGAGACAACATGCGTTTTATGGATGTTTGTTTCATTTCTTCATACTCCTTTCGTGTCTTCTTCATTGATCTCTTGCGTCACGCGAGGGAAACAGGCTTATGTGACAGATGAATTTTACCCAAAATCCCTGGATTTGTCAAGATGCTTTCGGCATTCTTGCAGAAGCCCGACCCCATAAAGGGGTCGGGTTGGTTACTGCGAGGCCAACTTCCTGCTTCAGTAGAAAGTTTGCGGCCCCATTGTTACGCTTAGAGGGATTGGAACGGAACGGGAGACCCGTCCCCTACGGGCAGGAAATCGTAGGGGGCGGCGCCCACGACGCCCCGTGCCACATATCGAAACGGAATACGGGCCGTCCAGGGGCCGGCCCCTACGGGTGGGCACGGCAGGTTAACGCCGTAGGGAGGCATCCCCAGATGCCTCCGGGCTGCGAAGCAGCCCATCGTTTGCGTCAGCAAACGATCCAGCCGCGTTTCGTTTTCGGAACCACGCTGGATTTGCCTGCGGCAAATGCGCTCGTTCCGAGCGCCCCTACGGTGGGGACGGACGGCGGACGGGAGACCCGTCCCCTACGGGCGGCCCCGTGGCGCACACTATGCGCCGCTACCGGGGGATAATCTGGGGACGCTGGACGGCTGAGAGCCGTCCCTACGGTGTATTACGATAGGGTGTTGTACAAGAATGTCACGACCTGGGCGCGGGTGCAGGTCTGGTTGGGGCCGAAGTGGATCTCGTCCAGACCGGCGGTGATGCCGTTCTCCAGGGCCCAGAGCATCGCGTTGTAATAGTACTTGCCGGGCTTGACATCCACGAAGGGGCAGTCTGTGATGGTGGGCTCCGGTTTTCCCATAGCGTTCCAGATAAACGTCACCACCTGGCCTCTGGTGCAGCTCTCGTTGGGGCCGAAGTGGGTCTCGTCCATGCCGGAGGTCACGCCGGTCTCCAGGGCCCAGAGCATCGCGTTATAGTAGTACTTGCCGGGCTTTACGTCCACGAAGGGGCAGTTGGAGATGGTGGGATCCGGCTTGCCCATTGCGTTCCAGAGGAAGGTGACGACCTGACCGCGGGTGCAGGTCTCGTTGGGAGCAAAGTGCGTGTCGTCCATGCCCGAAGTAATGCCATTTCCATAAGCCCAGGCAACGGGAATGGTATAATACTTTTTCTGCTTGACATCCTGGAATACGTTGGTGGCAAAGAACCTGTATTGATATACCTTCGCGTAGTTTTCCACATAGCGGAGGTGGTAAATCGGATGATAATAATCTTCCTTCTCCGCGTCGTGGGGACCGTAGATCACTGTCAGCTCAGGCAGTCCCAATGCTTTGCCGTTTTCATCGTAATCGTAGACGCTGCTGTCTGAATTCAGAAAAACCAACTCACGCAGGGAAGTACATCCCATAAATGCATCGCTGCAAATCATGTCCACACTTTCGGGAATTGTCTGCTTGGTCAAGCCGGTACACCAGGCGAAGGAGTAGGGGCCGAGATAAGAGACTCCGCCAAAGTTCGTGATTTCCCGCAGTCCTTCACAGCCGGCAAAGGCATAGCTTCCGATGGAATAAAGGCTCTGAGGAAGCGACAACGTGCGCAAGCCGGTACAGCAGGTGAACGCAAACCGGCCAATCGCGGTGACGCCCTCGGAGATTGTCAACGATTCCAGTCTCTTGCAATATAAAAACGCATACTCGCCAATCGAATCAACACTTCCGGGAATCGTTACCGAAGTAAGTCCAGAGCAGGATAAGAATGCAAAGCGGTCGATGGATACCACACTCTCGGGAATCGTGACCGAGCTCAGCTTGTCGCATTGCTGGAAAGCGGCAACGCCAATGGACTGCACATGCGACGGGATGATCAGAGAGCCGGTCTTCCCGTTGGGACAGCAGACGAGCTCTGAGCCGTCCGCATTGTATAACAGTCCGTTTGTATCCGAAGAGAAGTTGGGATTTCCCTCCGCAGCCAGGAAGCAGGTCAAACTGGGGCAGAGGCAGAAGGCGGTGTTGGTGATTGCTTCCACGCTCTCCGGTAGTGTCACCCAGGACAGATTGGAGCAGTGCGCGAACGCATAATCGCCGATGGAGACGACACCGGAAGGGATGGACATGTAGCGCAGTTCGGTGCAGCCGTCAAACAGGTGGCTGCTGACAGAAGCGGTGCTTCCGGGAATCGTCGCTGTGATCAGTCCGGTGCAGCCTTGGAAGGCAGATTCGCCGATGGAGACAACACCCTCGGGAACTGTCACAGAGCGCAGCCCGGTGCAGTCCTGGAAGGCAGATCCGCCGATGGAGACAAGGCCCTCGGGGATCGTCACGGAGCTCAGGCCGGAGCAGCCGCGGAAGGCATATTCACCAATGGAGACAACGCCCTCGGGGATCGTCAATGAGGTCAGGCCGGTACATCTGTAGAATGCATAGCTGCCAATGGAGGCGACGCCCGCAGGGATTGTCACCGCAGTCAAACCGGTGCAGCCGGAAAATGTGGATTTTCCGATGGAGGTGACACCCTCGGGGATCGTCATGGAGCTCAGACCGGTGCAGCCGTAGAACGCACAGTCGCCGACGGCGGCCACACTCGCAGGAAGCACCACCGAGCGCAGACCGGCGCAAAAGGCGAAGGCACTGTTGCCGATGGCGGCTGTGCCTTCGGGGATCGTCACCGAGCGCAGGGCAGTACAGTTGCAGAAGGCGCGTTCCCCAATGGAAACAGTGCTGGCAGGGATTGCCGCCGCACGCAGCCCGGTACAATTCACGAAGGCATAATTGCCGATGGAGCTGAGGCCCTCGGGCAGAGAAACGGAGGTGATGGAATCCCGGAAGGGATACCATGGGGGTGTAGCTTTATAGGAGTAGAAGAAATTCGGCATTTCGCCGCTGCCCTCGATGGTCAGAGCGCCGGTGTCGGGGTCGAAGGTCCAGGTGAGGTGGTTGCCGCAGGCGCCGGAGTAGACGGGCTCATCCGCAGCACGGGCTGTCAGGATGGTCTGGGGCAGCAGCGTCAGCAGCAGCGCCAGAGCCAACAGGAGGGAGAACAGTCGTTTCAAATCTCTGTTTCGCATGGTGGGAGCTCCTTTCTTGTTTCGGGTGTTGTGATTCTGTTCCGGTATCTCTTCAGCCGCCCCGTAGGGGACGATCTCACGGTTTGCTGCGGGTCTGTTCTGCCAGCCAGGCCCGGACTGCCGCAGTCATTTCTTCCAGATGGCGGTCAAAGCAGTGGGTGTCGCCCTCCACCGGGACCAGGGTGCAGTTCCGATACAGAGCCGCAGCCTGTTCTGAGCAGGCAAAGGGGATGGTCTCGTCGGCAGTGCCGTGGACAATGAGCACCGGCCCCGAATAGGCCCGGATGGCCGCCTCGGCGTCTATGGTCTGGGCCACGCGGATGTAGTTTCCGCTCAGGGTCAGACCTTCCTTCACGGGGATCGCCGCGGGGACGTTGGCCGGATCGAAGGGAGCGCCCAGAAGATTTCCCAGCCGCGCTCCCGCGGGGATGGTCCAGCCGGGGGAGAGGGGGATCAGGCCTTTGACGGCCTCCTTCCGCTCCGCCGCGGCCAGCATGACGGCCAGGCCGCCCTGGGAATGCCCGCAGAGCCAGAGCTCCGAAACGAAGTCCAGCTTCTGCATCCGGTCGATGATCTGCGTCAGCTCCGAGACCCACTTGCCAAGGTCGTGGTCAAAAAAGCTCCCGCCGCTGTGGCCGTGGCCGTAGAGCTCCACCCGCAGCACGGCGAAGCCCAGGCTGCGCACCGTATCGGCGACCGCCAAAATGTGCCGCTCCTCCATGTGGCCCGTGAAGCCGTGGACCAGGATCAGCAGCGGACTTTGCTCCGCCTCGTTGTCGGGAAATTCCAGCTTTGCGTTCAGCCGCACCCCGTCGATGTCAAAAAACATAGCGTCCGCCTCCCGTAGCAATTCTATTTTCAACGCAATTATATCATATCGAAGAAAAATAGCAAGACAGTTCTTGTATTTTGCCGAAGGAACCAGTATAATATAAAAGGAAAGAAATGGGGAGGAGGGCGTCTATGCTGCTGCTCAGTGCCTGTCTGGCCGGAGAGCCCTGCCGGTACGACGGCAGGGACAACACCGTTCCGGCTCTTGCGGAGCTGGTTCGTCGGGGTGAGGCCGTGCCGGTCTGTCCCGAGGTCCTGGGCGGACTGCCCACGCCCCGCGTTCCCAGCGAGCGGCTGCCGGACGGGCGGGTCGTCAACCAGAGGGGAGAGGATGTCACCGGGCAATTCCGCTTGGGGGCCCAGCGGGCTCTGGCGATTTGCCGGGCCCACAACTGTGACTGCGCGGTCCTCAAGGCCCGCAGCCCCTCCTGCGGCAAGGGCTGCATCTACGACGGGAGCTTTACCCACACCCGCGTCGCCGGGGACGGTGTCTTTGCCGCCCTGCTCCGGGAAGCGGGCATCCCGGTGCTCACCGAAGAAGAATATCTGATGAAACGAACGGCAGAGGAGGAACTACCATGACACAGCTTGAACGGGTCCGACACTATGAAACGCTTCTGGACCGGGTGGAGCAGGCCAACGGCCTTCTCTCCAGGGCCCTGGAGCTCTTTGAAAAGACAGAACCCCTTTGCGCCAAGCTGGACGAGTATCTCGGCAGCGAGGACTGGATGCAGGACTTCGAGGACGACGAAGCGGGCAAGCTTCCGGCGGACCTGAAACGGGGCGTCCTCTCCGAGGACGGAATCTACTGCGCCCTGGGAGAGCGCCGTCAGCTTCTGGCACAGCTGCTGTACACCGTCGCCCGGAGCATCGAGGGCTGACGCGCGCCTGCCTTCCGGGGCCAAAAATTCAGGATGAAGGGGCTTCAAACGATGGAACGCACCTACAAGAGCTGGCTGGAGACGGAGTTCCGTTCCGCTCAGCGAGAATATGCCGAGCCCACCGAGCTGCTGTCGCCGGAGGGCAGGCTGCTGGCCGCGGGCTGGGCCCGCCACAACGTCTTCGACTATGACAGAACGCGGGTCAAGCACCCCCTGCGCCGGAAGGAATGGGATTTCTATCAGCTTTCCAACGGCCACTTCATGGTCCAGCTGAGCTTCGCCAACATCTCCCTGGGCGGCTATGCCTCAGCGGTGCTGGTGGACCTGCGGGAAGGGAAGACCCTCTGCTCAAAGATGGCCCCCTTTCTGGGCAGCAGGGACAAATATGTCCTGCCCCCGAAGGGCGACGTGCCCGGCAGGGTCCGCATGGAGGTGGGGAAGTCCGTCTTCGAGACGGTGACGGAGCCCACCCGCCGGACGCTGCACTTCTCCCAGGGGGAGCTCGCCTGTGACTTCACCATGGACCTGCTGCCGGACCACGAGAATATCACCACGGTCCTGCCCTTTGCCGGAGCGCCGGACCGCTACTTCATGACCACCAAGCAGAACTGTATGCCCACCGAGGGCGTCTTCCGCATGGGGGACCGGAGCTGGAGCTTCTCCAAGGCCGACACCTTCACGGTGCTGGACTGGGGCCGGGTCTGTACCCCCTACAAGCTGGTCTGGTACTGGGGCAACGGCTCCGGCCAGGTCCAGGGTCCCGACGGGAAGGAGCACCTGTTCGGCTTCGAGATCACCTGGGGCATCGGGGACGAGGCCCAGGCCACCGAGACCTGCCTGTTCTGGGATGGGAAGGCCCAAAAGCTCGGCCCCGTGGACGTGAAGACCTTCCCCAAGCCGAATAAGTATCTGGAGCCCTGGGAATTCGTCTCCCAGGACCAACGCTTCCGCCTCACCATGCAGCCCTTCTATGACCACCACTCCGACCTCAACATTCTGGCGATGCGGATGCACTCGCATCAGGTCCACGGCCTCTGGAGCGGTACGGTCCGGCTGGACGACGGCACGGAAGTGGAGATCCGCGAGCTCTACGCCTTCTGCGAATACGTGGAAAACCGCTGGTAAAGGGAGGGAGGCCTGTGATAGACGGGTATCCGATTTGGGTCGTGCTCCTGATCAGCTTGGGCGTTTTTGCGGCGGGGTTTGTGGACGGCATCGGCGGCGGAGGCGGCATCATCTCCGTTCCCGTCTACCTGCTGGCGGGCCTGCCGCCCCACTTCGCTTTAGGCACCAACAAGATGTCCTCCTGCATCGGCACCACCGTGTCCACCCTGCGCTATCTCCGCAAGGGCTACGTGGACTGGTCCCTGGCCCTGCCCTCTGCGGCGCTGGCCATCGGAGGCGCGGCCCTGGGGACAAGGCTCCAGCTCATGGTGGACGAGCGCATCCTCAAATACGTCCTTCTGCTGGTCCTGCCCGCGGCGGCTTCGGTGCTGCTGCGGAAAAAGAGCCTGCCGGAGGAGCGGGGCGAGATGCTCCGGTGGAAGCGCTGTCTGGCGGTCTGGGGCTCCTCCCTGGCCGTCGGCGTCTACGACGGCTTCTATGGCCCCGGCACCGGGACCTTTCTGCTGCTGGCCTTCTGCACCCTGGGCAGGCTGGACGTGCGTACTGCCTCCGGCAACGTGAAGTTGGTGAACCTTTCCTCCAACTTGGGAGCCCTGACGACCTCGCTGCTGGCGGGAAAGGTCCTGCTGGGCGTGGGGCTGGTCGCCGCCTGCTTTTCCATCGCGGGCCACTACCTGGGCTCCGGCCTTGCCATCAAAAACGGCGCGAAAATCATCCGCCCGGTCATCTTAGGCGTGATCCTGCTGCTGCTGATCCAAATCGTATCGGAGCTGCTGGCAGCTTGACAGACAAAAAGAATCGAGGTCTCTGCCATGAAAGAGAAAAAACGCTCCAAGGGCGTCCTGTTCTGGATCCTCTTCTTCCTGTCCGCCCTGCTCTGGCTCGCCCTGTTCGAGCTGGGGAAGAACACCCTCTGGGGGTGGGCCGCCCTGCTGGGCCTGCTGCTCCTCTGGGTCCTGGTCCGGACAAAGCTGCTCTCCCGCAGCGGCTTCCTGCTGCGCTTTTTGGCCTTTGTGGGCGCCTGGCTCCTGGCGGCGGCCCTGTTCGTCTTCTCAGGTCCGCCGGAGCGGGCAGTGCCAGCCGTGAGCTGCAAAGACCCGAAGCCCACCGGCGTTGTGACGGTGGCGGAGGGCCAGCTCACCGGCGTCCTGACGGAGGACGGCGCGGTGGAGGTCTATGCTGGGATCCCCTATGCCCAGCCCCCGGTGGGGGAGCTCCGCTGGAAGGAGCCCCAGCCCCCGGAGCCCTGGGAGGGGGTACGGGCATGCGATACCTTCGCCCCCATGTCCATGCAGCCCAGGAAGCATCCGGTGATCGACTCCCTCATGAACATTTTCGGCTACCACCGCTTCCGCATCAGCCTGACCGACAACTGGCTTGAGCCCATGAGCGAGGATTCCCTCTACCTCAATATCTGGAAGCCCGCCGGGGAACGCTCCGGCCTGCCGGTGCTGGTCTACATCCACGGCGGCTCTCTGACCACCGGCCAGCCCTCCTACAGCGAATACAACGGAGAAGCCCTGGCCCGGGAGGGCGTCGTGGTGGTGAACCTGGGCTACCGCTTGGGCGTCTTCGGCTTCTTCGCCGGGGAAGACCTGGCTGCCGAATCTCCCAACGGCACCACCGGCAATTATGGTCTGCTGGACCAGATCCAGGCTCTGAAATGGGTCCGGGAGAACATCGCGGCCTTCGGCGGGGACCCCGCCAATGTTACGCTGGCAGGGGAGAGCGCGGGAGCCTCCTGCGTCAACGCCCTGTGCGTCTCGCCCCTCAGCGAGGGCCTTTTCACCCGGGCCATCGCGGAATCCAGCGGCCTCACCGCGAAGGTCCCCTATCATACTTTCCGGCCCCTGGAGGAAGCGCTGAAGACCGGCGATGCCATCCGGACCGAGCTGGGCGCCTCCGACCTGGCGACCCTCCGGGCCCTGCCCGCTGAGAAGCTGGTGGGCACCCGCTATGCCAACGACTCCCTGACCGTGGACGGCTGGGCCATTGCCGAGCAGCCGTACCGGAGCTACGAGAAAGGGAAGAACCACGAGACCGCCCTGCTTCAGGGCTTCAACGTCCACGAGGCGGACTTCTTCTGCATGGGCGTCAAGGTGGACGCGGAGAACTACGTGGAGGCCCTGCGCCGTCTCTACGGCGACGGCGCGGAAGCCGCCGCGGCGGCCTTCCCGCCGAAGGAGCAGGAGCCCTTCTACCGCTACCTCATCGACCCGGGCGGCACCGCCAAGGGCTCCTATGACCTCTGTGTCTCCGCCGCCTGGTTCGCCTACAGCCACCGGTGCTGGGCCGAGCTCCTCAGCCAACAGAAGGTCCCGGTCTATACCTACTACTTTACCAAGGAAAACAAGGGCCTCGGCAGCAACCACGCCGGGGAGCTGCCCTATTTCTACGGCAATCTGCACAGCTTCCCCTCCAACTACGACAGCTCTGATGCCGTGTTGGAGAAGACCATGCTCACATATTATGTCAACTTCATCAAGACCGGAGACCCAAACGGCACGGGCCTGCCCCGCTGGCAAACGGCGCTGGAGGCTCCAGACCGGGTCCTGGAGCTGGGCTTGGCCGTGCGGATGAGAGACGACCCCTATCTGGACCTCTATCCCATTCTCGACGCTTATCAGGACAGCCTGCAAGAACAAAAGACACGACAATAAAAGACACGGCGCATCCCGCGCCGAATACATTCCGGTCTGGCCTGCCAGACAGAAAGGTCGTAACGCCATGATACCCGCAATTGCCTGCTTCGGCGACAGCTGTGTGGACCATTACGAGTCCCTCGGCCAAACCTTCCCCGGCGGAAACCCTGTCAATTTTTCCGTCTATCTGCGCCGTCTGGGCGCACAGTCCTCCTTCATCGGAGCCGTGGGCTCCGACGAGGAAGGGGAGCTGGTGCTGCGCGCCTTGGAGGAGAAGCACGTGGACGTGAGCCACGTCCAGATCCTGCCGGGACCGACTCCCTCCACGCAGGTGGTGATGGACCACGGGAACCGGGTCTTCACCTCCTATGACACCGGCGTCATGGAGGACTTCGCCCTCCGCCCTGAGGACCTGGCCTTTATCGCGGAGCACCAGCTGGCCGTCACGGCCCTTTGGGGCAAGTGCGAAAAGGAGCTGGGCGCCATTCGGGCGCTGGGGGTTCCCGTGGCCTTTGACTGTGCGGACCTGCCCTTCGACCCAGTCTGTCAGACGGCCCTGCCCAATGTGGACATTGCCTTCTTCTCCGATGACAGTGCCTCGGAGGGGGAATTGCAGGAGCTCATCCGCATCCTGGCCGCAAAAGGCCCCTCCATTGTGGTGGCTATGCGAGGCGCCCAGGGCAGTATGGCCTACGACGGCGAGGACTTCTACACCATGGGCGCCATTGACTGCGAGGTGGTGGACACCTTGGGTGCGGGGGACAGCTTCATTGCCGGTTTCCTGGAGGCGACGCTCCAGGGCCTGCCCATGGAGGAGCGGATGCGGGCCGGTTCCAGCTGTGCTGCCGTCACCATCGGCTACGTCGGCGCATGGTGAGCCGGAGACCGGACCCCAAGCGGCTTTGGGAATTGTTTCACGTCTTTTTCCGGGTGGGGATGTTCACTTTTGGCGGCGGCTATGCGATGATCTCCGTCATTGAGGACGCCTGCGTGGAGCGCCGAAACTGGATTACCCAGGCGGAGATGGACGATTTGGTGGTGGTAGCCGAGTCCACCCCCGGCCCGGTTGCCATCAACTGCTCCACCTTCGTGGGCAGCCGCCAGGCGGGACTGGCAGGCGCCATTGCCGCCACCGTGGGAATGGTCCTGCCCTCCTTCCTGGTGATCTTCGCCGTCTCGAGACTGCTGGACCGCTTTCTGGAGATCACCCTGATTGCCAACGCCTTCAAGGGCATCAAGCTGGCGGTGGCCCTCCTGATCCTGGACGCCGCCCGGCGGCTGTGGAAGCGGCTGCCGAAAAAGCCGCTGCCTCTGTTGCTCCTGGGGCTGTCGCTGGCCGCTATGCTGGCGGCGGACCTGCTATCCCTGCGCATCTCCTCCGTGGTGCTGATGCTGGCCGCGGCAGGAGTGAGCCTGCTGGCCTACGGACTGAGCCGGAAGGGAGGCGGGGGGAAATGATCCTGCTGGAGCTTTTTCTTGGCTTTCTGCGGGTGGGTTGCTTCTCCTTTGGGGGCGGCTATGCCGCCGTGGCGCTGATTCGAGAGGTGGTTTTGTCGCATAATTGGCTGACGGAGGACATGCTCTCCTATATCATCGCTGTCAGCGAGAGCACCCCCGGCCCCATTATGGTAAACCTCGCCACCTACATCGGCAGCCTTCAGGCCGGGGTCCCCGGCGCTCTGCTCGCCACCTTTGCCGTGGTTCTGCCCGCCTTCTGTATTATTTTGGTGCTGATGGCGATGCTGCGGCGCTTCATGGGGAATCCCTGGGTGGCTGCCGCCATGACAGGGCTCAAAGCCTGCGTCATCGGCCTGATTTTGGCGACAGGCCTGGAGATGCTGCGGAGCAACTGCCTCCTCGGCGGGAGCCTGGATTGGACGGCCCTCTGCCTGACCCTGGTCCTGGGGGGAATCTATTTCGGCTTTCAGCCCGTTTTCAAGCGCAAGCTCTCGCCCATTGCCCTGATTGGCATCTCGGCGGTCTTAGGCGCTGTCGTCTACAGCCTGTGAACCGTCAAAAAGCCGCACCGGAGCTTCCGACGCAGCTTTTTGTACGGAGACCCTCAAATCGGTTGCAATCCGACAGCTTTTGTGATAGGATAGTAATATCCTGAGAAAAGCGAGATGACAGAGATGACAAGCTTTGCGCTGAAGCTGCTGGCGGTGCTGACGATGCTGGTGGACCATTTGGGAATCCTTCTCCACGATGACAAGCATCTGATTGCCTACAAAACCTATGTGATTCTGCGAAGCGTGGGCCGCTTTGCCTTCCCGATCTATGCCCTTTTGCTGGCGGAGGGCTTTCGCCACCTGCGCAAAAAGCCTGAACGGCTCAAAGCCCACGCGCTGCTGCTGGCGGCGCTGGCGGTCATCAGTGAGTTCCTGTTCGACTTTTTTGACCACAAGATCCTGCTGGACGTGCAAAGTCAGAGCGTGATGTTCACCCTGCTGCTGGGCTTTGCCGGGCTCTGGCTGGCGGACCAGTGGCAGCAAAAGCCCTGGGTCCAGGTCGGGATCTACCTCCTTTTCGGCGCGGCAGGCCAGCTCATCGCCTCCAACTACGGGACCGCGGGCGTCCTGCTGATCTTCGCCTTTTCCTTCTACCTGCGAGGCCTGGAGGACAAGCCCTACTGGAAACGCTTCTTGGGCGTCCTGGCGGTCATCATCTGCTACTACCTGTTCTATCTGTGGGTGCATTCGAGCTTCAGCGGGCCGGCCACTCTTTGGCGTTATCTCAAAGCGAATATCTATTATGCAGAGGCGCATCTGCTTCTGGTGCCAATCCTGGCAGCCTATTCCGGCAAGCTTGGCCCCAGGAACCGCATCCTGCACCGCTGCTACCAGTGGTTCTATCCGGCGCATCTGGCCCTGCTCTGCCTGATCTCCGCGCTGATGGGCTGAGCTTTCACGGAATAAAAAGAGGCGATAACATGCAAACTCTGATTGAACTTTACGACGAGCGGCCCCTGGAGAATGTGCTGGGGGTGGAGGTCTTCCGCCCTGCCCGGGTCGTCTATATCTGCCCGGAGGCAGCGGCAAGGGACAGAGCGCTCCAAGAGCGATTGAAGACCTTTTTTGCCCACCGGGGCATCGCGGTGGAGCTGGAATTCCTGCGGGCCAAGGTCTACGACGCCGCGGCGATGCTCCAGACCCTTCGGGCCGTGGTGGAGCGCTGTCCGGACTGTGCCGTGGACATCACCGGCGGCACCGACGCAGTGCTCTACGCCGCCGGGATGCTGGGGGCGGAGCGTCCCATTCCGGCCTTTACCTACAGCCGCAAAAAGAGCTGCTTCTTCGACATTCGCAACGCGGCCTTTGCCGCCGGACTGCCCTGCCGGGTCAATTTTGGCATTGAGGACTGCATTCTGATGGCCGGCGGCTCCATCCGCCAGGGCCGCATGGACAATACGGGCCTGGAGGCCTATTTCCCGGACACGGAGCCCTTTTTTCGGCTCTACCTCAAATACCGCCGGGGCTGGGTCCGGCTTGTCACCTATCTGCAGCGCATCTCCCAGGCGGACCCGGAGCGGCCCATTCCGCTGAAGGTTCACGGCCCCTACACAGTCAAAGGGGAGCGGGGCAGCCAGATCGAAGCCCCGGAGGAGGCTCTGCGGGACCTGGAGCGCATCGGGTTCCTCAGCGGCTTGCGCATAGACAGGGAGCAGGGCGTGGAGTTCCGCTTCCGGGACCATCAGATCCGCTACTGGCTGCGGGACGTGGGCAGTGTGCTGGAGCTCTATGTCTACAAGGCCTGTGTGGAATCCAAGCTCTTTCAGGACGTGCGTCTCAGCGCCCAGGTGGACTGGGTGACGGAGGAGGACCGGCACGCCGTCACCAACGAGGTGGACGTGATGGCGACTCGGGGCGTGACCCCGCTCTTCATCAGCTGCAAGACAGGGGAGGTCCGCACCGAGGCTCTCAACGAGCTGGCGATCCTCCGGGACCGCTTCGGCGGCAGCATGGCGAAGGCGGCGGTCGTCACCACGGAGCGGGGCGGGACCCCCATGCGAAACCGGGCCGCGGAGTTGGAGATTCAGGTCATTGACCGGGACGACCTGGTCTACGGCAGACTGGGAAAACTGATTCGCCGACTGCTGGAAAAATAATACGCGCTGAACCCAAAAAAATATCCGGCGAAGATAGCCGGAACATGGAGGAACGATATGAAAAAACTGATGTACGCGCTTTGCCTGCTGCTGTGTGCGGCCTTCCTGCTGACTGCCTGCGCCGAAACGCCCGCAGGACCGCAGAACAGCGAAACCACCGCAGCCCCCACGGTCCCTGCCAACCCCACCACCGCAGCACCTACCACCGCCGAACCCGAAACGACTACCGCTGCTGTCCCGGAGACGAGTGTAAACTGGATCACGCTGGTCGGACAGGGCGAGGTGGGCTTTACGCTTCCCGATTTCTCGGTTGAGACGGTAAACGGAGGGACCTTTACCCTCTCAGAGGCCTTGCAGGATCACGAGCTGGTGTTCCTGAACCTCTGGGCGACCTGGTGCGGTCCCTGCAACGAGGAGTTCCCCTGTCTGGAAGAGGCCTATCAGCGCTATGGGGACCGGGTGGCGGTGATCGCCCTCTCCGTGGAGCCGAACGACTCGGACAAGGTCCTGCGGGGCTTCGCGGAAAACAACGGCCTGAGCTTTCTTGTTGGCCGGGACGAGGGCTCCCGCCTGTCTTACTGCTTCAATGTCAACAGCATTCCCACCAGCATTATGGTGGACCGGACGAGAACGGTGGTTTGGACCGACGTAGGGGCTATCGTCTCTGCCGACGCCTTTGCAAGGCTCTTTGACCGCTATCTTGCCGAAGCGGCAGCCAACAGCGCAGCGCCGGAGGAGGAGACTGCCGTCTATCAGCTCTCCGTCGTGGACCAGAACGGGGACCCGGTGCCGGGAGCTGTGGTGAAATTCTGCACCGACGAGAACTGCGTCCCCGTGACCGCGGACGAGGCGGGAAAGCTGAGCTATTCTGCCGCGCCCCAGGTCTATCACGTGGAAGTTCTCTCTGTGCCCGAGGGCTATGAAGCGCCGGAGGGAGAGTTGCTGACCGAGGCCGCCTCCCAGAGCCTCACGCTCACCGTGACCAAACTGGGATGAGTGCGCGGGAGAAGGGCAGGCGGATCGCCGTCTGGGGGCTGACAGGGCTGACGCTCTTTCTGGCCCTGGGCCTCTGCTGGGCCATCCTGGACCTCTGGCGGGAGGGACAGGCCCTGCGGCAGGCTGATCCTGCCGCTGTCATCTACAGCCCGGAAGCCGTCCGGACCAGAGCCCGCTGGCTGGCGCCGCTGCTGGCCCTTTGGCTGGCGGCCCTGGCCGCCGCGCTGTGCCTGGGCAAGCGAAAGCGGCGGCAAAGCGCCGCACCCCGGCCCGGAGCGCCGACGGCCCCCGCGCCGGAAGCGAAGGGGCTGCGGCGTCTGCGGCTGGTCATGCTGGCCGCAGCGCTGGCGCTTATCGTCCTGGGGGTCCTGAACGGCGGCCTCCGGGACGTGCTGGTGAAAGCCGTCAATCTCTGTACGGAGTGTATTGGCCTTGGATAAGAAAACAAACTGGTGGGCGCGGCATAAGCCCAGCACCCGGCGTCTGGTCCAGCTCTATACGGCGCTGCTCTACAACGCCCATCTGCGGGGCTTTGCGGAGGGAGAGCTCTACACCGGCAAGAGCAAGGCCCTCTGCGTGCCGGGGCTCAACTGCTATTCCTGCCCCGCCGCGGTAGGTGCCTGCCCCTTGGGCGCCCTGCAAAATGCGGTGGCAGCGTCCGCCTCCCGCCCTGCCTTTTACGTGGTGGGGGTCCTGCTGCTCTTTGGCCTGCTCCTGGGCCGGGTCATCTGTGGCTGGGCCTGTCCCATGGGCCTGCTGCAAGAGCTCCTGCATAAGCTCCCCACCCGGAAGCTCAAAAAGGGCCGCCTGACCCGGGCTTTGAGCTGGGTGAAATACGGCCTGCTGGCGGGCCTCGTGCTAGCCGTGCCGCTGTACTATGCCTTCCGGCGGGTTCCACTCCCGGCCTTCTGCAAATACGTTTGCCCCGCCGGGACCCTGGAGGGGGCGGTGTCCCTGCTGCTCCATCCGGCCAACAAGGACAAGCTGGGTATGCTGGGCCCCCTCTTCACAAACAAGCTCCTGATCCTGGTGCTGGTCCTGACGGCCTGCGTGTTTGTCTATCGGGCCTTCTGCCGCTTCCTTTGCCCCCTTGGGGCGCTCTACAGTCTGATGACCCGCCTCGCCCTGGTGGGCGTCAAGCTGGACCGGAACCGCTGTACCGAGTGCGGCGTCTGCCGGGCGGTCTGTCCCATGGACATTCGCCGGGTGGGGGACCGGGAGTGCATCGCCTGCGGAAGCTGTATCTCGAAGTGCCCGGAAGCCGCCATCAGCTTCCGGGCAGGGAAGATCGTGCTGATGGGGAACGAGACAACAGGCAGCAGGGTACAGGCGACAGGAGACGCGGCCAAAGTCTTCTCCCTGCGGGGAAGGCGTCAGCCCACAGGACTGACGGAGGAGGCTTCTCGTCGAAACAGCCGGCAGTCAGCAGCGAATTCACCTGTAGGGACAAGCATTGCTTGTCCGCCGTCTCCGTCTCGCCGCCGCAGGCTTTCCGCCTGGCTCCTTGCCCTTGCCGTCCTTGCAGGCGCCCTGCTGTACTTCAACCGTTCTCCTGCCGCCCAGAGGCCCGCGAAGCCGACGACGGATACGGTCTCGGTGGACCTGGGCTGCGACCCCGGTCAGACCCTCCCGGACTTTACCATCCAAACCCTTGCCGGGGAAGCGTTTACCCTCTCCGAGCATCGCGGCGAGCTGGTGGTCCTGAACCTCTGGGCGACCTGGTGCGGCCCCTGCGTCAAGGAGCTGCCGATCTTTGAGGCCTTTTCCGCGGCCTATCCGGACGCCTTCGTCCTGGCGGTCCACGGGCCGATGATCACAGAGGACGTTTCCGCCTGGCTTGCAAAGTCCGAGCTCTCGCTTCCCTTTGCGGTGGACACGGACGGCAGCGTGACCGCCCTCCTCGGCGCCTCCAACGTCCTGCCCCACACCGTCGTCCTGGACCGAAGCGGCACGGTGCTCTATAACGCCCCCGGCTCCGTTACCATGGAGCTGCTGGAACAGCTCTACGCATCAACTAAGGAATAAAGGAGCAATGTCAATGAAAACCCTGTTCAAGAACGGCACCGTCGTCAACGCCGATGGGTCCTGCCGGACCGACGTGCTGGTGTGCGGCGAGAAGATCCAGCTGATGGGCGCCCACATCGACAGCCCGGAGGCCAAAGTGGTGGACTGTGAAGGCCTGCTGCTCTTCCCCGGCGCTATCGACGCCCACACCCACTTCGACCTGGACGTGGCAAACACCACCACCGCCGACGATTTTGCCAGCGGCAGCCGGGCGGCCCTCCGGGGCGGCACCACCGCCGTCATCGACTTCGCCTGCCCCAACAAGGGCGAGACCCTGCAGCAGGGCCTGGAGCTCTGGCACAGGAAGGCCGAGGGCCGCGCCGCCTGCGACTACGGCTTCCACATGACTCTCGACGACTGGAACGAGGGCATCCGCGCCGAGCTGCCCGCCATGCTGGCGCAGGGCGTCAGCTCCTTCAAGATGTATCTGACCTATCCCGCCATGATGATCGGGGACCGGGCCGTCTTCGAGGCCTTAGGGGAGCTGAAAAAGTTAGGGGCCATTGCGGGGGTCCACTGTGAGAACGCCGGGATCATCGACGCCCTGACGGCGGCCCGGAAGGCCGCCGGAGAGCTGGGTCCCGCCTCTCATCCTCTGAGCCGTCCCGCTCTGGCGGAGGCCGAGGCCGTGGGCCGTCTGCTGAAGATGGCCTGCTTGCAGGATGCCCCCGTGGTAGCCGTCCACACCAGCTGCGCCGCCGCGATGGCCGAAGTGGAGGCTGCCCGGGCCAGGGGCCAGAAGCTGTTTGTGGAGACCTGCCCCCAGTACCTGCTGCTGGAGGACCGATATTACAGCCTGCCAGATTTTGAGGGCGCCCGCTATGTCTGCGCCCCGCCCCTGCGGAAGCCCAGGGACCAGGCCCGGCTCTGGCGCGGTCTGGCCGCCGGGGAGATCCAGACCGTCAACACCGACCATTGCAGCTTCAGCCTGAAGCAGAAGGACGCGGGCAGGGGAGACTTCAGCAAGATCCCCGGCGGCCTGCCCGGCGTGGAGACCCGCTTCGAGCTGCTCTACAGCTACGGTGTCGCCGCGGGCCGCATCAGCCGGGAGAAGCTGGCGGAGGTCCTGAGCGCCAACAACGCGAAGCTCTACGGCCTCTGGGGCCGGAAGGGCGCCATCCGGGAGGGCTTCGACGCGGACCTGGTGGTCTACGACCCCAGGGGAGAGCACGCCATCCACGCGGCGGACTGCATTGCCAACGTGGACTACAACCCCTACGAGGGCTTCCCTGTCAACGGCTCCATCCGCCAGGTCTGGCTCCGGGGCACCCTGGCCGTGGAGAACGGAGAGCTCCGACCGGATATCGCCGGTCAGTACCTGCATCGGGCTCTGCCAATGCTTTGATTTTGTCGAAAGTGGAGGAAAAAACACAAAATATGCGGTTTTTTCCGTCGGAAAGCCCATATATTTTGTGAAAAAGCTTGCAGTTTTCAAAAACCTGTGGTATAATGAGGAAAATTCTTCGTTAGGAGCGTCCTGCCATGGGAAGAATCGACAAAGAAAACTACTATCTGGATATCGCGGAGACCGTCATGGAGCGGTCCACCTGCGGTCGGTCCCGCTACGGCGCTATCATCGTCCACAACGACGAGATCGTCTCCACGGGCTACAATGGCTCGCCCCGGGGCCGGGAGAACTGCATCGACCTGGGCTACTGCCTGCGGGACAAGCTGAACGTCCCCCACGGCGAGCGCTATGAGCTCTGCCGCAGCGTCCACGCCGAGATGAACGCCATCATCTCCGCCTCTCGCAGCGAGTGCATCGGCGCGACCCTGTTCCTGGCAGGCCGCAACGCCAAGACCGGCGAATACCTGGAGAGCGTAGAGCCCTGCTCCATGTGCCGCCGGGTCATCATCAACTCCGGCATCAAGCGGGTGGTCATGCGTACCGGCAAGGACACCTACAACACCGTCAACGTCCAGGAGTGGGTCATCAACGACGACTCCATCCGTCCCGAATTTGAACTGAACTGAACCCGAAGCGGCACCCGGGGAGCGATGCATCGCTCCCCGGGCGCCGTTCTTTCTGCAAAACCTCCCCTGCAAGCAGGGGAGGGGGACCGGCCGCAAGGCCGGTGGAGGGGTCCTCCCGGTGTTAGAGCCTGTAAAACGCGCACGATCAGAAGATGTTTCTCCAAACCGCCCGGTTCATCTCCGCCAGGCTCCGCACCGCCCGCAGGAGCCCCAGGGCCAGCCGTTCCAGCTCCCCGTCGGGCACGGCCTCCAGCTCCGCCAGGGCGGCGCGGATCTCGTCGGTGCTGCTGTGGCTCATGAGGGAGGCCAGCACCCCCTCCTGCCGCTCCCATTCCGCCGCGCTCCGGCGCAGGAGCTGACGCCCCTGCGCGGCGTCTCCGGCCCGCAGGGCGGAGACAGCGCCCTCCAGGGGGAGGGCGACGGCCTCGCTCCGCCGCCCGATCTCCCGCCCCGAGAGCCAGCAGGCCCCCAGCAGCAGGCAGAGGATCAGCAGTCCGCAATACAGATATTTCATGGCTTCTCCTTTCCCACGAAGCGCACGCTGCCCTGCTGGTCCACCGCCAGCAGAAACACGTCCCTTGCCCGGCAGCCCCGGCGCTTCAGCTCCTTTTGCAGCCAGGCGTCGTCCAGCCCCGCCTGCTTCAAATTGTCCCGCAGCACCCGCCCGTCGGCCACCACGTTGTAGTACAGCCCGGCAGGGGAGAGGGCGGCTCCCATATCCCCCCGGGTGGCGGGCTGGTGCTGGGGGAAGGGCATGACCGTCAGCTCCCCGTCGGTCTCCAGAATCGCGTAGGCGGCCTGGCCGAAGTCGAACACGTTCTTCTCCCGGAGCTTCTGTTCCAGCTCGTCGAGACTGACGCGGCTGGCGGCCAGGGCCTTCTGGTCGATGCGCCCGTCCCGGATCAGCAGGGTCGGCACGCCGCAGAGCATCCGCCGCAGGGGCAGCAGCTTCATGGACAGTACCGCGAGGATCAACTCCAGGGCCAGCACCGTGAAGATGGGCACCACGCCGGAGAGCAGGGGCAGGCCGTTGTCCTGCATGGGGACGGCGGCGAGATTCGCCAGCAGCATGGTGACGACGAACTCGGCGGGCTCCATCTCCGCCACCTGCCGCTTGCCCATGAGCCGCACCGTGAAGATCAGCAGGCCATAGAGAAGGGCCGTCCGAATCAGCGAAATGCTCATTTTTTATCACCTCCTACAAAGATTGCCCCAAGCGGAGGAAAATATTCATATACAATCCTACTTGCAATTTTTGCCGGATTGCTGTATATTTGACTGCGTATTGATATACATATACAGAAAATGTAATAATTATAAAGGATGTGCAACCTATGATGATAACGGACGTATTTGGGACCAACGTCTTCTCCGAGAGCGTCATGCGCCAGCGCCTGCCCGACGACGCCTATCGGGAGGTCCGGCACGTGCTGGAGAACGGAGGCCGCATCTCCGTCAAGACCGCCGACGTGGTGGCGAAGACCATGATGGACTGGGCCGTGGAGAAGGGCGCCACCCACTATACCCATTGGTTCCAGCCCCTGACCGGCATCACCGCCGAGAAGCACGACGCCTTCCTCTCCCGGCCCAGCGAGGGCAAGACCATCCTGCGGCTGACGGGCCGCCAGCTCATCATGGGCGAGCCCGACGCCTCCTCCTTCCCCACGGGCGGCCTGCGGGCGACCCACTACGCCCGGGGCTACACGGCCTGGGACATCACCTCTCCCGCCTTCATCAAGGAGATGTCCGCCGGGAAGATCCTCTGCATCCCCACCATCTTCGTCTCCTACACCGGCGAATCCCTGGACAACAAGACCCCGCTGCTCCACTCCATGGAGGCCCTGTCGGCCCAGGCCCTGCGCATCGTCCGGCTCTTCGGCAACACCCAGGCCCGCCGGGTGACGCCCTCGGTGGGACCCGAGCAGGAGTACTTCATCGTGGACAAGGCGCGCTATCTCCAGCGCCGGGACCTGATCTACACGGGCCGCACCCTCTTCGGCGCCCCGGCCCCCAAGGGCCAGGAGCTGGAGGACCAGTACTTCGGCGTGATCCGGGAGCGCATCGGCGGCTTCATGCGGGACCTGAACCTGGAGCTCTGGAAGCTGGGCATCCCCGCCGCCGCCCAGCACAACGAGGTGGCCCCGGGCCAGCATGAGCTGGCCCCCATCTACACCACCTGCAACGTGGCGGTGGACCAGAACCAGCTCACCATGGAGACCATGAAGCGGGTCGCCAACCGGCACAACCTGGTCTGCCTGCTCCATGAAAAGCCCTTCGCCGGGGTCAACGGCTCCGGCAAGCACAACAACTGGTCCCTGTCCACCGACACCGGCGAGAACCTGCTGGACCCCGGCGAGACCCCCAACGAGAACCTCCAGTTCCTGCTGGTCCTGTCCTGCATCATGCAGGCGGTGGACGACCACGCGGACCTGCTGCGCAACGCGGCGGCCAACGTGGGCAACGACGAGCGCTTAGGCGCGGACGAAGCGCCGCCCGCTATCATCTCCATCTTCTTAGGCAGCCAGTTGGACGACCTGGTGGAGCAGATCTGTGCACACGGCTCTGCCTCGGCCAGCATCGCGGCGGGCTGGCTGGACGCGGGCGTGTCCACCCTGCCGGTCATCATGAAGGACGCCACGGACCGCAACCGCACCTCTCCCTTCGCCTTCACGGGCAACAAGTTCGAGTTCCGGGCCGTGGGCTCCAGCGACTCCATCGCGGGGGTGAACACGGTGCTGAACACCATCGTGGCCGACGCCCTGGCCCAGGCCGCCGACGAGCTGGAGGGGGCGGAGGACTTCGAGACGGCCCTGAACGCCCGAATCGCCCGGAACATGCGGGAGCACAAGCGCATCATCTTCAACGGCGACGGCTACAGCCGCGCCTGGACGGAGGAGGCGTCCCGCCGGGGCCTGCCGAATCTGCGGACCATGGTGGACGCCATCCCGGTGCTGACCCGGCCCGAGAACGTGGCCCTCTATGAGAAGTACAAGATCTTCACCCGCAGCGAGCTGGAATCCCGCACCGAGGTACTCTACGAGACCTACACCAAGATGAAGTCCATCGAGGCCCGGACCATGGTCCATATGGCGGGCAAGCACTATATCCCCGCGGTGGTCCATTTCATCAGCCGCATGTCCGACTCGGTGAACAAGACCCTCTCCGCCAGTCCGGAGGCGGATGTCTCGGTGCAGCGGGACCTGATCAACCGGGCCAGCGCCTTGCTGGCGGAGGCCTACCGGGAGGAGAACGTGCTGAGCAGGGAAGTGGAGAAGCTCAACGAGCTGGACGACGCGGTCTCCATGTCCTTCCACTGCCGGGACATCCTGGTGCCCCACATGAAGGCCCTCCGCGCCGCCGTAGACGCCCTGGAGCTCATGGTGGACAAGAGCCTCTGGCCCGTCCCCACCTACGGCGACCTGATGTTCGAGGTGTAAGCTCCCCTGCTCGCAGGGGAGGTGCCCCAGTGCGCACACTGGGGCGGAGGGGTCTCTCCGACAACAGAGCCCCGCAACCTCCCCTGCTCGCAGGGGAGGTGCCCCAGTGCGCACACTGGGGCGGAGGGGTCCCTTCGACAACAGAGCCCCACAACCTCCCCTGCTTGCAGGGGAGGTGCCCCAGTGCGCACACTGGGGCGGAGGGGTCCCTTCGACAACAGAGCCCCACAACCTCC
>JAFRPC010000061.1 GCA_017429325.1 Oscillospiraceae bacterium | reverse complement strand
GGGCGAGCTGGTGAAGACCGACAACGAGAACGCTGTGCGCACCCTCTGCGCCGACATGCTGAACTACGGCGCCGCCGCGCAGAACTACTTTGTGTACGACACCGACAACCTGGTGAACGAGAACCTGAGCGCCGCGGCTGCCGCCGCCAAGAACCAGTTTGAGACCAAGACCCAGGCTCCCGCAACCTTAGTGAACGGCTCCAACGGCCCGAACCTCTACGGCTCCGTGTCCATCAAGAACCGGGTGGTCCTGAGCATCACGGCCCGGAACCTCGGCGCCGAGGGCACCGTGCAGATCCAGGTGAAGAAGCAGGGCTCCAACGAGGTCAAGGAGATTCTGGAGACCACGAAGGTGGGCAGCGTCTACAGCGCCAAGTTCTCCAACGTGGAAGCCAATGAGATGCGCGACATGTTCGAGTTCACCGCCCTGGTGGACGGCGTGGAGACCGGCACCCCGCTGCTGTGGTCCGTGGAGGGCTACGTCCGCGCCGCCCGTCTGAACTCCGACACCAGCGCGGAAGAGCTGGCTCTGCTCAACGCCCTGCTCATCTACACCGACTCCGCCGCCGCGGCGATGTCGTAAAACGCAATTACAAAAATGGAGGATAACGACCCATGAAAAAAGCATTCTCCCTGTTGCTGATTCTTTGCATGGTCCTGTCCCTGCTGACCGTCTGCGCTGGCTCTGTCTATGCCGACGGCACGGACTACACAGTAACTTTCACGACCCCGGACGGGATCACCCCGCCTGCCTCCATGACGATCAACTCCCTCGAGGGCGCGGAGCTCCCCACGGCGGACGCTCCCGCGGCTTATACCTTCCTGGGCTGGGTAACAGAGGATTATGACAACGTCACCGAGCAGCCCAGTCAGATCCTCTCCGGCCTGTACCTGCCCACGGCAGACATCACGCTGAAAGCGCTGTATGTGTATAACGACTACGGCGAGAACCCTCCGACGCTGACGCTGATGACCGTCAACGACACCCTCTCTGAGGGGGATAAAATCGTCATCACCGCCGCCGGAACTGAATTCGGTCTGTATCGCGAGCGCCACAGCTGGAACCACGTAAAGAACTTTACGTTTACCAACAACGCCGCGGTGATCCTCTCGGACCCGAAGATGTATTTCCCCGTCACCCAGGCTGATATTGGCTGGTATTTGGGAGACAACGACAACGGTTGGCTCTATACCCCCGCCAATACCGAAAACCTGTCCATCAAGGCGGACAACTCGAACTTCATGGCCTCCTTTGCCCTGACCACCTACGAGGACCATCTTGTCCTCATGGACACGATTGACTACAACCCCAGCGTCTTCTATCTGTCCTGCAGAACAAACATCTCCGGTACCAATCAGAATCAATGGGCCATGGTCAACGCGGACAGCATCAGCGGCGTCGTGACCCTGGACATCTACAAGCTGACAGAAGGCGGCACCCCGGTTGCCACCTATACCACCATCGTCATCCTGCCGCACGAGCACGACCCCGGCGCTCCCGTGGTGGAGAATGAGGTCCCCGCCAGCTGCACCGCCGCCGGCGGTTACGACACCGTGGTCTACTGCACCGTATGCGGCCAGGAGCTGAGCCGCGAGAGCACCGTACTCCCCGCGCTGGGTCATGACTACGTTGCCACTGTGACGCCTCCCACCGAGACCCAGCAGGGCTACACCACCCACGTCTGCTCTCGCTGCGGCGACACCTACGTGGACGACTACACCGATCCTCTGGGCAGCGAATTCCCCGTCCACTTCTCCGTGCCCGCGGGCGTGACCAAGCCCGCCGACATGGTCTCCAACACCAACACCGGCATCACCCTGCCTACCGTGGAGGGCCCTGAGGGCTATAGCTTCCTGGGCTGGGTTACAGAGGACTATGACAATGTGGAGACCCTTCCCGCCACCATCCTGACCGGCACTTACATTGCCCCGCAGGAGATCACCCTGAAGGCCCTGTTCACCTACACCGAAGCAGGCACCGGCGTCGTCTATGAGCTGCTGACGGCCGCGCCCGCGGACTGGACCGGCAACTACGTCATCACCAACAACACCACCAGCAGCGGCAGCATGTACGTGCTGAAGGGAGTGAGCGGAAGCGCTAACGGTACAAACATTGAGAGCTCCGGCAACTGCACCGCCTTCACTTCCACCGGCATCACCCTGGACGGCAGCACCATGAGCGGCGTTGCCGAAGACTACCGCTTCACCCTGGCCGCCAATGGCAGCAATTATACCCTGCAAAGTGTTTCTACCGGCGCATATTACGGGATGAACAGCAGCTCCTATCTGACTGCCTACACCGACGTCAACAGCAGCTATTGCGGCTGGACCCCGGCCATCAACGCCAGCGGCGTTGTTCAGCTGAAGAACGCGGCCAACGGCAGCTACCCCTACTTCAGCTGGAGCAGCAACAACCATTATTTCTGGTCCGGCAGCTCCTCCAATGCCAACGTGTTGAAGCTGTATCGGGAAACACCGGTCGGCACCGCTTATTACACCACCATCATCGGCGAGGCGCACGTCCATACGCCCGGCGACCCTGTGGTGGAGAACCGGGTGGAGCCCACCTGCATCGAGGTGGGCAGCTATGACGAGGTCGTCTACTGCACCGACTGCGGGGAAGAGCTGAGCCGCACCCACATCACCGTGGAGGCCCTGGGCCACCTGCCCGGCGAAGCTGTCCAGGAGAACTACGTGGAGCCCACCGCTACCGAGTACGGCGGCTATGACACCGTGGTCTACTGCCAGCGCTGCAACGCCGAGCTCAGCCGTGAGCACACCGTCCTCGAGCCCACCGGCACCCCGGAGCCCGAACTGAACGAGGACTTGAGCTTCTACACCTCCATCTCCATTGGGGTGGAGATCAAGACCACCTTTACCATCCGCCAGACCGTGCTGAACGACTATGCTTCCTGGTATCTGGAAGTCAGCAAGTTAGACGACCAGGGCGAGCCCACCGAGACCAAGCGCTTCGGCGAGGGCCAGGAGGGCGCCGTCACCAACGTCAACAACGTGGCCTGGCGTGCCGTCTACACCGACATCACCGCCAAGGAAATGGGCGTGAGCTTCGCC
>JAFRPC010000016.1 GCA_017429325.1 Oscillospiraceae bacterium | reverse complement strand
GGCTCAGTGGGGATAGTGTTTGCTTTCGTCAAAACGCCGAAAGTTTTCCACACTCATCGTTCGTTTGCCCCTTGAGATGCGCTGATTTTTCTCCGTTTTGCACAATTCGTCGCTTGTCAACCGGGGCTACTGAATAAATACCTTTTTACTTCTTACTTATTACTTGTTCAAGTGCTTCCAAAGCCCGCTCGGCGATGGCGAGGTTTTTATTGGCCTTCCCCTTGACCTTGCGGCCCAGGGGGGGAAGGATGCCGAAGTTGATGTTCATGGGCTGGAATTTGGTGACGGAGGGGTCGCTGACGTAGCGGCCCAGGGCGCCGATGGCGGTCTCCGGGGGGAAGTCCGGCACGGGCTCGCCCTTGACCCGGGCGGCCATACAGACTGCCGCCAGGAAGCCGGAGGCCGTGGACTCCACGTAGCCCTCCACGCCGGTCATCTGCCCGGCAAAGGCCACGAGGGGGTCCCGCCGGTCCGCGTAGGTCCGGTCCAGCAGCCGGGGAGAATCCAGGAAAGTGTTGCGGTGCATGACCCCGTAGCGCAGGAACTCGGCGTTTGCCAGGGCCGGGATCATGGAGAAGACCCGCTTCTGCTCCGGGAAGCGCAGGTGGGTCTGGAAGCCCACTAAGTTGTAGACCGTCCCGGCAGCGTTGTCCCGGCGAAGCTGGACCACAGCGTAGGGCTCCTTTCCGGTCTTCGGGTCCGGCAGGCCCACGGGCTTCAGGGGGCCGAAGCGCAGGGTGTCCTCCCCGCGCCGGGCCATGACCTCCACCGGCATACAGCCCTCGAAGACCTTGCTGTCCTCGAAGCCGTGGACCGGGGCCTCCTCGGCGCTCGCCAGCTCCCGGACGAAGGCCTTGTACTGGGCCTCGTCCAGGGCACAGTTGACATAATCCGGCGTCCCCCGGTCGTAGCGGGAGGCGAACCAGGCCTGGCTCATGTCGATGGACTCAAAGCTCACCAGGGGCGCGGCGGCGTCGAAGAAGTTGAGGTAGCCCGCGCCGCCGAAGTAATCGGCGATGGCCGCGGACAGGGCCTCCGAAGTCAGGGGCCCCGTGGCGACGATGACCGGGCCCGGCGGGACCTGGGTGAGCTCCCGGGCCTCCACGGTGATATTGGGGTGGGAGCGGATGCGCTCCGTGACCATCTGAGAGAAGCGGTGGCGGTCCACCGCCAGGCAGCCCCCCGCCTCCACGCGGGTGGCGTCGGCGCAGGCCAGGATCAGGCTCCCGCAGCGCCGCAGCTCCTCCTTCAGCAGGCCTACGGCGTTCTCCAGCCGGTCCCCCCGCAGGGAGTTGGAGCAGACCAGCTCGGCAAAGTCCGGGCTGTGGTGGGCGGGGGTCATTTTCTGGGGCTTCATCTCAATGAGCCGGACCTGTAAGCCCCGCTCCGCCAGCTGCCAGGCGGCCTCAGAACCGGCCAGGCCCGCGCCGACGACGGTTACTGTTTCGTAGTTCATAGCTGTTCTCAAGTAAGAAGTAAGAGTTAAGAAGTAGGAGGTACTGCGCAGTGGGAAGGGATCATTCTTACTATTTACTTTTTACTTCTTACTTCTTACTTATTCCTTTTTCTTCCGCGTTGACGTTTTTTTCGCGCTCGTCTTTTTTGCCGCAGTCTTCTTCGCAGCGGTTTTTTTTGCGGCTGTCTTCTTCTCGGCTGCCTTCTTCGTGCCTGTTGCCTGTTGCCCGTTGCCTGCTGCCTCATCCTCGACGGGCTGGGGTTTCTTATAGTACCCGCGCTTGTCCTCGGGCAGGAAATTTTCGCAGTTCTCGTTGATGCAGAAGGGCTTCATGCGGCCCTTGCCGGAGCGCTTGAACATGGTCTGGCCGCAGGCGGGGCAGTCCTGGTCCGTGGGCACGTCCCAGGTGATAAAGCCGCAGGCCTGGCCCGTCTCGCAGGCGTAGTAGGCGTAGCCCTTCTTGGACTTCCGCTTGAGCATCCCCGCGCCGCACTTGGGGCAGCGGCCCGGCATGTGCTCCACGATGGGCTTGGCGTTCTTGCAGTCCGGGTAGCCGGGGCAGGCCAGGAACTTGCCGAAGCGGCCAAACTTCACCACCATTTTCCGCCCGCAGAGCTCGCAGACCTCGTCCGTGACCTCCTCGGGGACCTTGACCCGGGGGGCCTCCTCGGCCTGCTCCATCTCCTTGTGGAAGCCCTCGTAGAAGTCCCGCAGGACCTGCTTGTAGGGCAGCTTTCCGGCCTCCACCTGGTCCAGCTTATCCTCCATCCCGGCGGTGAACTCCACGTCGATGATGTCGTTGAAGCGGTCCAGCATGAGCTGGGTGACGACTTCGCCCAGGGGGGTGGGCTCTAAACGCTTTTCTTTCTTGACCACGTACTCCCGGTCCTGGATGGTGGAGACGATGGAGGCGTAGGTGGAGGGGCGGCCCACGCCCTTTTCCTCCATAGCCTTGACCAGGGTGGCCTCGGTGTAGCGGACGGGGGGCTGGGTGAAGTGCTGGGCGGCCCGGCTCTCCACGTGCTGCACGGTCTCACCCTCCCGCAGCTCGGGCAGGGCGTCTAACTTCTCCTCGCTCTCGTCGTCCCGGCCCTCCTCATAGACGGCCAAAAAGCCGGGGAAGCGGAGGCTCTGGTGGTTGGAGCGGAAGCTGTGGCCTTTGCATTCGGTGTCAATGGCGGCGGTGTCGTAGACCGCGCTCTCCATCTGGCAGGCCACGAAGCGGCTCCAAATCAGCCGGTAGAGCCGAAGCTGGTCTCGGGTCAGGTCCTTGGCCAGACGGTCGGGGTCCAGCCGCAGGTCGCTGGGCCGGATGGCCTCGTGGGCGTCCTGGGCCGCGCTCTTGCTGCGGTAGCGCCGGGGGCTGCCGGGGTAGTAGCGGCTGCCGTAGCGCTCGGTGATGAAGTCCCGGGCGGCGGCGAGGGCCTCCTCGGACAGCCGCAGGGAGTCGGTACGCATATAGGTGATGAGACCCACGGCGCCCTGGCCCGTCACCTCCACGCCCTCATAGAGCTGCTGGGCGATGGCCATGGTGCGCTTGGGGGTCATGTTCAGCTTGCGGGAGGCCTCCTGCTGGAGAGTGGAGGTGATGAAGGGGGGCGCGGGCGCCCGGCGCTTCTCAGCCTTTTTGATCTCCTTGACGGTGAAGGGCTGCCGCTCCACGTCGCTGCGGACGGCTGTGGCCTCCGCCTCGGAGCCCAGGGTCCGCTTTTTGCCGTTTTCCCCCAGGTAGTGGGCCTCGAAGCGGCCCGGCTTCTCCAGGCACTCTAAGGTCACGTCCAGGGTCCAGTACTCCTCCGGCACGAAGGCGCGGATCTCGTTCTCCCGCTCCACCACCAGCCGGGTCGCCACGGACTGGACGCGGCCCGCGGAGAGGCCCCGGCGGACCTTCCGCCAGAGCAGGGGCGAGAGCTGGTAGCCCACGATGCGGTCCAGGATGCGGCGGGCCTGCTGGGCGTCCACCAGGTCCAGGTCGATGCCCCGGGGCTGGCGGATGGCTTTTGTCACCACGCCCTTGGTGATCTCGTTGAAGGTGACGCGGCGGGTCTTCTCGTCGGGGAGCTGCAGCAGCTCCTTGATGTGCCAGGAGATGGCCTCGCCCTCCCGGTCCGGGTCGGTGGCGAGGTAGACGGTGTCCGCCTTGTCGGCGGCCTTTTTCAGCTCCCGGATGAGCTCGGACTTCTCCTTCATGGGAATGTATTCGGGAGCGAAGTCGTGCTCAAGGTCCACGCCCATGGTGCTCTTGGGCAGGTCCCGCAGGTGGCCCATACAGGCTTTGACCTGGAACTCCGGCCCGAGATATTTGCCGATGGTCTTCGCCTTGGAGGGCGATTCCACGATTACAAGGTCTGGGCTTTGCTTTGCCATGCGATGTTATCCTCCTGAGAGAGTGTATTGTTTCCCAGGCAACTGGGTAATATTTTTTTTGATTTGCAGCAGGGTGAGCTGGGGCAGCACCTGGGCGGCGGGCAGGCCCGTCTTGTCGATCAGGGTGTCCAGCTGCACAGGGCCGCCTTGCAGGGCTTCTAAGATGCGCCGCTGGGGCGGCGTCAGGTCTGCCGGGGGCGGGGCGGGCTGACGGGGCGTCTCCGTCCGCAGCGCGGCCTGCGGTCTGGGGGGCGCGGCGGGCTCGCTGGGCTGCGGGGCCGCGGAGGCGGCCTCCGGGCTCCGGGGCGGGGGCAGCTCCCGGCATTCCCGGACCGCGCCGGGATAGCGGTAGTAGTACTCCCGCATGATGTCCCAGCCGTTCTCCGCCAGGAGGGCTCCCTCCCGCAGGAGCTGGTTGCAGCCCCGGCTCAGAGGCTCCCCTGCCGGGCCGGGGACCGCGAAGACCTCCCGGCCCTGGGAGACGGCCCAGCGGGCGGTGATGAGGGCTCCGCTCTGCTCTGAGGCCTGGACCACCGTCACCCCGTCGGAGAGGGCGCTGATGATGCGGTTCCGGGCCGGGAAGTGCCGGGCGTCGGGCTGGACGCCGGGGGGATATTCGGAGAGCAGGCAGCCCTGAGCGGCGACCTTCTCGTAGAGGGCCGCGTTTTCCTTCGGGTAGACCAGGTCCGGGCCGCAGCCCAGCACGCCCACCACCCGGCCGCCCCGGTCCAGGGCGCCCCAGGCGGCCTCGGCGTCGATGCCTTTCGCCATGCCCGTCACGACGACGCCGCCGCAGCCGGCGATCTGCCAGCCAAACTGCCGCGCCAGGGCCAGGCCCTTGGCGTCGGCGCGCCGGGCGCCTACCAGTCCGATCCAGGGCTGCCGCCCGGCGCCGGGCAGCTCGCCCTTGCAGTAGAGGAGCACCGGCGCGTCCGCCGTCCGCCCCAGGGCGGAGGGGTAGTCGGCGTCTCCCAGGGTCAGGATGTGAAGGCCCTTCTCCTTGCAGCTCCGCAGGATGCTCCGGGCAGGCTCCAGGTCCTTGTCCAGCAGAGCGCGGCGGGCCGTCTCGGAGACCCCCGCCCGGGCCAGGGCTTCGGCGTCGGCGGCGTAGAGGGCCTCCGGCCCGCCAAACTGCTCCAAAAGCCGCCGGAGCTTCACCGGGCCCAGGCCCGGCCTGCGGGTCAGCCAGATCCAATACAGGTTTTGATTCTCCATACTGATCGCTCAAGTAAGAAGTAAGAGGTAAGAAGTAAGAATTGCCCGTATCGAATTGTGATTCCGTTTTTACCTCTTACTTTTTACTTTTTACTTCTTATTTATTCCTTCTCAGTTCCCATAAAACGACCGTCGCGGCCACCGCCGCGTTTAACGATTCGCACCGCGAAGACATGGGGATAATGGCCCGGCATTGGGCGGCCTCTAAGAAGGCCTCGCTCACCCCCTGGCCCTCAGAGCCGATGACGGTGACGACGCTGCCCAGAGGCACGCCGCGGATATCCTCCGCCCGGGCGCTGGGGGTGGTGACGCAGATGGGCAGGCCCCGGGTCTGGCACAGGGTCAGCAGCTCCTCGGTGGTGGCCTGCTGGGGTGGTCTGCGGAAGACGGCCCCCATGGTGGCCCGGACAGTCTTCTCCCCGTAGGGGTCCGCGCAGCCGTCGGCCAGGATCACCGGGATGTCAAAGGCGTCGGCGGCCCGGAGGATGGTGCCCAGGTTGCCGGGGTCCTGGATGCCGTCGAGGATCAGGGTGCCGGGCTCCAGCTCCAAAGGCTGCTGCTCCGGCATCCGGCACAGGGCCAGGACGCCCTGGGGAGTCTCCATCCGGGAGATCTCCTTCATGAGCCCCTCCGGGACCCGGAGCTCCCGTACCCCGGCGGGGACGGGGAAGTCCACCCCCTCCCGCAGGATGACGGCCTCCACCTGGAGCCCCCAGCGCAGCGCCTCCTCCGCCAGCTTGATGCCGTCGGCCACAAAGGCGCGGGCCTCATAGCGATATTTCCGGCTCGCCATCAGCTTGCGCAGGTGCTGTACGGTACTGTTTGCCTTCGATGTGATCCATTCCGCCATTCCGGGAACCTCCAGATTTTAATACATTATAATGTATCATAGCATTGTTTTTCCATAATTGCAAGGACGAAATTTCAGAATTGCGCTGACCGCTCCCGTTTCAGAGAGCTTCCCCGTTTTTTTCTCAATTTTTCCGGAAATTATTCACAAAATTTCTTGACTATTTTCGTGTAATATGCTATACTAAATTTCCGCGTGGGTCCATAGGCCCATTGCGCCCATTTTCGGATGTTCGGAGGTGCCGATTTGCTGCGCGAGCTGAAGAATTCTCCCCGGGTCGTGGGCGTCAAACAGCTTCGCAAGGCCATCGGCAGAGACGAGATCCGCCGGGTCTTCCTGGCGGACGACGCCGACCCCGCCATCACGGAGCCCATGGAGGCGCTGGCCCGGGAACGGGAGCTTCCCGTTGTTCGGGTCCGGACCATGAAAGAGCTGGGCGAAGCCTGCGGCATCGCCGTCGGCGCCTCCGCAGCCGGGCTCCTGAAATCGTGACCTCGGAAGCGTTTAACCAAACGCATTCCCGGTTATAATAAAAACCGGCAAAGCCGGAATTTCAAAGAAAGGAGACAACTATGCCTACTTTTAACCAGCTGGTAAGAAAGGGCCGCGAGCAGGCGACCTACAAGTCCACCGCTCCCGCTCTGCAGAAGGGTATGAACACCCTGAAGAACCGGACCACCGACCTGTCCTCCCCCCAGAAGAGAGGCGTCTGCACCGCCGTTCGTACCACCACCCCCAAGAAGCCGAACTCCGCGCTGCGTAAGATCGCCCGTGTCCGCCTGACCAACGGGTATGAGGTCTCTTCCTACATCCCCGGCGAAGGCCACAACCTGCAGGAGCACTCCGTGGTCCTCATCCGCGGCGGTCGTGTCAAGGACCTCCCCGGCGTTCGTTACCACATCATCCGCGGCACGCTGGATACCCAGGGTGTCCAGGGCAGAATGCAGGCCCGTTCCAAGTACGGTGCCAAGAAGCCCAAGGCCAAGGGCGCTGCAAAGAAGAAGTGAGCTCAGGGGCTAGTTGCTAGGTGCTAGTGACTAGGGTCTGAGACGACAACTGAAATGCCTGTCTTGTGCGCAAGACAAATCCTTGCCATGAGTTTATATATACTATAACCTCACTGGCAAGCACCGACAGAGGGTGAAAGTCCCTTTGAAGTACCTATGAAATCATTATTATATGAAGGAGGGAAGCGAAGTGCCCAGAAGAGGTAATGTTCCCAAGAGAGAAGTTCTCCCGGATCCCATTTACAATTCCGTTCTGGTTACGAAGCTCGTCAACAGCATTATGCTCGACGGCAAGAAGGGCGTTGCCCAGAAGGTCGTCTACGGCGCATTTGAACTCGTAGAAAAGAAGACCGGAAAGAACGGTCTGGAAGCCTTCCAGCAGGCCATGGAAAATATCATGCCCGCCCTGGAAGTCAAGTCCCGCCGCGTGGGCGGCGCCACCTACCAGGTCCCCCTGGAGGTCAAGCCCGACCGTCGGCAGACCCTGGGTCTGCGGTGGATCACCACCTATGCCCGCAAGCGCAGCGAAAAGACCATGAGAGAACGCCTGGCCGGCGAGATCATGGACGCCTGCAACAACACCGGCGCCTCCGTGAAGAAGCGCGAGGATACCCACAAGATGGCGGAAGCCAACAAGGCTTTCTCCCACTTCCGTTGGTAATTTCCGCGTCATTCCGGTAGCGGCGCACAGTGTGCGCCACCCGAAGGCGGAAGCTTCAACACACACAAAGGAGCGATACCATGCCGAGACAATATTCTCTTGAGAATACGCGAAACATCGGCATTATGGCGCATATCGACGCCGGCAAAACCACCACCACCGAGCGCATCCTGTTCTATACAGGCCGGACCTACCGCATGGGCGAGACCCACGAGGGCACGGCCATCATGGACTGGATGGAGCAGGAACAGGAGCGGGGCATCACCATCACCTCCGCCGCCACCACCTGCTTCTGGAAGGACTGCCGCATCAATATCATCGACACCCCGGGCCACGTGGACTTCACCGTAGAGGTGGAGCGCAGCCTTCGCGTCCTGGACGGCGCTGTGACCGTCCTGTGCGCCAAGGGGGGCGTCGAGCCCCAGACCGAGACTGTCTGGCGCCAGGCCGATAAATACAACGTGCCCCGTATGGTCTACATCAACAAGATGGACATCACGGGCGCCGACTTCTTCCACGTCCTCAAGATGATGCACGACCGGCTGAAGTGTCACGCCGTTCCCATCCAACTCCCCATCGGAGCTGAGGCCGATTTTACCGGCGTCATCGACCTGATCCGCATGAAGGCCAATGTCTTCTATGACGAATTGGGCAAGGACGTGCGGGAAGAAGAGATCCCCGCCGATCTGCGCGATCTGGCGGAGGAATACCGGGAGAAGCTCCTGGACGCCGTCTCCGAAGAGGACGACGAGATCATGGAGTACTATCTCTCGGGCGAGGAGATCCCGGAGGAGCTCATCCACCGGGCCATCCGCAAAGCCACCATCGGCGTTCGCATGGTTCCCGTCACCTGCGGTACTTCCTACCGCAACAAGGGCGTACAGGAGCTGCTGGACGCCATCGTGAACTACCTGCCCTCTCCCCTGGACAAGAAGGGCGTCACCGGCGTCAATCCCAGGACCGGCAGCGAGGAGTTCCGTCCCGCTTCGGACGAGGCCCCCTTCTCCGCTCTGGCCTTCAAGATCGCCACGGACCCCTTCGTCGGGAAGCTCTGCTTCTTCCGGGTCTACTCCGGCACCTGTGAGAAGGGCAAGACCGTCATGAACTCCACCAAGGGGCAGCGGGAGCGGTTGGGCCGCATCCTGCAAATGCACGCCAATCACCGGGAGGACATCGACGCCGTTTACTCCGGCGACATCGCCGCCGTGGTCTCCGTCCGGAACACCACCACCGGCGACACCTTCTGCGACGAGAAGCACCCCATCATCCTGGAGTCCATGGTCTTCCCCGAGCCCGTCATCCGCGTGGCCATCGAGCCCAAGACCAAGGCCGGGCAGGAAAAGCTGGGCATCGCCCTGCAAAAGCTGGCCGAGGAGGACCCCACCTTCAAGACCTACACCGACGAGGAGACGGGTCAGACCATCATCGCCGGCATGGGCGAGCTCCATCTGGAGATCATCGTGGACCGCCTGCTGCGGGAGTTCAAGGTCGAGGCCAACGTCGGCACCCCCCAGGTGGCCTACAAGGAGACCGTGCAGGGTACCGCCGACGTGGACGAGCGCTATGTGCGCCAGTCCGGCGGCAAGGGCCAGTACGGCCACGTCAAGCTGAAGGTGGAGCCCAACGAGCCCGGCAAGGGCTATGAGTTCATCAACGCCGTCGTGGGCGGCGCCATCCCCAAGGAATTCATTCCCGCCGTGGACCAGGGCGTCCAAGGCGCGATGCAGGCCGGTGTTCTGGCCGGATTCCCGGTGGTGGACGTGAAAGTCACCCTCTACGACGGCTCCTTCCACGAGGTAGACTCCTCGGAGCTGTCCTTCAAAATTGCGGGCTCCATCGCCTTCAAGGAGGCCTGCCGCAAGGCAAATCCCGTGATTTTGGAGCCCATTATGAAGGTCTCCGTCATGGTCCCCGAGGAATATATGGGCGACGTGATGGGCGACATCACCGGGCGCCGGGGCAGCATCCTGGGCATGGAGCCCCGCGGGGGCATCTCCCAAATCGACGCCCACGTGCCCCTGAGCGAGATGTTTGGCTACGCCACGGACCTGCGCAGCAGGACCCAGGGCCGCGGCACCTATTCCATGGAGCCCAGCCACTACGTCCAGCTCCCCCGGAGCATCCAGGAGGAAATCATGTCCAAGCGCGGCAGATTCTGAAAATTGCCGCAAAAACCCTTAAAAATTCCGTTTTTTTCAAAAAATAAAGCTTGTATTTTCCGAGAACTTAGTGTAAAATGTTTACCGTCTGAAAATACTAAAGTCACTGATCCACAACTTTTACAGGAGGAAAAAAATCAATGGCAAAGCAGAAATTCAACAGAACCAAGCCCCATGTCAATATCGGCACCATCGGCCATATCGACCATGGCAAGACCACTCTGACCGCTGCCATCACCAAGTACCTGGCTATGTTTGGCAACGCTGAGTACACCGACTACTCTTCCATCGACAAGGCCCCCGAAGAGAGAGAGCGCGGCATCACCATCAACACCGCTCACGTTGAGTACGAGACTGCTGCCCGTCACTACGCCCACGTGGACTGCCCGGGTCACGCCGACTACATCAAGAACATGATTAACGTCGCTGCTCAGATGGACGGCGCGATCCTGGTTATCGCTGCTTCCGACGGCCCCATGGCGCAGACCAAGGAGCATCTGCTGCTGGCCCGTCAGGTGAACGTGCCCTCCGTCCTGGTCTTCCTGAACAAGTGCGACCAGGTGGACGACCCCGAGCTCCTGGAGCTGGTTGAGATGGAAGTCCGCGAGCTGCTGGACAACTACGGCTTCCCCGGCGACGACACCCCCATCATCAAGGGTTCCGCTCTGAACGCCCTGGCTTCCGAGTCCAAGGATCCCCATGCCCCCGAGTACGAGTGCATCTGGGAGCTGATGGACGCCGTCGACAGCTGGATCCCCACTCCCGACCGTAAGTCCGACCTGCCCTTCCTGATGCCCATCGAGGACGTGTTCACCATCACCGGCCGCGGCACCGTCGTTACCGGCCGTGTGGAGCGTGGCCGCGTCAAGGTCGGCGACAAGGTGGAGATCGTCGGTCTCGAGGACGAGATCAAGGAGACCACCGTCACCGGTACCGAGATGTTCCACAAGACCCTGGAGTACGCCGAGGCCGGCGACAACGTGGGCTGCCTGCTGCGCGGCATCGCGAAGAAGGAAGTGGAGCGGGGCCAGGTCCTGGCAGTTCCCAAGTCCATCAAGCCCCTGCGCAAGTTCAAGGGCCAGGTGTACGTCCTGTC
>JAFRPC010000015.1 GCA_017429325.1 Oscillospiraceae bacterium | reverse complement strand
TTTCTTCCTAATACCGGTGGCCTCGCTGATCCAGACCATGCTGTTACGTTCCCTGCACGGCAGAACAAGGTCACTCCACTGTTCATCGCACTTAGACCATTTTGAGGCGCACTTTTTTCCTACAACAACTTGACACCGACCCGAGGTCTGTTTCTCTTTGACAAGCGCATGGTTTCCGGATATAATGAAAAGGAACGAAATCGAAAGAAAAGCGAGGGGACGAGGATGGAATACAAAAGCAGCATCGAAGGAAATGCGATGAGTGTGGGCATACAACCGACGGCGGCGGTCGCCTTTGTGCGGGAACGGCTGACGGCCCTGTCGGAGCCAGGATACCGGGACTTCACGGCGGGACTGCTCCCCACGGTGGAGCGGGAGCGCATCCTGGGGGTCCGGTCGCCCGTTCTGCGGGCATTGGCAAAGGAGCTTCGGGGCAGGCCGGAGGCCGCGGCCTTCCTGGGGGAGCTGCCCCACCGCTATCACGAGGAAAAGCTGCTGCACGCCTATCTGCTGGCCTATGAGAAGGACTTTGCCCGCTGTCTGGCGTCGGTGGAGGCCTTTCTGCCTGAAATAGACAACTGGGCCGTCTGCGACTGCCTCTCCCTCCCCTGCTTCCGGAGGCATCGGCCCGAGCTGCTGGCGCGGATCCCGGTCTGGCTGCGCTCCGAGCGGGTCTACACCCTGCGCTTCGGCATCAAGCAGCTCATGGATCACTTTTTGGAGGAGGACTTCTCCCCTGCCTGCCTGGAACTGGCCGGGTCGGTGCGCTCGGAGGAATATTATGTAAACATGATGCAGGCCTGGTACTTCGCCACAGCTCTGGCAAAGCAGTGGGACGCCGCCCTGCCCTGGCTGGCGGAGCGGCGTCTGGCGCAATGGGTCCACAACAAGACCATTCAAAAGGCTGTGGAGAGTAATCGGATCAGCGAGGCGCAGAAGGCATATCTGCGGAGCCTGCGGCTGCGGTGAGCGGGCCGCCCTCCCCTGCCGCGGTCCCGGCGGCGCTGCACCGAGGCTATAAGGTACGGAGGCCCTTGGGGTAGTGGTTCTTCAGAATGCCGTTGGAGGCCTTTCCCCAGCCCAGGGAGAGGCCGTCCACGCGGACCAGGGTCCAGCCCTTCCCCTCGAAGGGAAGCGTCTGGCCGTTCAGATAAGCCGCACAGGCGGGGTCCTCGGCGCTCAGGTCGCAGCAGGCGGCAGCCTCCCCGGCCCAGAGAGCCAGGGCGTGGGCCGGAACAGCCAGCTCCCTGCGCAGCTCCGCCAGCTCCAGGCCGGGCCGCAGCACCTTGAGGCCTCGCAGCGGGGGCAGCTCCGGCGGCGCCAGGAAGCAGCGGTCTCCGAAGCGGACCTGGACGCCCTCTGGCAGGTCGATCCCGAGCTCTTTCAAGAGATTTTGTACCGGATTGGGTAAGGGGACGGGTCCTTCACTGCGCTCAGAATGACGGGATTGGAAGGTGGGTGCGGCTTGGGGATCGCCGGAGGCCGCAGCTGCGTTGTCTGTTTTCCGCAGGACGGCGGCGAAGTGGCCCTCTCCCCGCAGCTTATGGGGCCAGAGCCGGAAGGTATCTGCCAGGGCAGGGCTGCCGTCCGCCCAGTCCGGGCGGCCCGGCGCAAACCAGGGAGCCTCCGGGCGCTCCGTCTCGAACTCCGGCCAGCGGCGCAGAAAGGCCGCCACGGTGCCCTCGTTTTCCTCCGGGGAGAAGGTGCAGGTGGAATAGACCAACCGCCCGCCGGGCCGGAGCACGGCGGCGGCGCAGTCCAGGATCTCCGCCTGCCGTCTGGCGCACATGGCGACCGTCTCGGGGCTCCAGTCGGCGGAGGCGGCGTCGTGCTTGCGGAACATACCCTCTCCGGAGCAGGGCGCGTCCACTAAGACCCGGTCGAAGTATCCGGCAAAGCGCTGGGCCAGGCGGGCAGGGTGCTCGTTCAGGACCAGGGCGTTGGCGATCCCCAGCCGCTCCACGTTGGAGGCCAGGACGGAGGCCCGCTTGGGGTGGAGCTCATTGCAGACCAGCAGGCCCTTTCCGCCCATGCGGCCCGCGATTTGGGTGCTCTTGCCGCCGGGGGCGGCGCAGAGGTCCAGGACTCGCTCGCCGGGCTGCGGGTCCAGCAGGGCCGCGGGGGCCATAGCGCTGGGCTCCTGGAGGTAATAGGCTCCGGCGGCATGGTAGGGATGCAGGCCGGGACGGGTCTCGGCGTCGTATGAAAAGCCGTCGGGCTCCCAGGGGACCGGCGTTAAGTTGAAAGTTGAAAGTTGAAAATTGAAAGTTTTGGATACGGATCCTTCGCTTTGCGCAGAATGACGGACTTTGAGGGGATTCAGACGCAAGCCCACGGCCCGGGGCCGGTCCAGGGCTTCCAGAAAATCCTCGTACTCGTCCTGTAACAGGGCTCTCATTTTTTCGCAGAACTGCTCCGGCAGCATAGGCTTCCCTCCTTCCGGGCACAAGAATTTTTCCCTATTCTATATATTACCCCAAGACCTGCAAAAATGCAAGCAAAAGCCGCGATTCCGTGGAACCGCGGCTTTTCTATCGTGATTCGTGTGAGTTTGCAGATGTTCAGCAGTTATGTCAACCGCCGTAGCCCCAGCCAAAGGGGAAGGTGCCGGAGCCCTGGCCGCTGCCGCCCCAGGGGTCGATGCCCTGGCCGCTGCCGCCCCAGGGATCGATGCTCTGGCCGCTGCCGCCCCAGGGGTCCTGGGTCTGGCCCTGCTGCTGGCTGCTCTCGCTTTGGGAGGAGGGCAGGGCGTCCTGGGTCTTCTCCCCCACGACGACGGTGATGGTCAGCGTCTCGCCCTTGCGGTAGACGGTGAACGCCAGCTCGTCCCCCGGCTCGGAAGCGGAGACGCGATTTTTCAGGTCGTCGAAGCTGCTGATGGTCTCGCCGTTGATGGCGGTGACAATGTCGTTGGCCTGCAGGCCCGCCTTCTCCGCGGGGCTGTTCTGCTCCACGGAGCGGATGGCCGCGCCCTGGGGCATCCCGTAGCTCTGGCTCTCCTCGCTGACGTTGGCAACGCTGACGCCGATATAGGGGCGGGAGATATAGCCCTTCTCAATGATGGAGGTGACGATGTCCCGCACGGAGTTGATGGGGATGGCAAAGCCGATGTTGTCGATGCTGGCCTGGCCGGAGTAGCTGCTGGAGGAGTACTTGGCGTTGGTGATGCCCACCACCTCGCCGTACATATTGAACAGGGCGCCGCCGGAGTTGCCGGAGTTGATGGCCGTGTCGGTCTGGATCAGGTTCATCGTGACGTTGCTGGACAGGGTGACAGAGCGGTTCAGGGCGCTGACGGTGCCCTTGGTCAGGGAGAAGGTCAGCTCACCCAGGGGGTTCCCGATGGCGACCACGTCTTCGCCGACGCTGAGGGCGTCGGAGTCGCCCAGGACCACGGGCGTCAGCCCCTTGGCGTCGATTTTCAGGACCGCGATGTCGTTGTTCACATCGTAGCCCACCAGCGTGGCGGCATAGGTGCTGCCGTCGTACATGGCGACGGTGATGGTGTTGGCGTCCTCAATAACGTGCTCGTTGGTCAGGATGTAGCCGTCCTCCGTGAGGATGAAGCCGGAGCCCGCCGCGGCGGAGGTGGACTGATAGCCCCACCAGTTGGTGGTGATCTCCGTGGTGATGCCTACGGTGGAATTCACGTTGTTCTGATAGACCTGGCTGGCAGTCATGAGCTTGCCGCTGTCCACGGTGACGACGTTGAGCTCAGTGCTCTCCCGGGGCGTCGCCAGCTGTACGGCAGTCGAAACCTTGCTGGAGCTGCTGCGACCGGACTGGAGCTTGTTTGCCAGCAGGGCGCCGCCGAAGCCTGCCGCGCCGCCCAGCAAGGCGCAGACCAGCGCCAGGGCGACAGCCTTTTTCCAGAAGCCGCCGGAGCGCTGCTTCTGCTTCTTCTCCGGGGCCTTGTGCTCCGCGCTCGGACGCTGTGCCGGGGTGGTCTGGGCGGGCCGGGGGGTGTAGACGGGACCGGAGGCGTAGTAGGAATTCTGATAAGCGGGCTGTTCGGGTTCCGTGTGATACACAGGCTGATCGTCGGCAGTCGGGCCGATGTAGGCATCGGCCCCTACGGGGGCGGCCTCCAGGCCGATGTGGGCGTCAGCCCCTACGGGGGCAGTCTCCGAGCCGATGTGGGCATCGGCCCCTACGGGGGCGGTATTCGGGCCGATGTGGGCGTCAGCCCCTGCGGAAGTAGTATCATATGCGTATTCCTCAGCGGGGGGCTCCGCTTCGGGCTTGGGGGGTTCGGAATTGAACAGGTTTTCGTAGTTCTGATTGTAGGGATCCATAATTCAGCGCTCCTTTGCTGTTGTTTTTCTTCACGCTGTCATTGTAACGCGGAAATTTGAACAGAGTTTGCGAAAAAAAGAAATTGTTTGTGAACAAAATCACGCAGGCAGTCCTGCCGCCTGCGTGATTTTGTTTTTCGCATATCCGTTCAGCGAAGCGGGATTTCACGCTCCGAGAAGGCCGCCAGCAGGCGGTCCATATCCGAGGGGACGGAGATGGGCTCGCCGCAGGCTTTGATGGCGTTGGCGACATCCTTAAGGCCGTTGCCCGTCACCACGGAGACCACCGCGGCGTCGGCTGGGATCCTCCCCTGCTGGCAGAGCTTTTTCAGGCCCGCCGTGCCGGTGACGCCCGCGGGCTCGCCGAAGACGCCGCAACTGCGGCCCAGGAGCTTCTGGGCGGCCATGATCTCCTCGTCCGTGACCTCCACCGTCAGGCCGCCGGATTCCCGGATGGCGGCGATGGCCTTGTCCGCGTTGCGCGGTACGCCCACGGCGATGGAATCCGCCAGGGTGTTCTCCTCCATGGGCTGCCAGGGCTCGCCGGTCTCTACGGCGCGGTTGATGGGGCAGCAGCCCGCCGCCTGGGCGGAGATCAGCTTCGGAAGCCGGTCGATGAAGCCGATGGCATAGAGGTCCTTCAGCCCCTTCCAGAGGCCCGCGATGGTGCAGCCGTCGCCCACGGAGATGGCGATGTAGTCCGGGACCTGCCAATTGAGCTGCTCCATGATCTCCAGGCCCACGGTCTTCTTGCCCTCGGAGAGGTAGGGGTTGATGGCGGCGTTGCGGTTGTACCAGCCCCAGCGCTCGATGGCCTGCTTGGACAGCTCAAAGGTGTCCTCGTAGCTGCCCTGGACGGAGATCACCGTGGCGCCGAAGGTCATGAGCTGGGCAACCTTGCCCTTGGGCGCCCGGGACGGCACAAAGATGTAGGTCTCCAGCCCCGCGGCGGCGGCGTTGCCCGCCAGGGAGGAGGCCGCGTTGCCGGTGGAGGAGCAGGCGATGACCCGCGCTCCGGCCTCCCGGGCCTTGGCGACGGCCATCGCGGAGGCCCGGTCCTTCAGGGAGGCTGTGGGGTTCACGCCGTCATCCTTGATCCAGAGCTTTTTGAGGCCAAGCTGCTTCGCCAGCCGTTCCGCCTCGTAGAGGGGGGACCAGCCCACCCGCAGGGGCGGGGCCGGGGTGTCGGCCTCCACAGGGAGGAGTTCCCGGTAGCGCCACATGTCATAAGGGCGTTTGGAAAGGTCTTCCTTATGGAAAACCGTTTTGATGTAGTCGTAGTCGTAGACGATATCGAGGATGCCGCCGCATTCACAGTTGGTGAGATCGGGTTTCGCCTCGTATTCTCTGCCGCACTTCACGCAGCAGGCGCAGATCACATTTCTCATACTACAGTTCCTTTATCTCAATCGCAGTTATGCCAGCCTGATTTGCAGGTCCGTGTCGCAGCCTGTGCGCCGCTACAGCGGGAATTGCGGGCAGATTGCCCGCGCTACAGGCGGGGACGGCGGAGGGCCGATGTGGGCATCGGCCCCTACGGGTTAGAGCTTCGCTAAAAGGCCTACTTCTTCGTTGAAGGCCTCGGTCAGCTTGTCCAGCTCGGCAGCCTGCTTGTGGACCTCGTCCCAGACCTCGGGCTTGTACCACTGGTCGTTGAGGTCCTCCACGTCCATCTGCTGCTGCTCGACCCAGGTGTAGTACTTGAGATTGTGGACCCGTTTGCGCTCGGGGTAGGTGAGCTCCAGCATGTTGTCGGTCTTGAGGCCCAGCATGTGCAGGGCGTGGTCCTTGGCGGCCTCGGTGACGCTGTAGTCGCCGTACCACTCGTTGAGCTCCGCGACCCGGGACTTGTACATGACGGCGGAGTCGGTGAGGACCGTGACCATGACGTCCTTCTCTGTCAGCTCGTACCACTTGGCCATCTTGATGCAGCACAGGACGTTGGCGATGCCGGAGATGCCCATCCAGGTGAACTTCTCGATTTGCTCGTCGGTCATGTGCAGCTCCTCCCGGAGGTACTGCTGACCGGCCTCGGTGTTGAACAGGCGCAGCAGGCGCTGAGAGTCCTCGTCGTCGATGGCGATGCCCATGTCGGTGTTGCGGACGTTATGGACCCAGGGGATGTGCTTGTCGCCGATGCCCTCGATGCGGTGACCGCCGAAGCCGTTGTTGACGATGGTGGGGCACTGCAGGGCCTCGCCCACGGCCAGCTTCAGCTGGGGATAGCGCTCCTTCAGCAGGTCTCCCGCGCTCATGGTGCCCGCGGAGCCGGAAGTGAAGGCGGCGGCAGCCAGCCGCTCGCCGGGCTTCTTCACAGCCTCGAAGAGCTCTGCCAGGGCGGTACCGGTGACGTTGTAGTGCCACAGGGGGTTGCCCATCTCAGAGAACTGGTTGAAGATCATCATGGTGGGGTCCTGCTTAAGCTCCCAGGTCTTGTCGAAGATCTCCTTGACGTTGGACTCACAGCCGGGGGTGGCGATGACCTGGCCCGCGATGGATTTCAGCCAGTCAAAACGCTCCCTGGACATATCCTGGGGCAGGATCGCCACGGAGTCCACGGCCAGGAGCTTGGAGTTGAAGGCGCCGCCGCGGCAGTAGTTGCCGGTGGAGGGCCAGACCGCATGATGATAGTCCGCGTCGAACTGCCCTGTCACCAGACGCGGCACCAGGCAGCCGTAGGACGCGCCGACCTTGTGGCAGCCGGTGGGGAACCACTTGCCCGCCATAGCCAGGATGCGGCAGGGCACGCCGGAGAGGGCGGGCGGGATCTCCACGTAGTTGGGGACCTTCTGGAAAAGGCCGCCGCTCTCCTTAGCCTCGTTGTGCCAGCTGATGCGGAAGAGGTTGATGGGGTCCACGGCCCAGAGGTCAGTGCGGGAAAGCTTGTCCTTGATCTTCTCGGGGACCAGGTCGGGGTTCTGCATCTGGGCAATGGTGGGAATGATGACATTGTGCTCACGGGCCCGCCGGATGTTGTGGGCCAGGCCCTCCTTGCAAATGGAAAGATCGATCATAAAAGACGCCTCCTGTTGTTTCATTTGATTGGATAGATGTGTATTCCTCTCTATTTTATATCCTATCACAGATTTTTCAGAAATCAATCACAGATTTTTGAAAATTCTGTATAAGAATTGGGTTGACATATCGCATACTTGTGTTAGAATAGGGACGGTAAAGTATAAGCGATATTAGGTATGAACTTTCAAAACGGAGGTTTCCTATGGACTATGAAAAGATTCGGCAGGCTGCCGAAAGCTATCGGGACGATATGACCCGCTTTCTGCGGGATATGATCGCGATCCCCTCCGAGTCCTGCGAGGAGCAGGGCGTCGCGGAGCGCATCGCCGCCGAGCTGCGAAAGCTGGGCTATGACCAGGTGGAGTTCGACAAGCTTGGCAACGTCATCGGCTGGCTGGGCCAGGGCGACAAGATCATTGCCATCGACTCCCACATCGACACCGTGGGCATCGGCAACCGGGCCAACTGGGAGGCCGACCCCTACGAGGGCTACGAGACCGACACCCTCATCTACGGACGGGGCGGCTCCGACCAGGAGGGCGGCATGGCTGCCGCCGCCTACGGCGGCAGGATCATGAAGGACCTGGGCCTCATCCCTGCGGGCTACCGGATCATGATCGTGGGCTCTGTCCAGGAGGAGGACTGCGACGGCATGTGCTGGCAGTCCATCGTCAACGAGTACTTTGACGGGCCTGAAGACGCGAGAGACAAGATCGAATTCGTCATCTCCACCGAGCCCACCGATGGCGGCATCTACCGCGGCCACCGGGGCCGCATGGAGATCCGGGTGGACGTACACGGCGTGAGCTGTCACGGCTCCGCCCCGGAGCGGGGCGACAACGCCATCCACAAGATGGCCGAGATCCTGCTGAACATCCGGGACCTGAACGAGAACGACGCCGCAGAGGGCCGGGAGATCAAGGGCCTGGTCAAGATGCTGGACCCGAAGTACAATCCCGCTCACTGGGAAGACGCCCGCTTCCTGGGCCGAGGCACCTGCACCACCAGCCAGATCTTCTACACCTCCCCCAGCCGCTGCGCTGTGGCGGACTCCTGCTCCGTCTCTGTGGACCGCCGCATGACCGCGGGCGAGACCTACCGCTCCTGCCTCAGGGAGATCGAGGAGCTGCCCGCCGTGAAGAAATACGCCAAGGACGTGAAGGTCTCCATGTACATGTATGACCGGCCCTCCTGGACCGGCCACGTCTACGAGACCGAGGCCTTCTTCCCCACCTGGATCAACAAGGAGACCGCCCCTCACGTCCAGGCCTTAGTGGACGCCCACCGCGCCCTCTGGGGCGAGAAGCGCCTCTGGGCGGACGAGGCCGCCCGCGTCAACCGCGAGGGCCGTCCTCTGACCGACAAGTGGACCTTCTCCACCAACGGCGTGTCCATCCAGGGCCGCTACGGCATCCCCTGCGTGGGCTTCGGCCCCGGCGCCGAGAGCCAGGCCCATGCCCCCAACGAGATCACCTGGAAGCAGGACTTAGTGGTCTGCGCGGCCCTTTACGCTGCCGTGCCCATGCTCTACAAGCCTGAGAACAAGGACGGCTCCGCCACCAGCTTCCGCCAGGAGCTGACGGGGAACGATATTCGATAAAGGAGAATTGACCATGAGCAAGGCATTTGAACTGGCTCGCAGGCTCGAACAATTACACATCAACAACATGTACAAGCAGGACTTCTACTGGACCTGGGACAAGACCGACGACGAGATCGCCGCCATCTTCACCGTGGCCGACGCCCTGCGGGACCTGCGGGAGCACAACAAGTCCACCCGCGTCTTCAACTCCGGTCTGGGCATCTCCCTGTTCCGGGACAACTCCACCCGCACCCGCTTCTCCTTCGCCTCCGCCTGCAATCTGCTGGGCCTGGAGGAGCAGGTCCTGGACGAAAAGAAATCCCAGATCGCCCACGGCGAGACCGTCCGGGAGACCGCCAACATGGTCTCCTTTATGGCCGACGTGATTGGCATCCGGGACGACATGTACATCCGCCAGGGCCACGAATACATGAAGACCTTCATGGACGCCCTGGAGGACGGCTACCGCAGCGGCATCTTAGAGCAGCGGCCCACCCTGGTGAACCTCCAGTGCGACGTGGACCACCCGACCCAGTGTATGGCCGATCTGCTCCACGTCATCCACCATTTCGGCGGCGTGGAGAACCTGAAGGGCAAGAAGGTCGCTATGACCTGGGCCTACTCCCCCTCCTACGGCAAGCCCCTGTCGGTGCCCCAGGGCGTCATCGGCCTGTTCACCCGCTTCGGCATGGACGTGACGCTGGCCCACCCCGAGGGCTACGAGGTCTTCCCCGAGGTGGAGGACATCGCCCGGAAGAACTGCGAGAAATACGGCTCCACCTTCACCAAGTCCGGCAGCATGGAAGAGGCCTTCCGGGAGGCGGACATCGTCTATCCCAAATCCTGGGCCCCCTTCGCGGCCATGGAGGAGCGCACTGCCCTCTACAGCCGGGGCGACCAGAAGGGCATCGACGAGCTGGAGCAGCGGCTGCTGGCCCAGAACGCCACCCACAAGGACTGGACCTGCTCTGAGGAAATGATGAAGCTGACCAGGGACGGCAAGGCCCTGTATCTCCACTGCCTGCCCGCCGACATCTCCGGCGTGAGCTGCCCCGAGGGCGAGGTGGACGCCTCGGTCTTCGACCGCTATCTGGTGCCCCTGTACAAGCAGGCCTCCTACAAGCCCTACATCATCGCGGCCATGATCTTCCTGGCCCAGGTGAAGGACCCGGTCCACGCCCTGATGGCGCTGGACGCCTCCAACGACAAAAGAAAGATTTTTTAATCTGATTATTGCAATCACAAGGAAAGAGGTAATTCAACAATGGCAAAACGCATCGTCATCGCTCTGGGCGGCAACGCTCTGGGCAACACCCCCTATGAGCAGCTCAAGCTCGTGGAAGAGACCGCCAAGCCCATCGTGGACCTGATCCAGCAGGGCAACGAAGTTATTATCGCCCACGGCAACGGCCCCCAGGTCGGCATGATCAATCTGGGCATGGGCACCGCCGCCGAGGCCAAGGCCATCAAGTCCGACATGCCCTTCCCCGAATGCGGCGCTATGAGCCAGGGCTACATCGGCTACCATCTCCAGAACGCCATCGGCAACGAGCTGGCCGCCCGGGGCGTGGAAAAGGACGTGGCTACCATCGTCACCCAGGTGCTCGTTGACGAGGCAGACCCCGCCTTCCAGCATCCCACCAAGCCCATCGGCGCCTTCTACGACAAGGAAACCGCCGAGCGCATCGCCGCCGAGAAGGGCTACACCATGGTGGAGGACGCGGGCCGCGGCTACCGTCAGGTGGTCCCCTCCCCCAAGCCCGTGGACGTCATTGAAAAGCACATGGTCAACGCGCTGGTGGACCAAGGCTTTGTCGTCATCACCGTGGGCGGCGGCGGCATTCCCGTCATCCGCAAGGACGGCAAGCTCTATGGCACCCCCGCTGTCATCGACAAGGACTTCGCCTCTGCCAAGCTGGCCGAGCTGGTCCACGCCGATGCACTGGTCATTCTGACCGCCGTGGAGCGGGTCGCCATCCACTGGGGCAAGCCCGAGCAGAAGTGGCTGGACAGCATGACCGTGGAAGAGGCCGAGCGCTACTGCGGCGAGGGCCACTTCGCCCCCGGCTCCATGCTCCCCAAGGTCAAGGCCGCCATCTCCTTCGCCAAGACCGGCGGCGAGGCCATCATCGCCTCCCTGGAGAACGCAGGCAAGGCCGTCCGCGGCGAGAGCGGCACGGTCGTCCGCCTGTAATTAGCCTGAACATAGAAAAATGCCGCCGGGATCCGGCGGCATTTTTCTATCTGTCAGCTCAAAGGCCATATCATACTCAGCAGGATGCCCGCCCCGAAGGACAGGGCGTTGGCCAGCAGGGCGTAGAGGAAGACGCGGAACTTTCCCGGATGCTCCGGGTTGGTCTCGGGCAGGCGACCGTGGTAGTAGCCCCATTCCACCAGGAAGATGAATAGCTCCATCATCAGATAGATCGTAAAGAATATGAAGCCGCCGCTGCCGGAGCTGTGAACGTAGAGGGCCAGGGCGATGTTCAGGCCGATTTGTGTGATGAGGTTGATTTTCAACACAGGCCAGAAGTCGTAGCCGAAAAGAAAAGCCAGGCCGACCTCTATGACAAGGGTCAGGATCAGCCGGACCAGGAAGCTCAGAATATGCCCGAGCACATTCCGGACCGGGACGACCTTCAGAACGCCGTCAGAGAGCGTACCCTGGAAGACGGAGGCGAAGGCGAAACGCTCCAGGGTCTCGCTGCACACCAGCTCACCGGTATCCGGGAACCAGAGCAGGACCTTGAAGGTGTCCGGGGGCATGTAGCCCCAGGTGAAGCTGCCGTCCTCGCTCTCGTAAACCTCGCCCAAGAAGTAATAGCCGTCGGCGTCCTCATAGCGGCTCATGGCAAGGTAAGCATCGGCAGCCTGCCCCTTCAGCGATTTCAGACGCCAGCGCTCCTCCTCGGAACCCGGCTTCACGTAGGAGCTGGGACCGGTGCTCTGCGTCTTGGACAGGAGCGTGGCATAGAAGGGGCGCTGTCCCTCGGCCATTTCCACCGAGACCTCCACGTAGAAGTGGGGTCCCATATCGGCAAACACCGCCGTAGACAGCAGCAGACAGATCAGCAGAAACACAAAGATGCGGGAAATCAGCTTGGTCATACAGAGCGCTCCTTTCAGGTCCTGCCTGTCATATTCTACAGGGTCTAAGAATATTATAGCAAAACGAAATCATCCTGTCAATCATACGTTTTCTGGTGCCACGTCTTGACGTTCTCGGAAGAGTATGGTAAGATGACTGATAGGGAAAAGAAAAATGTTGTCAAGATCTCCCCTGTCCTGTTTTCGCAATTCTATCATCTATTTGCTTGATTGCAACCGCCGGTTGCCGGATTTCCAAGACCGATTGGTAGTCTGCTACCCGGTTTTTTGCTATGATAGGGTCATCAAAAGCCCGCCGGACCGGAGCCCGGCGCGGGAAAGGAGAAGAACCATGATATTTGCAGATAAACTCATCGACCTTCGGAAAAAGAACGGCTGGTCTCAAGAGGAGTTGGCCGACCGGCTTGCGGTCAGCCGCCAGTCCGTTTCCAAATGGGAAAGCGCACAGTCTGTTCCGGACATGAACCGCATCCTCAAGCTCTCAGAGCTCTTCGGCGTGTCCACGGATTATCTATTAAAAGACGAACTGGAGCCGGAGGCTCTGAGGGGCCAAAGCCTCCCGATCCCGGACACGGAGCCGCCGCTGCGGCAGGTATCTATGGAGGAGGCTTCGGCCTTCCTGGAACACCGGAAACTGGCGGCCCGCCGAATCGCCCTTGGCGTGATGCTGTGCATCCTCTCCCCTGTTCTCTTCATCCTTCTGGGCGGGGCGCAGGAGGCCGGAAAGTTAGCGCTCTCTCAGGCGCAGGCTGTCGGAATCGGACTTGTTGCGTTGTTCCTGTTAGTGGGCACTGCCGTGGCTCTGTTCGTCACCACGGGCCTCCAGGGCAGCCGCTTTGAGTACCTGGAAAAGGAACTGTTCGAAACCGCATACGGCGTGGACGGCATGGTGAAGGACCGCCGCGAGAAGTTCCGCAGCGCCTTCAATCAGCGGCTTACCCTCGGCATTGTCCTGTGCGTGGTCTCCGTCATCCCCCTTTTCCTGACGCTGATCCTCTTCGGCGAAGGGGAAACTCCGGCAGAGTCCTTCCCCCACGTGATCTCCCTTGCCGTGCTGCTGGTCCTTGTGTCCGTCGGCGTTCTGTTGATTGTCCACGCATCGATGATTTGGGGCGGGTATCAGATGCTTCTGGAAGATGGCAGCTACAGCCGCGCCGCCAAGGCCGAAAACAAGCAGAACGAGACCCTTTCCACGGTTTACTGGTGCGCCGTCGTCGCGGGCTATCTGGCCTGGAGCTTTATCAGCAAGGACTGGAACAAGACCTGGATCGTCTGGCCCATCGCAGGCGTGGTCTACGGTCTGGTCCTGGCCGTCGCGAAGGCCCTGCGGAACAAGCGTTAAACAAACTGCGTATGTTTTCCTCCGTTCCGGGCAAACTACCGGCGGAGGGATGCAAGATGTCGAAAAAGAACCGGAAACGCAGCCCGGAGATCCCCCAGGCGGGCAACGCGCTGGAGATCCCGAACTATGTGGTCCCCATGACGGACCTGGAATACAAACAGGTCTCGGAGGAGACGGCCCGGCAGGACGAGGCGTCTGCCCACGACTGCAAAGACTGCAAAGAATAAGCGCAAGCGCCGCGGCGTCCTGCCGCGGCGCTTGCGCTCATTCTTTCACTTCGTCGTCCTCGACGGCGATCAGGTAGCCCATTTCGCAGAGTTTTTGACAGACGGACTCGATTTTTTCCCGGACCTCGGCCTCGGGCTTCTTGGAAAGGATCTGATTGACGCGCACCACATGGTCCATCGACTTCCCCATGCTGATGGCGTCCCAGACGAGGGCCCAAATCAGGGGGAGCTTCTGGATGCGCTTGCAGTATGCGTAGGCCTCGCGATTGGGGATGAGGACGGGCTCTTTGCAGATGGAGACTAAGGCAACGCCCGGTCGTGCTTGATAGGTCATTGGATTCGCCGTCCTTTCTCAAAGCGTCGGTGTGGGGAAAACGGAAGCCAGGAGGAGCTTCGTGGAGTCCGGAACCTGATGGGTGGTCAGCTTCCAGACCGGCACCGTCTCTGCGAGAGCCGTCGCCAGCGCGGCGGTCTTTTTGAGGATGTCTGTGTCGCGGTTGGCATGGATGATTTGCAGATAGGCGGGGATGCCCGCCTCCCGGGGCTTTAGGAGCTTGAGGGCGTTCTCCTCGCCGCGTTCCAGGAGGATCACGCCGCCCAGGGGGGCGGCGGGTGCGCCGTGCCAGCGTTCCTTTCCGTTCCAGGGGGAGGGATGGACGATGATGCTGGCGGATGCTTCGGCGCACACAGGATCGCGGTGCGAAGAGGGGGACGACCCCTCCACCGGCCTTGAGGCCGGTCCCCCTCCCCTGCAAGCAGGGGAGGTTTTGGGCTGTGCCGGAGAACAAAATTCGAGGATTGGGCGGTCGCCGCAGATCACGTCGAATTCTCCTGGGCGGAGCGCCTGGAGATACCGGGCCTGGGTGGATTTCCCGACGCCGCTGGGCGCGGAAATCAGCCAGGCCTGACCCTTCCAGCGAATGGCAACGGCGTGGATAACACAGCGGTCATAGGGCATCAGGGCTTCGGAAAAGAAAGCCGTCAGGATGTTGGCCTCGGAGCCTGCGGATTCCGTCATATCGCCGGTGAGAAAGTATTTCCATTCCTCGGGGGGGAGGAACACCGGGGGGATGGGGAGGATAGACTTTTCGCTGCGCTCAGAAGAACGGATGCAAATATCGGAAGAACCCCTCCACCGGCCTTGAGGCCGGTCCCCCCCCCCTGCGAGCAGGGGAGGTTTTTCTTCGGAGGGGAAAGCATTCAGGGCGCGGGCCGCCTCGGGGTAATGGAAGGCGCAGGGCAGAGTCAATCCGGCAAGCGAAATGGTGTAGAGTTGTTCCATGGCAGGCTCCGTTGTGTGTTGGGTTTTTCCGTGGCGCACACTGTGCGCCGCTACAGGGACTTTGTAATGCGAAACAATACGCCAAAAAGAGAAGGCTTTGGGCGGCCTTCTCTTTTTGATTGTGCAGCTTTGGGGGGAGGACCCCTCCACCGGCCTTGAGGCCGGTCCCCCTCCCCTGCAAGCAGGGGAGGTTAACACCCCGTCGGTCGGACGGGGTGCGTTGTCGGGACGCCCCTCATCCGGCCCTGCGGGCCACCTTCCCCCGAGGGGGAAGGCATTGGGGGTATCAGCCGCCGTAGAGGGGGAACTGGGAGGAGACGAAGGGGAACAGGTCATAGACGAATCCGTTCTCCTCGAGCCAATTGAGACCTATTTCGCTCATCTGGCTGATGCGGCCCCAGTAATAGCCGTTCTTCTGATAGTTAAAGCAGTCCGCCAAGGCGATGGCCCAATCGGTGCCTACGTCATAGACGAGGGCTTCATACAGCTCTTCATATTCCGCCTGGGTCAGACGATACCAGTTTTCACCCCACATATTGGGGGAGGTAGGTTCTTCAAATAATCTCATTTTACATTTCACTCCTTCTTGAAATTAGCCGCCGCCGACTGCGGAGCCGGTGCCGATGTCGATATTATATTCGCTTTCAACCGGTTCTTCGGTGTCCTCCGGGTTGGCTGTACCGGATGGTGCAGGTCCTTCTGAGGAGGGCGTCTCTTCGCCGGGCTGTCCAGGCTGTTCGCTTCCCGCCGGGGCAGTTCCCGCCGGGTCGGTCCCGCCGGGTTCAGACGGCGAGGGAACTGACTGCTGTGTTCCGTTTCCTGTGTCGAGGACCGGCAGCGTGCCGGAGGGATTGGAATTCTGGACCGGCTTGTCGGTGCAGGCTGTCAGCAGAGCGGCCAGCAGGCAGAGTATTAACAAAAAATCAAGCAAATATTTCTTCACGGTTCCACGCTCCTTATCGGTGGGGTTTGGGGGATGGGCGGAGGGAGGGTCGCTCCCTCCGCCTTCAAATCGTTTTTATTCTTCTTCATCGAGGTCCGGTGCAAAGTTCGCCCAAACGGTGAAATTGTCCGTCGTGGGCTTTTGGACATAGCTGTTTGAAGAGTATCCGTAGAAAGAGGAAATGCAGTTCTTGTTGGTATGGATCGTGATGTTGGCGGTCTGCGCCCAAAAAGCAGGTACTTCTTTGCCATTTTCCCACTTTGTCCATCTGTAATTCGTTTCATCCTTGCCGAACATGACCAGGATCATCTTGTTGTAACCGGCAGGCACATCCACATACTTCATGTAATCAGCGGAGGTCTGAAGCTCTACCCAGGTATTACCGCTGTCGTTGAAGAAGTAGGCGACGGTCTTGTTGTCATTCCGGTCATATGCCCAGTTCTCATCGGTGAAGCTCGCGCCGTTGTTGTTGGTATACTTGAACTTGGCGTGCTCCAGGTCGATGTACAGACGGTTGGCGGTATAGAGCACTCTGCCCCTGCCTCCGACGTTAAAGCTCTCTTCGCCCGTCTCGTGGTACTTGCAGTCGGACGGAATCGTGATGCCCAGTCCGGTCCTGCTGCTGACCTGCACGCCGTCCAGGGTCTCCCAGGTGGGACGCACCGTGAAGGCATTGTCGGGAGAGATGTAGTTGTCGAGCTGCAGCATCTCCAGATAGCCGCCCTGGATCCCGGTGAAGTCGGTGGGACGAACCGTGGTGGTCAGGTCCGTGGGATTTTCGGGATCCGATACGTCGGCGTTCTGCTGGACGAAGTTGACGGACTTGGCAATGGCGGTACGCTTGGTGATGCCCTCGAAGAGGGTCTCAGCCATGGAGTCGTCGGCCTCCGTCTCGTCTACCTCGTCGATGATCTTGTATCCGATGGTGGCGTAGTTGGTGTCGTCGATGACGGAGAGGAAGTAGAGGTTCTGCAGGAGCTTGGTCTTGACGGGATCGCCTCCCTCAGGAATCAGGTTGCCTTCTTCATCAATCAGGTTGCCTTCTTCATCTACGAGATCGTTGAAGTTGTCGTAGACGTAGTAGAACTTGTTGGCGAGGTAGGTGTCGGGGACTTCCTTCAGGTAGTAGACGCTGCCGGCCACGGGGCGCATGGTTTCGGCCTTCACATCGGCGATTTGCGTGGAGGACATGCTGCCGGTGATCTGGTAGGCGTCGGCCCTGGTCCAGAACTTCTGAGTGCCGTTCTTGGCGGAGGCGCCGGTGTAGGCCACGAAGGATTCGCTGGCGCCGGTGTTGTAGACGCCATCGGTCCAGGTGGTGGTGCCCATTTCCAGAGCCTTGATCTTCGCGTTGACCGCGCTCATGTCCACGCCGCCGTAGGTCTTGTAGTAGCCGCCGTAGAGGTAGCCGGGGGTGACGGAGGCGGTGAGGTCGGTGGCCTTGATCATGGAAGCCTGCGTTTCCGTGGCAGCGGTGAACTCCAGGTTCTTCTGCTCCAGTTTGCCGCTGGAGGAGTGGAAGACGTAGTAGTAGGCGGGCGCCCAGACGGCGTACATGTCGTGGTAGGGACGGGACTCATCGGCGTAGACCTGGCCCTGGCTGAGGGTGCCGCCGGTGAGCGTCGGCCATTGCGTCGGATCCGCGGTGCCGTTGTTGTACCTGTATTTGTTCAGGGAGCTGTCCCAGTAGATGTACAGGTTTTCAGCGGTCAGGTCCGTCTTGTCCACGCCCATATTACCGGCGCCGACGGTCTCCTCGCGGGCCCAGCCCAGGAAGGTGTAGCCGGGACGGTAGAGGCCGGTCTGGGTCGTGCCGTTCTCGTCGGTGTAGGTGTAGCTCGTCGGGGTCGGGATGTCGGTGGCGGCGTTGATCTGCAGGCCCAGGGTCTCCTGGCGGTAGCCTGCGCCCTCGCCGACGCCGTGGTCGGTGCCGTCGTTGGTGTACCAGTAGATGTGGGTGGTGCCGTCCTTGTTGACCATGCCGTAGACGGCCTGGAGATAGACGGTGTACTTGACCTCCCAGGCGTACTGGAGGTGGGCAACGACGATCGTATCGGCGGTGATGGGCTGGGTGGTGAAGTCGAAGGGCGTGCCGTCCTCGTTGAACCAGCCGAGGAAGTAGTAGTCCTCATTCTGATAGGCCGCGGGGGTTTCCAGCAGCTGTCCGTTGGGAACCGCCTGATCGGGGTAGCCCTCCAGGGCGTTGCCGTCCTGGTCCACAAAGCTGACGGTCCAGGTGGAGAGCTCCTTGGCCTTGTGGTAGAGCCGAATCCGGCGAAAAATGGAGGAGCTGACACCGGCGTAGGGAGGATTGGCAGTGTCGCTGGCCGTACCGGTGGAGGTGCGGGGGAAGAAGTACATGGTGTAGGTCGAACCGCCGGAGCTGGTCCAGGTGTTCTTCATGTTGCCGTAGTGGTTTGTGCGGTCGGTGGCAGTCCAGACCCAAGTATCCAGGGAGTTGTTGGGAACGACGCCGGCAATTCCGCTGGTGCTGCCGCCCCAGTAGAGGCCCTTGGTGGGAGTCTCGGGGACCACGATGTTGTAGCCGCCGGTGACGCTGACAAAGCGCCAGTGGCAGTTGCTGAGGTCCGTGGTGGGGCCGCTGACACCGGAGACGTAGGTCTTGCCGTTCTCCGTCACCGTGGAGGCCTGGCCCAGATAACCCAGGTTGTAGGTATCGCTGCCGGAGGTAATGGTGTAGTAGTCCGCGTTGTTCACATCGCTGTGGTTGAGCAGCAGATACGGCGTACCGTTGACCACGTAGGCGATGAGGTAATCCTCACCCGGGGTGATTTCGTCCACGGGCTCCCAGCGCTCGTTGGAGACGACGTTGGGGGCGAAGACGATATCCACCGTGTAGTCGCGGTCGGGCATCGTGATGCTCAGAGCGCTGTCGGGGGAGGTCCTGTGGTAGCCGGAGACCGCGATGGCAGCGTCGTCGATGGTGTAGGCGCCGGCCGGGACGTTCTCGATGGTCTTGGTCGCCAGGACGTTGCCGCCCTCGTCCTTGCAGCGGACGGTCAGGGTGTAGGTGGCTTTCTCCGTGTACTTGTAGAGGGTAATTGCCTGGGCATAGCTGGTACCGTCAGAGCCATCGGCAGCCGCCATAAAGGCAGAGGGCACGTCGCTGGTGGTTATAATACCGATGTTCTTCCGCAGGTAGCTGTACGAAGAGCTGTAATAGTGGTACAGGTAATGCGTGCTGCTGTCCCATCTCCAGTAGTTCTTGTAATAACTGTACGGATTAGCAGTGGGAGAGAGCTGTATATCTGTCCTCGTACTGGAACTGTCGTCATTGATGCTGAGGAAGTAACCATCGTCGTCCATCGACTGGATATTGTATCTGGCGCCGTCGCTGTCGGTATCAGCCAGATTGAACTTCCACTTCACATTGTCCAGGGTCGCGCCTGCGAAGTTAGTGGTGTCCAGCCCGATGACATTGCCGTTGGCGTCCAGGACCGCGGGGATGGCCCAGCAGACCTTGGTGGCGGTGTAGCCGGAGATGCTCGCAGAGGTGTAATAGGTGCCGGTCGCGGGATTCTTGTTCATCAGCAGGTAGACGCCGTCGATGTCATAGCTGCCATCGCCGTCCGTATCCTTCTGATAGTGGAGGCCGATGAAGTAGACCTCGCCATTGTCAATGGTGTCCGTAGGCTCGCCGTATTCTACAGAGGAGGCGCCGTCCGGGTCGGTGGGTACGTCATTGACCGGCGTCGCGGGAACCGTGGAAGCGGTCTGCGCAATTTCGCCCTGAAGGGTCGGATTGGCCTGCGGGACAGAGGTCGCGGCGGTCTCCGGGACGGGGGACCCGTCCCCTACGGTGGCGGCGGTCTCGGTCTCAGCGGGCTGCGGGACATTCGCCTTGGTCTCCGGGACGGGGGACCCGTCCCCTACGGTCTCGGCGGCGGGCTGCTCGAAGACGGTCTCGGGCAGGCCCAGGGCCTGAATGTCCAGAGCGCCGGTCAGCTTGGTCTCGACAACCTCAACGGACAGGGCCTCGTCGTGGACAGCTTCAGGCTCTTCGTAAGCGGTGGTGCCGGTACTGACGGAGGTGGTGTAATAGTTGGTCGTGGTTTCCTTATAGAAGTTGATGACTTTGCCGGCTTTTTTAGTACTATATCTACCATTCGTCCCATCATAGGATAGATAATAATAACCTTGATCGTCAACTTCGTTATCCAGATAACCTTCAGATGTGTACTTCCAATTCTTAGCCGAGCTGGAAGGACACACGTAGTAGGAGGAATCCCATCCTATGTACTTTCCGGCAGAAGCATTATAGAAGGTGTAATAGGTAGAGCTCGTACCGACCTGCCACAGAACAGAAGCAACGTCAGAAGCGGTCACAGCATCATTGCTGACAGTGACGGAAACAGCAGTCAGGTAACGGTTGTTCGTCACAACCGAATTGCCGATCGCGTAGCCGGAAGTGCCAGAAATGCTGTTCTCATCAACCAGGATGTACTTGTCGCCGTTTGTCAGACTGCTTGCAAGCTCATAGGTCTTAACAGGATTGTTATAAAGGGCGTAGAGGTCCACGTTGCCGGTGGGCGTGTAGGAGCCGGTCAGCACGGAGGGCTGGGTGGTCGTCGCGGGGACCTCACCCGTCACCCAGCCGACAAAGGTCGCGTCGCCGATGGCGGAGCGGGTGGGCAGGGTGATGGAGTTGCCCGCGATCACATCCTGGGTGCTGGTGGCGCCGTTGGTGTGGTAGGTGACGGTGTACTCGGTGGTGGTTCCGCCGCTGACGGTGGTAGTGTAGTAGGTGGTGGAACCGGTAGTAATGGTGTTGCGCTTCCAGAGGTAGATAGACTTCGTATTCGTACCGCTGGCGCTGCCGGTGTAGAAATAGTTGCTGGTGCTGTTAAAGGAGACATAGGGATAGCTGTCGGAACCACTCACGCCGTAGTAGTAGTTCAGCATGAGAACATTCTTGTTGGTGCTGCTGAAGGTAAGCTGCCAATAGCCTGTGGTAGACAGGTTCCCGCTTGAATAGTTGTACAGCTGCGTGTCATTGCTGCCGGACTTGTACATGCTCAGGTAGCCGCCGGTGGACACGTTCTGGAAGTAGGGATAGCTCTCATACCCAGTCGCAAATCCCGTCTCAAATACATAGAGGTCATCGACGTTGTAGAGGGTCGTACCGTCTAAGGTGATGCCCGCGGTCGTCAGGTTCGAACATGCGTCGGTGTTCTCGTAGCTAACGGCGTTAGAGCTCAGGCCCTTCATCACATACATGCTGCTGGTATTGCCGTAGGAGATGACATAGTAGCCGGACCAGTCCGAAGGCGCCGCGCTCAGGAGCTGGTAGACGGTCTGGGTGTCGCCTGCCGTAGAGTAGGAATAGAGGGCGTAGAGGTCTACGTTGCCGTTGACGGTGTAGGGGCTGGAGACCAGGGTGGGCTGGGTCGGCTCATTGTCGACCGGGCCCGTCACCCAGCCGACGAAAGAGGCGCTGCCGACGTCGGAGGGCGTGGGCAGGGTGATGGAGCTGCCGCTCGCCACGGACACGGTGTTGGTCGTGCCGTTGGTGTGGTAGGTGACGGTGTACTGGGTGGTGGTACCGCCGCCGGAGCCGCCGTCGGAGAGGGTGGCGTAGTGCGCGTCGGTGGTGCGCTTCCAGAGGTAGAGGTTGGGCGTGGTGGTGGTGCTGGCAAGGAAGTAGCTCCCGCTATACCGCATATAGTAATCAGAATAAGTATAGCTCTGGAAGGCAAACTTGCCGGAGGTGCAGGTGATCGTCCACAGCGTGCTGGTGTTCAAGCTGGTTCCGATCGGCGCCAGATAGCCGCTGCTGTTGACGTTGATGTAATAACCGTCGTTATTCCTGATTGCTTTGTATGTCGTATAACCGGAAGTTGTGATGTCGCTGATGGTGAAGCGGTTCGTGTTGGGAACGTTCCGCATGACCGTGTTCCCGTTCTCAGTGGTTATCGCAATTGCCGTATCAGAAATCAGCGTCTTGTAGGAAGCGCTTTGATAGTTGCCCGTATCTCGGCTGAGCATCATGTAATCGCCGGTGGTTGTTCCGGAGCTGATGACATAGGTGCCGCTCATGGTGCTGGGCTTGGTGGTCAGGAGGGTAAAGTACTCGTCATAGCTCATATAGAGGGCCACCAGAGTGACGTCGGCGCTGGGGGTGTACAGAGCGCCCGCGGCGTACCAGGTACCGGGCAGTGTGCCGTCGTCGGAGACCGTGACGGGAGACCAACCCAGGAAGCGATGGGTATCGTCCGGATTTCCCGCCTCAGGCAGGACGATACTGCCGCCGGCGGAGACCGTCTGGGTCGCGGGAGCGGTGACGCCCTCGGGCACGGAGAAGGACACGTCGTAGACGGAGATGGCAGCGGCGTTTGTGATGTAGTAGGTGGTCTCACCGGGGGCAACTGTCTCTTTCCAGAGGTAGATGTTCTCGGTGTCGCTCTGTCCGCTGCTGTTGACCCAGAAGTAGGGGCCGTCGGTCTTGAAGCCCAGCATGGTGAAGCCGGTGTAGAGGCTGCTGCTGTAGTTGTTGGTCAGGGTCACGTGGTCGGAGCTGTAGGCTGGGGTCCACTGGCCAAAGGTGGAGTTGTAGGAGGCGTAGGCGCGGAGCAGGGCCGTGGAGGAGGAGGCGTAGCGGGACAGGTAGGAGCCGGTCTCCAGATTCTTGATGGAGTAGTAGCTGCCGTCCTTCTCGAAGGTGAAGACGAAACGCTCCGGGACGTTGGTCAGGGTGCTGCCGTCGCTGCTGCGGGTCATACCGGTGTTGGCGTAGGGGATGGAGCCGGCATAGCTGAAGTCCTCATAGCTCTTGGTGCCGGTCAGGCCCTTCAGGGCGTAGAGGGAGGTGGTGTTGAGATAGGTGATGACGTAGTTGCCCGCCCAGTTGGACTGGGTGGAGTTCACGCGGGTATAGGTGCCGCCGTGGGCCACATTGCGGGTGTAGAGGGCGTAGAGGGTCTTGTCGCCGGTGGGGGTGTAGGATTCCAGCGGGGTCGTCTCCGTAGTGGTCTGGGTGTTGATAGGATTGGCGACCCAACCGACGAAGGTCCAGCCGTCCACAGCGCCGGTGGGGGTGACGCTGAGGTCTGCGCTCTCGCCGTCCTCAAGGACCTGCTGGGCAGGAGCCATTGTGCCGGAGGGCACGGAGAAGGTGACGACGTAGCCGGTCAGGGCGGGGGTGGTGATGACGTCGGTGTCGGTCTGGTCTTCAAAGGTGGGCTTGTTGGTAAAGGTCGCCACATAGTGGGCCTTGCCCGGCTTGTTCAGAGCGGCAGGGTCGTACTCCACCAGCTCGGCGGTGACGGTCTCACGCAGACGGTGGAGATTGTTCCGCTCGCAGTAGACGGTGGCGGTGCACTTGTAGGGCTCGGAGCTCTTGTCCCAGGAATAGGTGGCTTCGCCCCAGAGGTGGCCGAGGGCGGGGATCTCGTAACCCGCATACTCCTCGGTGCCGTTCTCGGTGGCAAAAATCTTGCCGCAGCCGTTGCACTGCCAGTATTCGTTGTTGCCGGGGGTCGTACAGGTGGGCTCCGTGGCCTCGTGCTGGGTGCGGGCCGTGTGGGCGCAGTTGGGGTCGGGCAGGCGGGTCTTGACCTGCACGGCGTCGTCCAGCTCGGGCTGGAAGGTCTGGCCGGGGTAGGCGATGTCGCCGGAGGGCTTCATCTTGACGCTGCCGTCGGCATTGTACTGGTAGTTTCCGTTCTCGTCCAGGTCGGGAGTCAGGATCTGCCAGTGGAGGAACTGCTCGCCTTCGGTCTCGGGGACGGAGGCGGGCTGGGCATAGGCGTCAGCCATATCGACGTAGAGCTCCGGGTCGTCCCAAACGTGGGGTCTGCCGGCGGTGTTGAAGTAGCCGGTGTCGGGGTCGTTGTCGCCCAGGTAGGTCAGGCTCAGACCGGTGGTGCCCTGGGGGTCCTTTCTCCACTTGGCGTAGAGGGTGATCTTGGCGCGGACCTCTTCCTTGCCCACGTCGGACCAGGTGTCGCCGGTCAACTGGTCCACGCCGGTCCGCTCGGAATCGGGATAGACTTCCTGCGCGGGCGTCACCAGGCCGAAGGGGGCCTGCATGTTCTCGTTGAAGAGGTGCTCGCACTCGGGGTCGGTGTAGAGACCCAGGAGGATGTAGCCCTCGCGCTTGGCGGAAAGCAGGGCAGAGGTCTGGATCTGGTCGCCGTAGGTCACTTTGAAGGAGGCCTGCTGGGTGGTGCCAGGAACCGTTACCACTATGCTGTCGTCGTCGCGCTTGTAGTCCACAACGATACGGTACTTCTTGGGGGTGAACTTTGCATAAACCTCTACATTGGAGTCAGGCATCGGCTTTGTAAAGTCGTATTCGTTGCCCGCAGAGCAGCTGGGCTCGGAATACCATCCCACAAAGTAGGTGCCATCCGGAATATTCGTCGGAACTACATTGGCATAGGAATTGATATCCGCCTCATAATAGACGTTTCTCGACTCCTGTGTGTTGTTGCTGTTAAAGATGAACTGGTGCTGATTTCTGGCTAAGTAACAGTAGAGCGTATCTCCTGAGATTTCGCTGTAATTAATCTCTTTCTCTGTCGTACCATCTGGAAGCTTTGTAAAGCCGGTTGCACCGGTCACGGCACTATTCTGGCTCACGTTATAGCCGTAGGGGTAGAAGCCCTTGAAGGTCTCGTTATTAAAGTTCTGCTTTTGGTTGCTGCCAAGTGTGCTTGTTCTCTTCAGGATCGTGAAGCCGGTTCCTGTGTTATTCTGCAGGTAGAACTTGACATTCTTGGGAGAAGGCTGGTATTCATCCATCAGGTAATACTTCTGTTCCGTCTGCGTCGTACCGCGGAGAATTTTGAAAACATCCTTTTCATCCACGGAAAAATCATCGTGGGAGCTGTCCACCGAGATCATGTGCCAGTGACAGCCCGGTGCATAAGTCGAAGCCTTTTGCCAACCTGTAACCACTGAATCATAAAGGCCGGAGATGGAGTAGAGCTCCTGCTCGTATACATTGGAACTATCCTCTACAGTACGATGATAAACAGTCCCGGTATACGAATAGCCATTATACCTGTATGACATTTGGTTATACTTGAGGTCGCCATCGCTATCAACGTTATAGCTGCTGTAGACGGGGGTCAACTCTACTAAACTTGATCCGCTGGCACCCCAGTGGGTTGCATAGGAACGAACATAATATCCCGAACCTGCCTTGTAATCGTAATAATATCCAGAATACGTCGGGCAGGCAGAGATTTGCTCGTAGAACGTGTAGGTAATGACGCGGCGGTCATATTTGACATTCAGTGTTGTAGTGCCGTCGCCTTTGGCTGTGTAGGTACCGGTATCAGAATTGGTTCCATTGTAGGTGAAATAATAACCCATTTCACCAATGGAGCTGGTGGTGTTGCCGCCAAGGCGGTTGTCAGCAGTGGTGCCGGAGGTAGCAAGATTCAAGGATACATCCGCACCGGTCGTTGCGGTGCGCGTCTCAATCTTGTAGTAGTCGTAGCTCTTTGCAGAGTCCGCAGCGCCAACCGCGTCGGTGTACTTCTGCTGCCAGAAAACAACCTGATAGGTCGTGGTCGCGGGCGTCCACTTGGCGTAGAGGGTGGTGTCCGCGGTAATGGGGGCGCCAAAGCTGTAGGCGTTACGCATGGCGGGGTCCGTGTACCAGCCTCTGAAGGTGTAGCCGGGACGGGGGTTATTGGTGGGGAAGGAGGGGGCCACGGTGTTCACGCCCTTGGCATAGAAGACCGGGGAGATGTACTCGGCGTGGGAATCATCCTGGAAGCCGTTGGCCGTGCTGTTGCCCGCGATGTTGTTGTTGAAGGACAGCCAGTAGCCCTCCTGCACATAGGGATAGACCTCCAGAACGTCCTCAATCTCCTGGGGGCTGTTCTTCGGGTAGAGGGGGCTGGGATTGTTGACGTAGATGGGATGGTCGCCCAGGGAGGTGACGCTGCCGCGCAGGACCCAGCCGGTGCAGTTCTGCTCGCCCTTGAAGGGGGTGTAGCCGTCCATGATAATGGTGGCCTTGCCGGTGTCCGGGTCCTTGTGCTCGTACTGGGTGCGGATGATGGCGCCGGCCTGGTCATGGTAGACGACGTAGACGACATCGTACACCATGGAGTAGTAGTTCAGCTCGGTCTCGCCGGTCAGGCCGCGGACCGTGGCGTTGATGTCCTCGACGGTGACGCCCTCGGTCTCCTCGGTGAAGCCGCGGTTGGTGGTCCAGCCCTCGAAGGCCTGGTCCTCGTTCAGGTCGGGCACGCCGGGGTCATGGATCAGAGTGGTGGTCTCCGTCGCATCCTGGATCTGGTTGCCGCGGACCACCTGCTTGCTGATGAGCTCCCAGTCGTTGGCATTGGAGCTGGCGCCCTGGGCGCTGTTCTTGCGGACATAGAAGTTGACGGTGACGGTGTAGGTCGCGGAGGGGTCCGTCGTCACAACGTAAACGGAGAAGTCCTTGGCGTAGAAGCGAAGGGCGCGGCTGCTGCCGCGGTTGAGGCTGACCATCTCGGCGCTGACGTACTCAACGGTGCCGTCGTCCTTGATGTGGGCAATCATGGGGTTCTGCACGTCCTTGATGCCCTCGAGATTGATGACGACCTCGACATCGGTCTCGGGCTCCAGCTCTTCGCCGTTCTTGTTGAAGGAGATGTCGGCAGCAGCCAGAACGCTGCCGCTGACCTTGGCCTGAATTTCAGCCAAAGCGGCCTCGTCGGTGACGCGGCTGACGTTCATCTCGGTGCCCTCGGGCAGGGCGCCCTCGGGGGCGTTGACGGTGACGCTCATGCCTTCGCCGGCTTCGCTGTCGAAGCTCTGCTCGGGCTTGGCGGTGTTGGCCTTGACAGCTTTGTCAAAGCGCATCAGAATGGAGGCGATCTGCGCACGGGTGGCGGTGTCCTTGGGACGGAAGCTGCCGTCCTCAAAGCCGGAAACCAGTCCCGAGGCGTAGAAGAAGTCCACCGCGGGAAGGGCATAGCCGGAAACGCTCGCCCGGTCGGCACAGGTCACGTCCGCGTCGGCAGGGAGTTCGATCCCCTGCTGGTCCATGTAGCGATAGAGGATCGCGCACAGGTCCTGTCGGGTGATGCTGCGGCCCGGTGCAAAGCAGTTGTCGCCGATGCCTTCGACGATGCCGTTCTGCGCAGCCCAGGTAACAGCGCCGGTGTACCACTTGTCAGCCGGTACATCCTGGAAGATGGTGGTTTCGTTCTTCACGTCCGCGCCCGCATAACGAGCCAGAACTGTGACGAACGTCGCACGGGTGACCTCCATGTTGGGCGCGAACTTGTCGTCGCCAATACCGGCCATCCAGCCCCGCTCCGAAACATAGTCCACGGCGGATTTGTACCATGCGCTGCTGGAAACATCAGCGAATCCAGCGGCGGAAACCGGGACCAGAAGTACGGAGAAGGCCATGATGACGGCAAGCAGCATAGCGGTCAGACGATTGAGCTTGTGTGTCATTTGCGTATTCCCCTTTCATAAAAATAGTTCTGATAGTTATAGAATTGCACACTATCGGACTATAAATATCGGACATATTATAAAGCATTCGTTTTTTTTATGCAAGTCCCGCAGAAAAAAAGTACGCCTATTTGAAAATATTGTATGGTTGCACAGTTTCGTTCCGTTTGCTTTGTCTGTTTTGTGCAGTTTGACGCCTGTTTTTGTATGTTTTCGGTAAATATGTGTAATTTTTGTGAAGAAATGCGGACAGGCAGACGCGGCCCGCCGTTTGCGGAGGCAAACGGCG
>JAFRPC010000014.1 GCA_017429325.1 Oscillospiraceae bacterium | reverse complement strand
TTTATTATCCTCCAAAGCACAAGAGATGTACCTATGTACCTGTTTATTATACCACAATAGCAACAAAAAAGCAAGGATTTTTTCCTTGCAATTCCTAACTTTTTTCACTTTTTGTCCTTGCCTAAAGTGGCAAACTCGGGTTGTAGTCCGTCATAAGTTTGACCTCCGAGTTTGTATTTGATTTGTGTTTCTGTCATTTTATCACACCATTCTCCGAATTGCAATTGCATTTCGGAAAATGGTGTGATATACTTAGGAGAGAATCCGAAAAGGAAGACTGCTATGGACTATATCACCCGTTCCGCCGCTGAGACGGAACAGCTCGGCGTCCGGCTGGCCGCGCAGCTTCGGCCCGGCGACGTGGTTGCCTTTCGTGGGGACCTGGGGGCCGGAAAGACGGCTTTTACCCGGGGCCTGGCCCGGGGCTTAGGGATCACGGAGGCTGTCACCTCCCCCACCTATACGCTGGTAAACGAATACCCTGACGGACGTCTGCCCCTGTTCCACTTCGACATGTACCGGCTTCGCGGCGCCGAGGAGCTCTTTGACCTGGGCTGGGAGGACTATCTGGCCCGCCGGGGCGTCTGCGCCGTGGAGTGGAGCGAGAATGTGTGGGAGGCCCTGGAGGACCCCATCACTGTAGAGCTCCTTCGGGACCCGGCGGACGAAACTCTGCGGTATATCACCATTTCGGGAGGACGGCTCCATGCGAATCTTAGCCCTTGAGACCTCCGCCAAGGCGGCCTCCGTCGCCCTGCTGACCGACGGCAGGCTGACCGGCGAGTTTTTTCAGAACAGCGGCGAGACCCACAGCCGCACCGTCATGAAGCTGGCGGAGGACCTGCTGCAAAGCTGCGGCCTTACACCCGCCAGCCTGGACTTCGTGGCCTGGGCCAACGGGCCGGGGAGCTTCACCGGCGTGCGCATCGGCGCGGCGGCGGCCAAGGGCCTCTGCTGGGGCCGGGAGATTCCCGGGCTGCCGGTGTCCACCCTGGAAGCTATGGCCTGGAACCTGGTGGACCTGGAGGGCGTGCTCTGCTGCTGCATGGACGCCCGGCGAAATCAGGTCTACAACGCCCTGTTCCGGGCGGAAGCCGGGCGGATCGTCCGGCTGCGGGAGGACCGGGCCCTCTCCCTGGACGAGCTGGCGGAGGACCTGCGCGGCTTTGACGAGCCCATCCGCGTGACGGGCGACGGGGCCGTGCTGACCTGGACCGCCCTGCGGAAGCGGGTGGACCGCCTGCTCCTGGTCTCCGAGCATCTGCGGCAGCAGCGGGCCGCCGGCGTGGCGCTGGCGGGCTGGCGGGCCGCTTTGCGGGGCAAGGCCGAATTCCCGGCCCTGTCCGCACCCAACTACCTGCGCCTCTCCCAGGCCGAACGGGAGCGGCTGGCAAAACAATCCGAAACCGAACATACAGAATCAACTGTCAAGTAAAGGAGAATGATCATGGGTTCACTTCACGTATTAGAACATCCGCTGCTCCAGCACAAGCTGGCGCTGCTGCGGAACAAGGACACCGGCGTCAAGGAATTCCGGGAGCTGGTGGGCGAGATTGCCCAGCTCATGTGCTACGAGGCCACCCGGAATCTGCCCACCGAGGAGGTGGAGATCGAGACTCCCGTCGCCAAGGCCACGGTCCACATGCTGGCAGGCAAGAAGCTGGCCATCGTCCCCATCCTCCGGGCCGGTCTTGGCATGGTGGACGCCATCATTGACCTGATTCCCTCCGCCAAGGTGGGCCACATCGGCCTCTACCGGGACCCGGAGACCCATCTGCCGGTGGAGTACTACTGCAAGATGCCCCCCGACATCTCTGAGCGTCAGGTCTACGTGGTGGACCCCATGCTGGCTACCGGCGGCAGCGCCTCCGCAGCCATCTCCCTGCTGAAGGAGAAGTACGGCTGCAAGCACATCGTCCTCATGGACATCATTGCCGCCCCCGAGGGCATCGCTGTGATCCGCAAAGACCATCCCGACGTGGAGCTCTTTGTAGCCTCCGTGGACGAGCGGCTCAATGAGCACGCCTACATCGTGCCCGGCCTGGGCGACGCCGGCGACCGCATTTTCGGGACCAAGTAAGCAATGGAAGTTCTGCTCTCCATCGCGGTAGCCCTGCTGGCCGGACTGCTGATGTCCCGCGTGGTCAAGCCTCTGAAGCTCCCCGCCGTCACCGGCTATCTGATCGCCGGTCTGCTGATCGGCCCCTTCGCCCTGGGCGCCTTCGGCATTGACGGCATCGGCTTCACCGGCTTTGACAAGGTCTCCGCCCTCAAGCCCATCTCCGACGTGGCCCTGGGCTTCATCGCCTTTGCCATCGGCAACGAGTTCCGGGTCAAGCAGCTCAAAACCATCGGCAAGCAGGCCACCGTCGTCGCCGTCTTCCAGGCGCTGTCCGCCACGGTGCTGGTGGACCTGGGCCTGCTGGGCCTGCACCTGCTGATGCCTGACAAGATCAACGTGGCCGACTGCATCACTCTGGGCGCCATCGCCACGGCCACAGCGCCTGCCGCCACCCTCATGGTGGTGAACCAGTACAAGGCCAAGGGTCCTCTGGTGGACATCCTGCTGCCCATCGTGGCCCTGGACGACGCCGTGGGCCTCGTGGTCTTCGCCGTCAGCTTCGGCATCGCCAAGAGCCTCATCAGCGGCGCGGGGGTGAGCCTGGTCTCGGTGCTGCTCAACCCCATGCTGGAGGTCTTCGCCTCCCTGCTGCTGGGCAGCGTACTGGGCTTCATCTACACCTTCCTGGAAAAGTTCTTCCACTCCCGCAGCAAGCGGCTCTGCGTTGCCATCACCTTTGTGATCTTCGCAGTGTCTCTGTCCATGCTCCACATCCCCTTCGGCGACTCCGAAGTGGCCGTGGGCTTCTCTCCCCTGCTGGTCTGCATGATGATGGCGACGGTGTTCTGCAACATCTGCCCCAGCTCCGAGGAGCTGATGGCAAAGACCGACCGCTGGACCGCGCCCCTCTTCGTGCTCTTCTTCGTCATCAGCGGCGCGGAGCTGGACCTCTCGGTCTTTACCGACTGGGTGGCGGTGCTGGTGGGCGCGGCCTACATCCTGCTGCGTTCCACGGGCAAGATCTTCGGCGCGTCCGTCTCCTCCAAATTCACCAAATGCAGCCCCACCATCCAGAAATGGCTGGGCATTACCCTGCTGCCCCAGGCGGGCGTCGCCCTGGGCATGTCCCTGACGGTCTCCACCCAGCTCGGGCCCGACGGGGTGGTCATCCGCTCCATCGTGCTCTTTTCGGTGCTGATTTACGAGCTGGTTGGCCCCATGCTCACCAAGATCGCCCTGACCAAGGCCGGAGAGATCTCCCCCAAGGAGCTCAACCCGCCCCACCCGGAGCAAAAACGCCACCGCGCCAAGGCATAGACCGGCACAGTCCAAAAAATGACCGCAACCTCTGCGCGGCGTTCCGCTGCGCAGAGGTTTTTTTACAAAAATTTCAAAAATTTTTCAAAAAATGGGAACCTTTTTTGTTTTTTCGCGTCTTATAGACAGGAAGACCCCGATTGGACCGGTTTTTCCCAAAATCCATGAAAAAGGAGAACAAGAACATGAACCGAAAACTGCTTTCCCTGCTGCTGGCTCTGGCGCTGCTGCTGACCATGCTGCCCCAGGCCGCCCCTGCCGCCCGCGCCGAAGACAAAGCCGGAAAAGACCCGTACTCCGGCTGGTGCGGCGAGTATCTCACCTGGAGCTTTGACCCCGAGACCGGCGTCCTCGCCATTTCCGGCGAGGGTTCTATGTGGAATTTCTGGGGCAGCAAAGGAGACGGCTCCAATAGCCCGATCCCCTGGCTTGCGTTTCAGGAGCAGATCACCGGCCTCGAGCTGGCGGAGGGCCTGAGCTCTATCGGAGACAACGCGTTCCAGGACTGCCTGCATCTGAAATCTGCCGTCCTTCCGGAAACTGTGACACGCATCGGCTGGTACGCCTTCAACGGCTGCTCCGACCTGCGCGAGCTCGAGATTTCGGGGGGCGTCACCGAGATTGGCGGATACGCCTTTTCCTCCTGCACCGGCCTGACCGAGGTAGTGCTTCCCGGCAGCCTGGAAACGATTGAGGAGGCGGCCTTTGCCTCCTGCACCGGCCTGACTTCCGTCACATTTTTGAGTCTCGGCGGATATTTTGCCGAGGATTGTCTGTCCGGCTGCGGCGAGCTGACCATTTACGGCTACAACGGCTCCACCGCGGAGCGCTTCGCCGAGGAGCAGGGCTTCCCCTTTGTGTCCCTTGGGGACTGTGTTGTGGAGGGCGTCTGCGGTGACAATCTCACCTGGAGCCTGAATTCCGGAACCGGCCTCCTCACCATTGAAGGCGAGGGCGATATGTGGGACTTCTGGGGGAACAAAGGCGACGGTTTTATTTCCTCCAACACGGAACCCTGGAACGCTTATCGCAGCGTCATCACAGGACTTTCGCTGCCGGAGGGTCTGACCTCCATCGGAGACGTGGCGTTTAACGGCTGCTGGAGGCTGAACTCTGTCGTCATCCCCGGGAACGTGACCCGCATCGGCGAGTACGCCTTCGGCGCCTGCGACGAGCTGAGCGAGGTGGTGATCCCGGAGGGCGTCATCGAGGTCGGCGAAAGCGCCTTTGAATTCTGCACCAGCCTGACCGAGGCCGTGCTCCCTGAAAGCGTAGAGTATGTCGGCTCGTGGGCTTTTGCCTTCTGCTTCGACCTGAGCTCCATCACCTTTCTGAATCCGACCTGTATCATCCCGGACGACTGCCTGGACTACACCCAAAACGTGACGGTCTGCGGCTACACAGGCTCCACCGCGGAGCTCTTCGCCGCAGAACAGAACCTCCCCTTCGTGCCCCTTGGGGACTTCACCGCGGAGGGCGTCTGCGGCGACAATCTCACCTGGAGCTTTGCTTCCGCGACCGGCCTGCTGACCATCGAGGGCAGCGGCGATATGTGGGATTTCTGGGGGAACAAAGGCGACGGTTTTATTTCCTCCAACACGGAACCCTGGAACGCTTATCGCAGCGTCATCACAGGACTTTCGCTGCCGGAGGGTCTGACCTCTATCGGAGACGTGGCGTTTAACGGCTGCTGGAGGCTGAGCTCCGTCGTCATCCCCGGGAACGTGACCCGCATCGGCGAGTACGCCTTCGGCGCCTGCGACGAGCTGCGCGAGGTGGTGATCTCAGAGGGCGTGACCACCATCGCTGATTCCGCTTTCGAGTTCTGCACAAGCCTGTCCGAGGTGGTGCTTCCCGCCAGCGTGCAGCTTGTGGATTCCTACGCCTTCGCCGCCTGTTTCGAGCTCAGCGCCATCACCTTCCTGAATCCCGAGTGTAACATCGCCCCCGACTGCCTGGGTTACTCCGATAACGCGACGGTCTTCGGCTACAGCGGCTCCACGGCGGAAGTCTTTGCCGCGGAGCAGGGCCTTCGCTTCGTTCCCCTTGGGGACTTTACCGTGGAGGGCACTTGCGGCGACGACCTCACCTGGAGCTTTGATTCCACCACCGGCCTGCTGACCATCGAGGGCAGCGGCGATATGTGGGACTACGAGTACTGGATGCCCGCGCCCTGGTATAACTACACTTCTCTTCTGACTGCCGTCTCCTTCCCGGCGGGCCTCACCGGCGTCGGCGCTTATGCCTTCTCCCGCTGCTATAAGCTATCGGAGGCATTCCTTCCCGAGGGCGTGACCGAAATCAGAGACCATGCCTTCTCAACATGCAGAGCGCTTTCCGCTCTGGCGCTTCCCCAGAGCCTGACATTCATCGGTGAGGGAGCTATGGAAGACTGCCAAGCCCTGACGGCCATTGCCATCCCGGACAATGTCGTCGTGATCGATGGCTACGCCTTCTCCTCCTGCGACAACCTGAGCCAGATCACGTTCCCGGCAAGCCTGGAAACCATCGGCAAGAGAGCCTTCTGGTTTACCGCGCTGACTTCCGTCGTGCTGCCGGACGGGCTGGTCTCCATCGGCGACCAGGCGTTCAGCAACTGCTCAAGCCTGGAAAAGGCTACTATTCCCAAGCGTGTCCAGAATATCGGTGAAGATGTGTTTATGAACTGCTATTCCCTGAAGCAGGTGGTGTTCCGCAATCCCGACACCTTAACCGTGGCCTATGAGCATGTGTATAATTATCTTTGGACAGGCCCGGAGGACAGCGACGAGGACCTGGACGACAGCTGGTGGGATTGGGTCCTTATTGATGAGTACCCCTATGAAAACGCGCTGGGCATCCCCGGCTCCACGGCAGTCTACGGCCCCCACGACCCGGAACGGGAGACGGCGGAGCCCATCGAGGACCCCATCGACCATGAAAAGGAGGAAGAATTCCCCGATTACTACAAATATAATTACGGCTATCGCTATCTGGAAAACTACGCCAAAACCTACGGCTACACCTTCTATGCCACCAACGTCTTCGAGGATGTGAAGGAGGGCAAATTCTATGAGCTCCCCGTGGCCTGGGCCTATGGGGAGGGCGTCACCGCCGGTAAGGATGAGACCCACTTCGGTCCCAACGAAACCTGCACGAGAGGCCAGGTCGTCACCTTCCTCTGGAACGCCATGGGCAAGCCGGAACCCACCATCACGGACTGCCCCTTTGTAGATGTAAAGCCCGGCAAGTACTACTATGACGCGATGCTCTGGGCCCTGGAGACCGGCGTCACCTCCGGCAAGGACGAGACCCATTTCGCCCCCAACGAGAGCTGCACCAGAGGCCAGGTCGTGACGTTTATCTGGAACGCGATGGGCAAGCCGGAACCTACCATTACGGACTGCCCCTTCGTGGACGTAACGCCCGGCAAGTATTATTACAACGCGATGCTCTGGGCCCTGGAGAACGGCATCACCGCCGGTCTGGACGAGACCCACTTCGGTCCCAACCAGACCTGCACCCGCGGCCAGGTCGTGACGTTCCTGTACAACGCCCTATCCTAAGTCGCCGTAGGGGCGCTTATCAAGCGCCCGCGGATGCGCAAACAAAATCCTCCTCTGCTCGCAGGGGAGGATTTTTTATGGGAACGGGGATACTTGAATTTCTCCAAAAACGGGGGTACTTGAATTTCTCCAAAAAAAGCTTGCATATTCCGATTCGATATGCTATACTGTTTGCGTTCATTTGGAAATAGGGCATGACAGGCGACGAACGGTTTGTCTGTGTTCCGGAAACGGGTTCAGAGAGGATGCGGCTGCTGCGAGCATCTCCCGGGGGACACGGGCCTTCGGCCGGGAGCCGCAGCCTTGAAGGAGGGGTCCGGCCTCAGGCCGACCGCCTCTGCGTAGAAGCTGCCGTGGGGACCGCGTTAAGGTCCGTCAAGTGCGCCGGGTATCCGGCGAATGCGGGTGGTACCGCGGAAGCTGCGTCTTTCGTCCCAGAGCTGGGGCGGAGGACGTTTTTTTCGCCTCACGGTCCCGCGCCTCCGCATAAACAATTCATAAAATAAAATATCTCACATAAGGAGAGATGAGAATGAAAGAACAACTGGAACAGATCAAATCCCGGGCCTTCGCGGCTCTGGAGGCGGCGAAGGCAGTCCCGGAGCTGGAGGAGCTGCGGGTCCGGCTGCTGGGCAAGAAGGGCGAGCTCACCGCCGTTTTGAAGATGATGGGCAAGCTTTCTTCCGAGGAGCGGCCCGTCATGGGCCAGCTTGCCAATTCGGTCCGGGCCGCCATTGAGGCGCGGCTGGACGCCCGCAGGACCGAGCTGGAGGCCGCCGCCCTGGACGCCCGGCTGGCCGCCGAGGCTCTGGACGTGACGGTCCCCGGCACGAAGCCGGAGCTGGGCCATCGGCACCCCATGTACATCGCCTTAGACGAGGCCAAGGAGATCTTCATCGGCATGGGCTTCCAGATCTTAGAGGGACCTGAGGTGGAGCTGGCCGACTACAACTTCACCAAGCTCAACACCGAAGAGGGCCATCCGGCCCGGGACTGGTCCGACACCTTCTATCTGAAGGAGGACAGCTCCGTCCTGCTGCGGACCCAGACCTCCCCCATGCAGATCCGGGCGATGGAGGCCATTAAGCAGCCTCCCATCCGCATCCTGGCGCCGGGCCGCGTCTACCGCAAGGACGAGGTGGACGCCACCCACTCCCCCATGTTCCACCAGATCGAGGGCCTTGTCATCGATAAGGGCATCACCATGGCGGACCTGAAGGGCACCCTGGAGACCCTTGTGAAATCCCTCTACGGCGAGGACTCCGTGGTCCGCTTCCGCCCCCACCACTTCCCCTTCACCGAGCCCAGCTGCGAGGTAGACGTGCAGTGCTTCAAATGCAGAGGCGCGGGCTGCCCCACCTGCAAGGGCGAGGGCTGGATCGAACTGCTGGGCGCCGGTATGGTCCACCCGAGGGTGCTGGAGGGCTGCGGCATCGACCCCAGCGTCTATTCCGGCTTCGCCTTCGGCATCGGCCTGGAGCGGATGGCAATGCGCCGCTTCCAGATCTCCGACCTGCGGCTGATTTTTGAGAACGACATCCGCTTCCTGCGGCAATTCTGAGAAAGGAGGCTAATATACAATGAATATTTCGAGAAACTGGCTCAAAGAATTCGTTGACATCCAGGCCTCCGACCGGGAGTACGACGAGATCATGACCATCGCCGGGCAGAAGGTGGAGACCACCACCCGCCTGGACGCTGAGATCAAAAACGTGAAGGTGGGCAGGGTCCTGTCCATCGTCCGCCACCAGAACTCCGACCACATGTGGGTCTGCCAAATCGACGTGGGCGAGGCCCTGCCCGTCCAAATCGTCACCGGCGCCCAGAACGTCCGCCAGGGCGACCTGGTCCCCACGGCCCTCCACGACTCCTGGCTGGCCGGAGGCGTCCACATCCTCAGCGGCAAGCTCCGGGGCGAGGAATCCAACGGAATGCTCTGCTCCATTCAGGAGCTGGGCCTGACCCACAACGACTTCCCCGACGCCTGCGAAGACGGCATCTGGATCCTCAACGACGAGGACTGCGCCGTGGGCCAGGACATCAACGAGGTCATCGGCAACAATGACAGCGTAGTGGAGTTTGAGATCACCAACAACCGCCCCGACTGCTACAGTCTCATCGGCCTGGCCCGGGAGACCGCCGCGGCCTTCAACGTCCCGCTGAAGCTCCACGAGCCCGTGGTGAAGGGCGGCGGCCCCGGCGTCCTGCCGGAGCTGCTGGACGTGGAGACCCCGGACCCGGACCTCTGTCTGCGCTACACGGCCCGCATGGTGCGGAACGTGAAGATTGCCCCCTCCCCCAAGTGGATGCGCCAGCGGCTCCGCGCCGCGGGCATCCGGCCCATCAACAACATCGTGGACATCACCAACTACGTCATGGTGGAGTACGGCCAGCCCATGCACGCCTTCGACTACCGCTACGTAAAGGGCGGCAAAATCATTGTGCGCCGGGCGGGCGAGGATGCTGAGCTGACCACCCTGGACGGCACGGTACGGAAGCTGCGGCCCGAGATGCTGGTCATTGCCGACGAGACCCGCCCCGTAGGTCTGGCCGGCGTCATGGGCGGCGAGAACTCCGAGATTGCCCCCGACACGGTTGACGTGGTCTTCGAGTCCGCCAACTTCGACGGCACCTCCATCCGCAAGACCGCCCTGGCCCTGGGGATGCGCACCGAGGCCTCGGCCAAATTTGAGAAGAACATCGACCCCATGCTGACCCTGCCCGCCGTCAACCGCGCCTGCGAGCTGGTGGAGCTGCTGGGCGCCGGTGAGGTCCTGGACGGCGTCATCGACGTTCTGAACTGCGTCCCGGAGCCCTACTCCCTGCCCCTGGAGCCGGAGCGCATCAACGCCCTGCTGGGCACCGACATCTCCGAGGCGGATATGGTCGAATACCTCCGCCGGGAGCAGATCCCCGTGGAGAACGGGCAGATCCTGGTGCCCTCCTGGCGGCCTGATCTGCGGCGGATGGCCGACATCGCCGAGGAGGTGGCCCGGTTCTACGGCTACAACGAGATCCCCACCACCCTGATGCGGGGCGCCACCACCCGGGGCGGCTACTCCCCCAGCCAAAAGCTGGTGAACGCTGCCGGCGCTGCGGCCCGGGCTCTGGGCTTCAGCGAGATCATCACCTACTCCTTCGTCTCCCCCACCGGCCTGGACCTGATCCGCGCCCCCAAGGACGACCCGCGGCGGGAGCAGATCAAACTGCTGAACCCCCTGGGCGAGGATACCTCCGTCATGCGGACCACCGCCCTGCCCTCTATGCTGGACATTCTGGCTCGGAACAACGCCTATCACAACAAGGCGGCCCGGCTCTACGAGCTGGCAAAGATCTACCTGCCCGTAGAGGGCCAGGCGCTGCCCTACGAGCCGAAGCTGCTGATGCTGGGCTGCTATGGTCCCGACGAGAATTTCTACGGCCTCAAGGGCGCGGTAGAGGACATTCTCTCCCAGCTCAACACCCTGTCCGCCCGCTTTGAAGCGGTGACGACGGACCCCGCCTACCACCCCGGACGCTGCGCCGCCCTGTACGTGGGAGACAAGCGCATCGGCACCCTGGGCCAGATCCACCCCCTCGTCGCCAAGAACTACGGCATGGACTGCGAGGTCTACGCGGCAGAGCTGAACTTTACCGATTTGCAGACCGTCCTCGCGCCGGAGAAGACCTTCCGGGCCCTGCCCCGCTTCCCCGCCACCAGCCGCGACCTGGCCTTCGTCTGCGCCGAGACCGAGACCGTCGGCGCTCTGGAGGCCTGCATCACCCAGGCCGCCGGTCCGCTGCTGAAGGAGATCAAGCTCTTCGACATCTACCGGGGTGTCGGAATCGCCCAGGGCTGCAAGAGCGTGGCCTTCTCCCTGACCTTCCGGGCCGAGGACCGCACCCTCACCGACGCCGACATTGAGCCTGCCATGGACAGTGTGCTGCGGGCCCTGGAGGCCGGGCACGGCGCGGTCAGAAGATGAGCCCCAAGTCTCGTGGAAGAAAGGAGCCCTACATGAAACCTTACATCATTTCCGCTGACACCACTCTCGATATGCCCGAGGCGCTGCTGAAGCAGTACGACATCCGCTGCATTGCCAGCTATGTCACCATGGGCGAAAAAACCGTGGACGACTGGCCCGATCTGAGCCAGAAGGAGCTGCTGGACTACGTTCGCAGCTCCGGCCAGCTTGCCAAGACCAGCGCCGCCAACCCCGCCGACTACGAGAAGTGGTTCCGCAGCCTCACCGCCGAGGGGCGGCCCGTCGTCCACGTCGCCAAGAGCTCCGGCGCCTCCTCCTGCTATCAGAACGCCTGTATGGCGGCGCAGGAGGTCGGAAACGTCTGGGTCGTGGATTCCAAAAGCCTGTCCGGCGGCACCAGCCTGACCATTTTAGCCGCTCTGCACACCGATTTGGAAGACCCTGCGGAGGTAGCGGCCTTTATGGAAGCCTACCGGGAGCGCATCGAGGGCAGCTTCATCATCGAGACCCTGGACTTCCTCTACAAGGGCGGACGCTGCTCAGCTCTGGCGGCTATGGGGGCGAACATCCTGAAGCTCCGGCCTGAGATCGTCTTCGACAACGGCTCCATGCGGGTGGGCAAGAAGTACCGGGGCGTCTACCGCAAGTGCGTCTACCAGTATCTGGAGGACCAAATCGCCAAGCTGCCCGGCTATGAGACTGACCTGGTGTATATGAACCACACAATCGAAGATCCCGCCTTCCTGGAGGAACTGAGGACCTGGGTCCGGGAGAAGACCGGCTGCCGGGAGCTCCTGGAGTACCCCGCCTGCTCAGCCATCTCCACCCACTGCGGCCCCAATACTCTCGGCCTGTTCTTTGTCCGAAAACAAAAATAATTTTTTCGTTTAGTCTTTACAAATCCTGAAAAATGGGGTATGATAGAGCAAAGCTGTAAAGGAGGTTTGCCCTGTGGAAGATCATACCATCAAATACCGGGTCCCTTCGGAGGACCACGAGGAGATGAAGCGGATCCTTTCATCCGTCTACACCTCCCTCACCGAAAAGGGATACAACCCAATCAATCAGATCGTGGGCTATCTCCTTTCGGAGGACCCCACCTATATTACCAACCACAACAACGCCCGTGCGATGATCTGCCGTCTGGACCGGGACGAGCTGCTCTCTGAGCTGGTGCGCCACTATCTCTTTGACTGACCGGTCCCATCCTTCACGACAACGCGGGGAGCCTGCGGCGCAGGCTCCCCGTTTTGTTGATACTCCTGTTTCATAGGTATCCCGCTTTCCAATCACTGCTCCCCACTCCCCCAGCACACGTCAACCGGACCAAATTCTTCTCTTTTTCATGAAAAATCAGCAACAAATTGTGAATTTTTCGAAAAAGGGGTTGACAAACTCCTATCAATGGGTTACAATTTGGTTACATTTCTTTAAGGAGGTGCTCTATGGCTGAACAGAACGGCCTGATGTACAAGGGTCATCCCTTGATGCGGAAGGACAACATGATTTATTACGGCTCTATGGCCGATCGGTATATCATCATTATGCAGATCCTGGAATCCAAGGATTTTCAGGATATTAGCCTGGCCACCAAGGTCTCGGTGCAGCTCCAGCTCACCGACCAAACCGTCCGGTCCAAGGACCGGGTCATCCGAAAGAGCGAAAAAGACGGCTTCTACACAGCGCTTGACGTGGGTTGTGTCTGGCTCGAACGAGCCTTAGCCGGTAAGTGATTGGAAAGCGAGGATACATATGAAACGACTTCCCACCAGACTGCTTGCGCTGGTATTAGCGATTACCATCCTGGCGGGCTTCGCCCTGCCCTCCGCCCAGGCCACGGAGCTGAAAACCGGCATTGGCGTGGTCATGGCCTCTTCCCTGCGGCTGCGGGCCAAGGCCAACACCGACAGCGAGATCTTAGGCACCGCCTCCGCCGGGGACAACGTCGTCATCATCCGCGAGGTGGGCGACTGGTATCTGGTCAACTTCAACCTGAAAATCGGTTACATGCACAAGTCCTACGTGGAGTTCAACGAAAAGAAGAACGTCAAGCTGGGCTACGCGATGTTTGACACGACCTGCAACGTCCGCAAAGGTCCCGGCACCGACACCGGCATCGTCGCCCAGGCTCCGAAGGGCGAGACCTGCTTCATCATCGGCTTCAACTGCGGCTGGTACAAGGTGAGCTTCAACGGCCAGATCGGCTACGTCCGCTCCGACCTGCTGACCCTGCTGGAGACGCCCTACTGCAATGCAGGCAGCCAGGGCAATACCTACAAGGAGAGCTCCAAGAGCTCCGGCTCTTCCGCTTCCAGCTCCTCCTCTTCCAGCTCCTCTTCTTCGAGCTCCTCCAGTTCGTCCAGCTCCTCCAGTTCGTCCAGCTCCTCCAGCTCCTCCAAGTCCACCGGCGACCTGGGCGAGCAGGTGTCGGCCCTCGCTCAGAAGTACAAGGGCTACAGCTACTGCTACGGCGGCGCTTCTCCCTCCTCCGGCTTTGACTGCTCCGGTCTGGTCTACTATGTGTACAAGCAGTACGGCTACAATGTCGGCAGGACCTGTCCCGACCAGCTCTACGCGGGGACCCAGGTCAGCCGCAGCAATCTGCAGGTGGGCGACATCGTGGTCTTCGAGCGGACCTACAGCTGCAACGCCCGGGCGACCCACTCCGGCATCTACATCGGCAGCGGCAATTTCATCCACGCCGCCAACTCCCGCTCCGGCGTCACGGTGACGAGCTTAGACAATGATTATTATTCGTCCCGCTTCATCTGCGGCGTCCACGTGGGCTGAATTTGAGCACAAATATCCGGTATCCCAACGGATGCCGGGTATTTTTTTGCCCTCCGCGGAGATAATAAAAACAGTACATCCGAAGGAGGGTAATAGAAATGAAGGAGCTGCGTCGGGGCAGGCGGAGCCTTGTATTCCCCGAACGTCCGGTGCTGACGGCCTGGGCGTCGGTGGTGGGCAACAAGGAAGGAGAAGGGCCCCTGGGCCCGGAATTTGACCGGGTGGTGGAGGACAGCCGTTTCGGCGCGGCCTCCTGGGAACAGGCGGAGACGAAATTTCAGCAGGCAGCCCTGGAGCTGACCTTAGAGCGGGCAGACCCCGGGGCGGGGGAACCGGACGCGGTCTTTTGCGGAGACCTGCTGAACCAGTGCGCCGCCTCCAGCTTCGCCCTGCGGGATACCGCCCTTCCCGTGTTTGGTCTCTACGGAGCCTGCTCCACCATGGCCGAGGCCCTGCTGCTGGCGGGCTGCGCCGTGAACGCGGGCTATGCGGCCAACTGCGTCGCTATGAGCTCCTCCCACTTTGCCGCCGCGGAGCGGCAGTACCGCTTCCCGCTGGCCTACGGCGGACAGCGAACGCCCACCGCCCAGTGGACGGTCACGGGGGCCGGCGCCGTCCTGGTCTCCGCGAAGGGCCGAGGGCCCGTTCTGTGCGGCGCCACGGTGGGAACTGTGCAGGACAAGGGTATCACGGACGCCAACAACATGGGCGCCGCGATGGCCTGGGCCGCCTATGACACCATTCGGACCCACTTTGATGAGATGGGCTGTGGTCCCGAGGACTATGACTGCATCGTCACGGGAGACCTGGGTCGGCTGGGAAAGGCCCTGGTGACGGAGCTCTTTGCCGGTGACGGCGTTCGCCTCGGGGGCCGATATGAGGACTGCGGGGCGCTGATTTTCGACGCCGGGACCCAGGACGTGCACTGCGGCGGCTCCGGGGCGGGGTGCAGTGCGGCGGTCCTGGCCGCGCATCTGCTCCCCCGGCTGGCGGTGGGACGCTGTCGAAGGCTGCTCTTTTGCGGCACCGGGGCCCTTCTCTCCCCCACAACGGTCCAGCAAAAGCTGAGCATCCCGGCCATCTGCCACGCAGTGGCGATCGAAAACGACCCGTAGGGGCCGATGCCCACATCGGCCCTTCCGCATCGTCAGAGTTGAGGGCCGATGTGGGCATCGGCCCCTACGAAAAAGGAGTAGGATTATGGAATATCTGAAAGCGTTTTTTGTGGGCGGACTGCTCTGCACAGTCTGCCAGATTCTCATTGACAGGACCGCGCTGACCCCGGCGCGGATCCTCACCGGCTGTGTGCTGACCGGCGTGCTGTTGGGGGCTCTGGGCCTCTATCAACCCCTGGCGGACTGGGCCGGAGCCGGGGCGACGGTCCCGCTGACAGGCTTTGGGAATCTTCTGGCCCAGGGGACCCGGAGGGCTGTGGAGAACGACGGCCTTTCCGGTGCGCTGACAGGCCCTCTCACGGCTGCCGCGGGGGGCATAGGGGCCGCGGTGGTCTTCGGCCTGCTGGCGGCGCTCTTCTTCCGTCCAAAGGAAAAATAAGGACGGCAGAACTGCCGCCGGGCTTTTTTCGGTGCAGCGGCATCTTTTGCCGGGTCGTCTCATATACTGAAAGCGTCAGATGGAACGAGGAGGCGATGGTATGGCGCAAGCGCTGAGCGCACACCCCGCCCCCGCTCCGACCGCCCCGGAGCGGCTGGAGCTGGAGGGCCGCCGCTTGCTGCGGGTGACAGGGGTGAAGGAGATCCTGCATGTGGAGGAAGGTACTGTGGTGATACGCTGCACCGAGGGCCTGCTGGCAGTCCAGGGCGAAGGGCTGCGGCTGCGTCAGCTGGCGCCGCAGGAGGGCAAGGCAGAGGTCCACGGGCAGATACAGGAGCTGCGCTATGAGCCCGGCGGCGCCCGCGGCAGCATGAAAAAGCGCCTCTTTGGCTGATGGAGCTGCCAATTGCGCTTCAACTCCGGGAATTCGGCTGGGCGCTTCTGTTTGGTGCAGGCGCAGGCCTGATGCAGGACCTGCTGCGTCCCCTGCGGCGGGGCCGGGTCAGCACCGCGCTGACGGACAGCCTCTACTGCCTGCTGCTGCTTTTGGGCCTGCTGCTCTTTGCCCTCTACGCGGGCCGGGGCAGGCTGCGCATCTTCGCTCTGGCGGCGATGGCCCTCTCCGGCGGGCTCTGGCTGCGGCTGATTTCCCCCGGATTTCGCCGTTTGGAGCTGACGCGGCGCAAACAGTTTCAAAAAGCCGGTCAAAGTTTGCAAAAAACCATCAAACGGATGAAAATTTTTTCAAAAAATCAAAAAAATTAGTTGCATTTGCCGAAAAATCTGTTACAATTATTAGAGGTAATCCAATCATTAATGGCTCGAAAAGCCGGGAAGGAGGAACGCCATGCGATTCAGAAAAACATCTCTGCTGACCAAGCTGCTGCTTCTGGCCGCGGTCGTCTATGCGCTTGTCACCTTGGTGCGCCTCCAGGACCGGGTCGCCGCCGCCAACGCCAGGGTCGAGACGCTGGAGGAACAGGTCCTCTATGCGGAACAGGAATGTGCCCTGGTGGAACAGGAGCTTTCCGAGCTTGGCACAGATAAAAGCGTTGTGAAGATCGCCCGCGCCCGTCTGGGTATGGTGGAGGCCGGGGAAATCGTTCTCTACGACGCCGACGTGCAGTAACACCGCTCCGCGAGAAAGGACCACAGCATACATGGAGTTTACACCGGGTACGATCATGGAAGGGACCGTCAGGTCCATTGCCAGCTTCGGCGCATTCATCAACCTGCCCGAGGGCAAAACCGGGCTTGTCCACATTTCAGAAGTTGCATCCACCTTTGTGACGGACATCCGCCGACATATCTCCGAAGGACAGGCCGTTCGCGTCAAGGTGCTCAACACCGACGAGCGGGGCCGTCTGAGCCTGTCTATCAAGCAGGCAGAGGAGCCTGCCCCCGCAAGCCGCCGCGCTTCTGAGGCGCGGCCCGAACGCAGATTTCCCCGGCCTGTGAGCTTTCAGACGCCAAAGCCGGAGCCCGAGAGCTTTGAAGACAAGCTGAAGCAGTTTATGGCGGACTCCAACAGCAAGATCTCCGGTGTGCGCCTGTATGAGCATCGGACCCGGAGCCGCAAACGATAGTTCCCGCGTGCATCGCACGCTACAGCTGCAGAAAGCGCGAAGACACGACGCCGTGCTTCGCGCTTTCCGACGTTCAGGAGGGATGCTTCCATGCAGCATGTTTTGATTACCGGCGGCAGCCGCGGGATCGGGGCCGCCGCCGTCCGGGCCTTTGTCCGGGCCGGATATGCCGTCACCTTTTTCTATGAAAAAAATGACGCGGCAGCCGCCCGCCTCGCCGCCGAGACCGGTGCGCAGGCGCTTCGCTGCGACGTGGCGGACACCGAAGCTGTCCGGCAGGCCGTCGCGGGTCTCCCACCCGTGGATGTGCTGGTCAACAACGCGGGCATCTCCCACGTGGGCCTGATCTCCCAAATCACCCCGGAGGAGTGGGACAGGCTCTTTGCCGTCAACGTCAAAGGCATTTACAACACGGTGCGGGCCGTGCTGCCGGGGATGCTGCAAAAGCAGGCGGGCGTCGTCATCAACCTCAGCTCCATGTGGGGCCAGGCGGGAGCCAGCTGCGAGGCGGCCTATTCCGCCACCAAAGGGGCAGTCCTGGCCCTGACCCAGGCCCTGGCCCGGGAGCTCGGCCCCTCCGGCATCCGGGTGAACGCTGTCTCCCCCGGCATGATCGACACGGAGATGAACGCCCATCTCTCCGAGGCGGACCGCGCTGCCCTGGCCGACGACACTCCCCTGGGCCGAATCGGACGGGCGGAGGAGGTCGCAGAGGCCATCCTCTATCTGGCCGAAGCCTCCTTTGTCACCGGCCAGAACCTCCCGGTCAACGGCGGCTATCTGTAACGACCTCATATTGTGACAAACGACCCGTCTGCGGAGCGCTCCACAGACGGGTCGTCATTTTCAGAAAGCTCACAGGTTGTCCGGCCCGTAGAGCTCCGGTGGGAGTATGGGAGAGAAGGCCGTCAGGCCCTCATCCTGAGAGAGCTCCGGCACCTGAACGGGGCTTCGGTTCTGGGATTTGTCCTTGTCCTCCAGTGCAATGCTCAGGACCGCCGCTGTCTCACCGTTCTCCTCCATGGAGAGCATCAGCGTTCCCCCCAGGCAGGCCGCACCCTGGCTGACCAGGCTCACGCCCAGGCCCAGACCGCCCTCCAAATCGGCACGCTCCTCCTGGGCGTAGCGATAGAAAGAGATCTGTGCAGGTTTGCCGCCCTTGGAGCGGTTACGGACGGTAAAGCTGGCGCGATGCTCGCCGGGTCGGCTCAGCTCCAGCCGGATCTCCCCGTCGGCGGCATGGGCTGCGGCGTTCAGCAGCAGCTCCCGCAGCAGCGCGGCAGTCAACGGCCAATCCACCAGCGCGGTGAACTCTCGCTCCGGAAGCTTCCAGCTCAGATCCAGACCGCCGCTCCGCAGGAGCTCCGCCGTCTCCAAACAGAACCGGTCTGTCGCAGAGACCAGCTCCCAGCGCCTGCGACTCGGCTGGAAGGTGCCGGAGCGAAGTCTGGCAAAGAGCTCCAGGTCCCCGGCGGTCCGGCGGAGCCGGTAGACGCTCCGCATAGCCAGGGCGGCATTGTGTTCAGACTGCCCGCCCGCAGGCGGGTCCGCGGCGAGGCCGTCCAGCGCGGTGTTCAGGTCGTGGAGCGCCTGGCGGATGCTGCCGGCCACATGGAGCAGGGTGGCTTCGTTGGGCGGCGGGGCGATCTGCGAGCCCGGACGGAGGCTACACAGAATACTGTCCGCAAAAGGGACTGCCCGAAGGGTCCAGATGCGGTCATGGAGGAACAACGCAGAGACTGCCGCTTCTTCGCCTAGCCCGGGCAGCATCGTCTCGGCCAGAACAGACCGGGCCTCCTGCCCGTCGGCCAGGCCCAGAGCCTGGGCCTCCGGGCTGCACAGCGCAAGCCTGCCCGCCACGACTGCAAAGCTGGGTCCCTCTGTCAGACCCAGGACTGTTTTCAGCACGGACAGGTCCATCCGCTCGCCTCCCTTCCCCAGTAGTATGCGCCGTTCCGCATATTTCATTACCTGTATCATACGACAAAAACTCCCAAATTGCAAGCGGAAAACCCGGAAAGCGGCAAAAATAGGAGGCCAGATTTTTCCTTGACATTTCCGCATCGGAGGGGTAGGATAGAGGCAGAATGAATCGAAGGAGATACAAGGATGGAAGCTTCTGCGCTTTTTCGTCGAAAACCGCCCGCTCCGGCTGCCGTTCCGGTCCGTTCTCTGACCCTGCCCACGGCCCTGCCGGAGGATTTCGTCCCCACCCCCGACACCGGGCTCACCGCCCAGGCCGCCGCGGCACTGGCGGAGGCCGGGAAGAGCAACCGTCAGACTGCCGAGCCAGGCAAGACCGTTCCGCAGATCGTGGGGGAAAACCTCTTTACTCTCTTCAATCTGCTGAACTTTGCCCTGGCCTTCTGCCTGGCCCTGGTGGGCTCCTGGCGCAACATGCTTTTCCTGGGCGTGGTCTTTTCCAATACGCTGATCGGCACGATCCAATCCCTGCGGGCCAGGGCGATGCTGAACCAGCTCCGCTTGCTCCAGGAGAAGCCCTGCCACCCCATCCGGGACGGCATCGAAATGGACTGCCCGCCCGCAGACCTGGTGCTTGGAGACCTGGTGGTCTTCCGGGCCGGAGACCAGATCCCCGCCGATGCCATTGTCCGCTCCGGGAGCTGCGCCGCCGACGAATCCCTGCTCACCGGCGAGAGCGACCCCATCTCCCGGCGGGAGGGGGACTGGCTGATGTCCGGCTCTTTCCTGACGGAAGGACGGGTCACAGCCCAGCTGGCCGCCGTGGGCGACGATTGCTACGCCGCCCGTCTCATGGGAGAGGCCCGGCAGATCCGTTCCCCCCGCTCGGAGCTGATGACAGACCTCAACCGTCTCGTCGCCTGGATCAGCCGTCTGCTGGTGCCCTTGGGCCTGCTTCTGTTCTGCAAGACCTTTTTCCTGCTCCACAGTTCCGTGGAGCAGGCGGTGCCGGAGACCGTGGCGGCAATGATCGGGATGATCCCCGAGGGCCTGATCCTGCTGACCTCCGTGGCCCTGATGGCCGGTGTGGTGAAGCTGGGCCGCCGCCAGACCCTGGTGCAGGAGCTCTTCGGCATTGAGACCCTCGCCAGAAGCGACGTGCTCTGTCTGGACAAGACCGGCACCCTCACCACCGGAGAGATGACCCTGGAGCGGGTGCTCCCCGTCGAGGGGACGGAGGCGGAGCTTCGGCTTGCGGCTTCCCGATTCCTGGGGGTTTTTGAGGCCGGGTCGGGAACCTTGAAGGCCCTGTCCGCCGCCATTGCCCCGAAGCAGGATCAGCCCATCGCCGTGCTCCCCTTCTCCTCTGCTCGGAAAAAGTCTGCCGCCGCCTTCTCCGACGGGACAGTTTTGATTCTCGGTGCACCTTCCTTTGTTCTGGACACCGTCCCGGACGTGGTGGGCGAGGCCGCAGAGCAGGGCTTCCGGGTCCTGGTTTTGGCGGAGGCCCACGGCAGCCTGGAGGACGAGACCGTGCCGCCGGTGGAGCGGACCCTGGGCTTCTTCCTGCTGCGGGACACCCTGCGTCCCGCAGCCGCAGACACCCTGGCCTGGTTCCGGGCCCAGGGCGTCAGCGTGCGCATCATGTCCGGCGACGACCCGCGGACCGTCGCCGCCGTGGCCCGCCGCCTGGGTCTCCCGGACGCGGACAAGGCGGTGGACTGCGGCGCTCTCTCGGACGAGGCGCTTGCGGAGGCCCGGGACCAGGTCATCTTCGGGCGGCTGACGCCGGACCGAAAGCGGCTGCTGGTGCGGGCCCTGAAGGAAGACGGTCACACCGTCGCTATGACCGGCGACGGCGTCAACGACATTCCCGCCCTGAAGACCTCCGACTGCTCCATTGCCATTGCGGGCGGCGCAGACGCCACAGAGCACGCCTCCCAGCTCGTACTGTTGGACGGAGACTTCAACTCTCTGCCCGCCGTGGTGGCGGAGGGCCGCAGAGTGATTGGCAACATCACCAGAACCGCAAGCCTGTTTTTGGTGAAAACGCTGTATTCCGCGATTCTGACCGTGCTGCTGCTGTTCCTGCCCCTGCGCTATCCCTTCCAGCCCATTCAGTTGACGCTGATCTCGGCTCTCTCTGTGGGCTGTCCCTCCTTCTTCCTGGCCCTGGAGCCCTCCCACGAGCGGGCCAGGGGACACTTCCTGCGCCGAGTCCTCCTGCGGGCCGCGCCTGGAGCCCTGGCCGTCGCCTGCTGCGCCGTTGCCTCGATGGTGACAAATCGCCTGGGGACTCCCCACGAACAGGCCTCCACCCTGGCGGCTTTCTCCGCGGGCGTCATTGGATTGGTCAATCTGATCCTCACCTGTCGGCCCTTTACCCGACTGCGGGCGGTGGTCTGCACGGTGATGTGCGCCGCGTTTGTGGGCGCTGTTACCCTGCTCCCGGAGCTCTTCTTCCTGAAAACCTACGAGCTCAGCGGAAGCAACTGGCTGACCCTGGTCATCATTACAGCCTGCGGCGTCGGCATCCTCCTGGGCGGCACGCGGCTGGCCCGGAAATACGACAATGGTTTATAACAATCAAAAAATGATAGTTAACCTCTTTTTGTCGCAACACCATCTTTGCAGTTGTAGACATCCGATGCAAAAACAAGCCTATTCCATGATTTCTCACATATTTATTTTTTGTCCTTAGATTTTTCGCCAAGTCTTTTGTTTACTGTAACTACAAACCTGTCGCACAAAATAAAAATCAACTAATCCCTCTTATTCGCAAAATGAGCGAACAAGAGGGATTTATATGCTTTGAAATGTTACAAAAGAAATATTGTTAAAAACTTCGTGTGACGATGTTTTTTTGGTACTACTGCTTGACTTTAACTTTATATATATATATAATAACTATGGCGCTATCTTGTAGAATTGATACGAGACTTAAGAAGGGAGAAAAATACAATGAAAAAACTAATACGTATTCTGGCGATTACATTATGTATAGTAGTTGTTATTTGCAGTTGTTTGACGGCAACTGCAACAGAGTGGTACAAAACAACAACAGATAGTTATTCCTGTAAGGTACATTCAAATTGTGCGTACATAACGTTCTATTCACATGGCAATGATTCCAACGGAGCAATCTATGACAAATACTTTTCAGCAAATCATTCCCATTGGCCTAACGCTTTCCGGTATGATAAAGTTTGGTCATATAAGGTTGGAAACACAGGCTATGCAAAAGGAACCTACACGCTCTATTCCAGCTTAGTTACGCAGTGGGCTTCAATTGCTTTCGCAAGCACAAGCGATACTATTACCCATGTGTACTAATTCGCAGAATTAGTAATGAATTGTAAAGGTTGTTCGTTCTATAGTTAATTAAATCTTCTACAAGATAGCGCTGTCAAGGAGGAAATCATGATAGAATTAAGCCATATTACAATTGCATTTGACCATACATTGCTCAACGATGCATTCATTCATATTGAAGATGGAAAAGTAACCACAATAACAGGTGAAAGCGGTTGTGGTAAAACATCCCTGCTCTATCTGATAGGATTATTATCGACGAACCAATCATATAAATATTTCTTTGACGGAAAAATCATTGAACTATCCTCAGAAAAAGAAGTCGCTATCTATCAGAAACGAAAAATCGGTTATATCTTTCAAGATAATTCACTCATAAACAATCTGACAATCGGAGAGAATGTCAAATTCGCAGCCAGGGTTGCCGGCATCATAATGTCCGATGAAGAAGTAAAAGATTTTTTAAAAAGCATTAAGTTGAATTTAGATATAAAAAAATATCCACGCGTTCTTTCTGGCGGCGAACAGCAACGGCTCGCAATTGCGTGTGCTATGGCAAAGCAACCAGATTTGATAATTGCTGACGAACCGACCTCAGCTTTGGATGAGACAAACGTCAACCTTATAATGGGCATGTTTCATCGTTATGTTAAAAACACAGCAAAAAAGGTAGTAATTGCCTCCCACAATCAAAATGTTTGCAATAAATCAGACACCGTTTATTGTATAGAAAACAAACAAATTGAGCTAATATCAAGGAAAAATGTGAATAATGATGTAGGGCAAGATTCTGACAGCAACTTGGAGAGGAAACCGCTTGGAGTTTTATTTTATTTGCAGCATTCTATCAAAACATTCCGAAAATCAAAACTCCAAACTATTGTAATGATAATCCTATGTTCCATTGCAATCGCTTTTGCGGTAAGCATCAAAAGTTTGGGAAGTGGAATGGTCAATTATCAAACAGACCAACTTAACAACATTTCTGATAGGGAGCTTTTTCTAATCAATTTTACAGCTCCCTTGACATCAATCGTGGATGTGGATGAACACATTTCAATTTCTGAAAATGAATACCAGGCCGTTCGCTCAATAACAAATATTGAATCTATCTATCCGTATTTTGAGTTTAGATCTGTAGGATATGATTTGGAAAAATCTGATTTTATAAATTCTTGTATGATTAAAGTCGAGAAAGATGATACGGAGAGCAAGTTTGATTTTTCTACAGATTATGATGGCGAGTACAAGTCCATTGCAATAATTCCATATTATCCTGAGCAGAACATAGAAAAACGTGTGCTGACATCGTTTGAATCAAACAACTCAAATAAAATATATGTTTCATACAAACTTTCGGCTTTGTTGGGAATTGACAGTACTACTTCAAAAGTCAAACTTACTACTAACATAGGCATACCTGTTTATACGACAAATGTTGAGTTATCCGTAGGCGCAGAAAACGCTCAGTACGATGCCGACATTGATATTATGCTTGAGCAAGAGTTAAGCTTTGAAATAGCAGGAATATTGGATGTTAATTACAATAATCATCATTCAGCGAGCGGAGATAACGTGATTTATATGCCAATAGACTATATGAATCAGCTTAAAGAAGATTGTATTGAAAAAGCGGGGGCTGTTACACCAAATGAGGAAATAATATTAAATAAATGGGCATCAAGTGCTTATATGATTTATGTTAAATCATATAATGATATCAGCGCCACCATAGAAAAGGCTGAGAAAATCAACCCCAATTTCAAAATTATAAGTGATTACCAAGATGTTGAAGCGATGAATGCTATGCTTTCAGGTATAAAAAACACAGCAACAAGTGTTATTGTAATCGTTCTCAGCATCATATTCATTTTAATGGCAATTATTTATATTAATCGAACCTTAGGAAGACAATATGAGATAGCCGTTATGAAGGCAAATGGATTAACAAAATTTGAGATTAACAAGGTTGCGCTCACAGAGGCCATTCTGCATGTGGTAATTGTTGTCGCTTTAGCAATAATACTCTGTATTGCGGTTATACATATTATCAATTTGCTGTTTGCATTTGACGTTGCAGCTTTTTCTTTAAACACTATAGTTACTATTGTTATTATCTCTCTTCTATCGGTTATTATTCCGGTTTCCGGCAGTTTGTTAATTATTAATCGTATAAAGCCTGACAGGCTTTTAAGAAATTGAGAAAGAGGAAGCTGCTTTGAAAAAACTAATACTTTGGATTTCAATTGTTATTGCGATTATTTGTATTATCTATGCAATTACAATTGTTTTAGGATTGTTTTTCTCCGCGGATACGCAACCAATCAAAACCGCAACAGAGACTATCATCGGATAAGGGAAAAATATATGAGGCGGCACTTCGCAGGAAAGTGCCGCCTTTTTTGGGTTCAACGACTTATGTTCCGAAGAGGGAGTAGTGCATGTAATCCTTATAGCCGCTGGCCCAGTAGATGCCGCGCTTGAAACCGTACTTGTTGAAGATGCGGTCCACGTTGCCGCCCACGGGAATCGAATAGGGGTCGGTGCCGGGGCGGAAATAGCTGCCGGACAGGGGCTTGCCGGTGGGGTCGCAGTAGTAGTTCTCGTTGGGGTTGATGTCGATGGCCAGGCCGACGCTGTGCTCAGATTTCCCGGCCCAGCGATAGCCGCCTAAGGAGTGGATCACCGGCTTTTCGTCCAGAGCGTAGATCTCTGCGAAGATGGCCTGCACCGTGGGGGCAATGTTCTGGTGGACAACGAGATTCCAGGTCCGGGTGTACTTCTCACCGCTGCTGTTCAGGTCCCAGGTCTTGACCGCAATGGTGGTCATGTGGGTGCTGGCCTCGTCGCCGTTGGCGTAGACCTGCCGGTAGTCGGAGATGTCCGTGGTGCCGAAGACCAGCATCAGCTTTTGGCTCTTGGTCATGGTGCCGCTGGCGAGCCCCGCTGCGGGGGGCGTGGTGTCGCCGCTGCCGGAACCGGAACCGCTGCCGGAACCGGAACCGCCGCCGGAGCCGCCGGAACCGCTGCCGGAACCGGAGCCGCCGTTGTCAGAGCTGCCGCCGGAGCTGCCGCTGCCGGAGCCGCTGCCGGTATCGCTGCCCTCGTGGTAGGTGTTGCCGGGGCTGCCCGCGTTGCAGTAGGGAATCTCCAGCATCGTCACGAGGTCGGAGCGGACATAGCCGGGACTGCCGTTGTAGCTGACCTTATACCAGCCGTGATTGAAGCCGATGATGAAGCAGGTGTCGTTTTTGGGCGCCTGGGCCACGATGGAGCTGTCAGTGCCGGGGCCCTTGCGGACGTTGGTAACGTAGTCGAAGCGGGCGTAGCCGATCTTGATGTTCTTGACCTCGTCCAGCTCCAGATAATCTCCGTGCATGTAGCCGGTCTGGAGGTTGAACACGACCTGATACCATTCCCCCTCCTGCTTGATGACGATGACCTTGTCGTCCCGCAGCGCAGTAGCCAGGGTGGTCGTGGAGGTGGAAGGGCCCTCCCGGAGCCGGAGGGCGCTGGCTGTGACGGTGCCGATGGCGATTTTCAGCTCTGCGGCCTCGGCCTGTGTCGCCAGGGGCGCCAAAGCCCCCAGGCTGAACACCAGGGCCAGGAGCAGTGCCAACAGACGTTTTGCGGATGTGCGCATGGCAGAAACCTCACTTTCTGATCGCTTATACGAAAAACGGAAAAGATTATTCGGATTTTTAATCTTGTAACCAAATTGTAACCGATTGTGACAGATTTGTCAACCCCTTTTTTAAGAAAAAATGAGTTGACTATGTGGAAAATCACGAGTATAATATAGGGTGGTACGGACAAAGCTGTATGTTTTGTCCAAGCTGATACAGTCCACTGCGTTTTCGCAGTCGAAAGGAGATCCTTATGCAAGCTTTCATGGATGCCATTGTCAAGCCCATCGCCGGTCCCGGCCTGGAGCTGCGCAGAGTTCCCGTTCCCGAACCCAAAGCAGGAGAAGTCCTGATCAAGATCCACAAAACCGCCATCTGCGGCACTGATGTCCATATTTTCAACTGGGACCCCTGGGCGGCAGAGCACATCAAACACCCGCCCATGACCATCGGTCATGAGTATGTGGGCGAGATCGCCCAGTTGGGCGAGGGCGTCACCGGCCTCCATGTGGGGCAGCGCGTCTCCGGCGAGGGGCACATCACCTGCCACCGCTGCCGCAACTGCCACACCGGCAACATCCAGTGGTGCAAGGACACCGTTTCCGTCGGCGTGGACCGGGACGGCGCTTTTGCCGAGTACGTCTGCATCCCCGCCACCAACGTCATCATCATCGACGAGTCTCTGCCCGAGGACGTGGTCGCCTTCTTTGACGCCTTCGGCAACGCCACCCACACCGCCCTGATGTTCCCCCTGGTGGGCGAGGACGTGCTGATCACCGGCGCCGGTCCCATCGGCATCATTGCCGCCGGGATCTGCAAATACGCGGGAGCCCGTCGGGTCATCATCACCGACATCAACGACGACCGCCTGGAGCTGGCCCGCCGGATGAAGGTGGACGCCGCAGTCAACACCATGCGCGAGGACCTGACGCAGATCATGAAGGAGCAAAACCTCACCGAGGGCTTTGACGTCGGTCTGGAAATGTCCGGCAGCGAGATCGCCTTCAAGCAGATGATCTCCTGTATGCGCAACGGCGGCAAGATCTCCCTGCTGGGCATCGGCAACAAGCCCTTCACCCTGAACATGAACGACATCATCGGCAAGGGTCTGACCCTCCAGGGCATCTATGGCCGCAAGATGGACAACTGGCACCAGATGTCCTACATGGTCCAGGGCGGCCTGGACCTGAGCCCGGTCATCACCCACCGCTTCCACTACACCGAGTTCGAGAAGGGCTTTGCCGCTATGAACTCCGGCAAATCCGGCAAGGTCATCCTGGATTGGACGAAATAGTCACCAGTCAATAGTCACTAGTCACTGGTGACTGGTCACTGGTGACTGCGAAAATTAAGGAGGAATCATTATGAAATCTGCTTACGCAGCCTTTGAGGCGGAACTGAACGCCATCCGGGAAGCCGGCACCTGGCGCGAGGAGCGCATCATCACCACCCCGCAGTATTCCCGCATCGACACCACCCAGGCCAAGGGCGTCGTCAACTTCTGCGCCAACAACTACTTAGGCCTGTCCACCTGCCCGGAGCTCATCGAAGCTGCCAAGAAGAGCTATGACCGCTGGGGCTTCGGCCTGTCCTCTGTCCGCTTCATCTGCGGCACCCAGGAGATCCACAAGGAGCTGGAGGGCCGCATCGCCAAGTTCGTCGGCACCGACGACGCCATCCTCTACTCCTCCTGCTTCGACGCCAACGGCGGTCTGTTCGAGACCCTGCTGGGCAAGGAGGACGCCATCATCTCCGACGAGCTGAACCACGCCTCCATCATCGACGGCGTTCGCCTCTGCAAGGCCATGCGCTATCGTTACAAGAACAACAACATGGACGACCTGCGTGCGAAGCTGATTGAGGCCCGGGAAGCCGGCGCCAAGAAGATCATGATCGCCACAGACGGCGTCTTCTCCATGGACGGCTACATCGCCAACCTGCCCGCCATCTGCGACCTGGCCGACGAGTACGACGCCCTGGTCATGGTGGACGACTCCCACGCCGTGGGCTTCATGGGCGACCATGGCCGCGGCACCGCGGAATTCTGCGGCGTCATGGGCCGCGTGGACGTCATCACCGGCACCTTCGGCAAGGCCCTGGGCGGCGCCTCCGGCGGCTACACCGCAGCCCGGCAGCCCATTGTGGACCTGCTTCGCCAGAGAAGCCGTCCCTACCTCTTCTCCAACACCGTGGCTCCCGCCATCTGCGCCGCCACCCTGGCGACTCTGGACCTGCTGGAGGGCTCCACCGCCCTGCGGGACAAGGTGCATGAGAATGCCCGCTACTTCCGCGCCGAGATGGAGAAGCTGGGCTTCGAGCTGCTGCCCGGCGAGCACCCTATCGTCCCCGTCATGCTCTACGACCCCAAGGTCGCCCACGAGTTCTCCCGCCGGATGCTGGAGAAGGGCGTCTACGTGGTGGCCTTCTGCTACCCCGTGGTGCCCAAGGGCAAGGACCGCATCCGCACCCAGCTCTCCGCCGGTCACAGCAAAGAGGACATCGACTTCGTGGTCAAATGCTTCGGCGAGGTCAAGCAGGAGATGGGTCTGTAAGAATAGGGTAGAGAGGGGTTTCGGCCCCTCCCTCCCATTGCACCGTACGTACGGGTCTCGTATACGGCGCTACATCAAAGCAAGAGATCAAGCCCGTCCTGCGAGATAATACGCCAAGGGATCGACCAAGCCAGGTCGGTCC
>JAFRPC010000060.1 GCA_017429325.1 Oscillospiraceae bacterium | reverse complement strand
GTCATTGCGAGCCAGTGCGAAGCCGCCCAAAGGCATGGCTTGTGCCTCCGAGCATAGCTCTCCGGCACTGCCCGCAGGGCTCCACCGGAGCCCTGGCGCTGAACGCGCTTGCACTGGCGCGGCAATCCGCATCCCCCGTCCTCTGTAAAGGTGTCTGTCATCGAGACGGACCCCTCCACCGGCCTTGAGGCCGGTCCCCCTCCCCTGCAAGCAGGGGAGGTTTTGCGGGGGACCGGCGGGCGGCCAATGACCGCCCCTACAGGCGGGAAAGCCTTCCCCCTGGGGGGAAGGTGCCGAGCAAAGCGAGGCGGATGAGGGGGCGTCTGTGCGGGGCACCGCGGACGGCTGCGAGCCGTCCCTACAGGCGGGTCTGTTGCCTGTTGCCCGTTGCCTGTTGCCTGATCCGAAATACGAACCAAAAAATTACTCCAAAAGGAGGACAATCAAATGGCAGAAACGACCCAATTCCGCGCCGCCCTTCACGGCTATAACCGGGAGGATGTGGTCGCCTTTATCGACCGCATGACGAAGGAGCACCAGGAGGCGCTGAACCGTCTCCAGGAGAAGAACAATCAGCTCAGAGCCCAGCTCGACGAGGCCAACGCGGCACTGGCAGAGGCCGGGGAAAACGCAGAAGCCCAGATGGCGCTGGACGAAGCCAATTCCCTGATTGCAGATTTGAGAGCGCAGAATGCAGAGCAGGAAGAGCGCATCCGCAGCCTGGAAGAAGCGCTGGAGAACGGACAGAACGGTCCCGAAGCCGAGGCCGAGACGGCAGCCGCGCCCATTACCCAGGACCTGGACGAGCCCATTCCCCCGGTGGCTGAGGTCCTGCCTGTGGATGTGGCGCCCACCAAGGACTACACGGAGCTGGAGCTGGCGGCCTACCGCCGCGCCGAGCTGGCGGAGCGCCTGGCCCGGGAGCGGGCCGACGACGTGTATCGGCAGATGCAGTCCGTCTTCAACCAGGCCAACGACAAGTTAGAGGGCGGCAAGGCCGACCTGGACCAGCTCTGCCAGACCCTCACCGCCGACGTGAAACAGATGTTGACCCTGCTGACCAACCTCAGCACCAACTACCGCAGCGCGGAGCTCAGCTTCGCCGAAATCGGCGAAAAGAACCGCAGACTGCTGGAAGGATAATTTGTATGTAGGGACAAGCATTGCTTGTCCGCAAATGATCGAACCGGACCGGTCTCACGACCGGCCCGGTTCGTTTGCATTTTTTCTATGAAAAAACTTATATTTTGGTAACAAACATGGTAACAAAAAACAAGTAACAAAGGGTATCAACATTTATTAGGAAATGTACATAAAAGTTTAGAAAAAGCGTTGTTACCGTTACCTTGTTACCAACTTTTTATCTTATCATACGGATCGCTTCATTTTTCCGCAGCTGTGCGCTGATAATAACGCTGTGGCCCGTAAACCCTGCTTTTGAACAAAATATTCGTCTTCTCCCAGCCTTCTATGCGGGACATGATGGCGGTGAGCTCCGCGCTGTCCCGGCGGGTGAGGTCCTGCTTGTTCCGGCCAAAGCACTCGCACCAGATCTCCATGTTGCTGGTCCGGGTGCGAGGCTCCGTTCGCGTCCGGTTCTCCCGCTCCGCAAGGCCCGGCGTCTGATACCAGCTCAGCCGTTCGCCCAGGCTCCGGCCCTCCCAATCTATGGGCAACGGTCGGTCCAGATAGTTCCGCACCAGGCCCTCCCGGTCGTCCTGCTCCAGGGCGCTCCGCTGGACCTCCGCCGCCGCGCTTTCCAGTTCCTTGGGCAGAAAGAGCGCCTCCTCCGGGGCCAGGGCCACGGCCTCCGCCCAAATCTGGTCCAGGGTCTGCCAGTCCATGTCCCAGGGCTTCCATCGGCTCTTTCCCGTCACATGCACTGTCCAGAAGCGGCGGTTGCCGGTCACGTCCCGCAGATAGCCTGCCTCGTTGGTGGTGCCGAAGAAGACACACTGCCGGGGATGGTTCGTCACCCGCCGGGCATAGGAAGCCCGATACTTGTCATCCTGCCGGGTAAGGAAGGCCTTGACCTTCTCCAGGTCGGCTTTTTTCATGCCCGCCATTTCGCCGATCTCCAAGATCCAGGCCCCTTGCAGCTTCTCCGCCGCGGTCTTGTCGTTCATATCGGAGAGGGTCAGGCTGTCGGAGAACCAGCTCATGCCCAAGCGGGAGAGCAGGGTGCTCTTGCCTACGCCCTGGGGGCCGGAGATGACAAGGATGTTGTCAAACTTGCAGCCCGGTTCAAACAGTCGCCGCACCGCGGCGCAGAGGATCTTCCGGGTTACGGCCCGGACATAGGCCGTGTCCGGCGCTCCCAGATAGTCCACCAGCAGGGTCTCCACACGGGGCGTACCGTCCCAGGGCTCCAGGCCCCGGAGGTAATCCAGAATCGGATGAAAGGCGCGGCTGTCCTGCAAAACGGCGAAGGCGGGGGCATAGAGGGCAATGGGGAAGTGGCAGTAGCGCTCGTCCACATAGCGCATGAGCTGGGCGTCGTCGGATTCCCGCCAGAGACCGGAGCGCTGCCGCCAGGGTAGGGGCTTGTGGACCTCGAAGCTCTCGGTCATGCGGTTGTAGGCGATGCCGGAGAGCTCGCCGTCAAAGTCCAGGATCTTGCAGAGGTTGGAGAGGGTCTTTTCGACGGCCCCGGTCCGGTCCCGCGTCAGCACGTCCAGCCACCAGACGTACTCGCCCTGCTGGTCGTAGCGCAGGGAGTTGTTTTTCATCGCCTCGGCCTCGTGCCCCGCCCGCCGGGCCTCGGTCCCGGCCAGTTCCCGTGCCTCGGCGTCGGTCATGTTGGAAAGGATGTCAGTCATGGTACACCTCGAAATATGTATCTTATCAAAAAGATTCAGTTTATTTTTCACCCATATTATATCATAAAAAGTGGAAAAAGTCAAGCGTTATCATATTATTAAGATACATTCGAGAATTGCTGTAGGGGCGCTCATTGAGCGCCCGGTCCGCCGCAGGCGGACAATTTGCCGGAGGCAAATTCAGCACGGCTGCGAAATGGAAACGCGGGGGAAGGAGGGCAGGTGGCTGGATCGTTTGCTGACGCAAACGATTGTTTGCTTCGCAAACCGGGCGCTCAATGAGCGCCCCTACGGCGGG
>JAFRPC010000013.1 GCA_017429325.1 Oscillospiraceae bacterium | reverse complement strand
GCGAGAAAAGCCCGCAAATCCTATCTGAAGATAGCAAAATCCAAGCGCTGGACAAAGAAACTGCTGCAAAAGGGCATTCGGGAGCAGTTGGAATACGTTGAACTGGCCCAGGCTCGGCTGTCGCAGATGATGGAGCTTGCGCCCAAGGTGAAGCTGCCGTCCTGGCTGGAGCAGCGATTGACTGTGATTCCCCTTGTCTATGCTCAGCAGAAGCAGATGCTGGAAACCAATACCCACGCCTGTCCGAACCGGATCGTCAGTCTGGCACAGCCCCATGTGCGGCCGATCCAGCGGGGGAAGCGTCCGAATCCCACGGAGTTTGGTCAGAAGCTTCACCTGTCCCGGGTAGACGGTTACACCTATCTGGAGCAGACCAGCTGGTCGAATTACAACGAGGGCTGCGACCTGAAAGCAACGGTGGAGGACTACCGCAGAAAGTTCGGCTTTTACCCGGAGGCGGTGCTGGCGGATAAGATCTACCAGACCCGAGAAAACCGCCGCTACTGCAAAGCGCTGGGCATCCGCCTGTCCGGTCCACCGTTGGGCAGAAAGCGGACGGGAGAAGCCGGCGCGAAGGAGACCCGGCAGATGCGGAAGGATGCCTGCGAGCGCAACGGCATTGAAAGCAGCAACGGCGTCGCCAAACGCAAATACGGTCTGGACCTGATCATGTCGAAGCTCGATGAAACCGCCAAGACCGAAGCCGCCCTCGTCATATTAGCCATGAACGCAGCCCACCGGCTGCGGCGATGGCTTTTGCGCTTTTTCAACTTTTGGGGGCTGGATGTTGTTTTTCAGTAAGCCCGAATTATCGATTATCTTGTAATTCCCCTCATAGGCATCATCTCCTCTTTTGAAAAGCTGTTAAAGGTTTTGTCGAAGTTTTCATAATGCGACAAATCCTACTGTGGACAAATCATCCTTGAAATAGTGGTAAAAGTGTTGTATAGTGTTTTTATAAATTAAAAATGAAAGCGTTAGTGGGTAAAACAAAGTGATAATAGTGAACAGGAAGAAAAAAGAGCCAATCACTTACTAGATGTTATCGTTTTCGACTTTTATACATGGTTGGACAAAACACGGAACATTTGTGGTTAGATAAAAAAGTGTTGAGTTGTCGAAAAACGCTTGTTCATCTTTGGATAGGCTCTCTTTTTATGCGAACCGTTTCTTAATACAGCAAAACTACGGAGATTTATTTATGGAACATACAATGGAAAGTACAACCACGGGGGCTTTTAGCCAGTATAGGAAACTCCGCTTTCTGGATTTTCCTCAAAAGCTTGCCGCAGAAGCAGATTCTCAAAAGGCTGTCCATCCAAAGAGATATTGCTTTGTTCTCGGAGCTGGTGCCTCAAAATCCTCAGGTATTCGGACAGGTGAAGAATTGGTTTGTATGTGGGATACAGACCTATGTGAGGAAGATGAAACAGAGCATCGCCGCTGGAAAGAAAGCCTAGGTATCACCCGGAATAATAGGGGAAACTATTATGGAGCCTATTTCGCACGGCGCTTTCCGGACCCGTGGGATGGGCATGAATTCCTCGAGTCAATGATGTGCAATAAACATCCAGGTGCAGGATACGCAATGCTGTCCTCAATATTGTGCCATACAAGTCATAATATCGTTATTACCACCAATTTTGATCGTATGACAGAGGATGCGATAAGCCGATATCAGAAACAGTTTCCGATGGTTATTGGACACGAGTATCTACTTCCGTACTTCCGTCAACAACTACAGCGACCCTATATTCTGAAAATTCATCGCGATCTGTTGCTTGACCCTAAAAATTCTGATGAAGAAACTGAATCGCTGCCAATAGAATGGCAGAACTGTCTGGGTCAAATCTTCCAGACATACCATCCAATTTTTCTCGGCTATGCGGGGAATGACAGAAGTTTGATGGATTTCCTTATCCAGAACGCAGCGAACTTTAGAAAAGGAACATGGCGGAGCCCCTATTGGACACTCTACGGCAAGACTGTATTGAGCGATGCAGCTATGAGATTTATGAGTTCTGCTGGTGGGTGGGTTGTGCAGGATTGCGACTTTGACCGATTCATTATTCTGCTTGGGGATGCCCTTCAAGTTCCACCTTGGCCAACGCTAGAACAACAAGTGGAAGTTATAAAAAATGATTACAGGCGAATAGAATACAAAATGAATGAAACTCTCCCCACTGAAGAAAAGTCGGTAAATGGAGAAACGAAATCATTTGAAACCGATAGAATTGTAAAAAAATCAAATATTGAAACTTATCAGGAAGAAATCAGCCTGTGTAAGCAATCAGAGGAATTAAGCCAAGCAGTAACACGGTTTACAGGTGACAATAATCAGAACAGTCAAAGCGCCAGATACAGAAAATCAGTACTTCTAATAAACCATCGGCAATACATTGAAGCAGAACTAGTATTACGGCAGTTGGTCACTGAAGAACCCAATAATGCAAATTACCACAACAGGCTCAGTGAAGCACTTCACAAGGAGGGACGGTACAAGGAGGCTCTAGTAGAAGCTAATAGAGCAGTGGAGATAAAACCGGAAGATTCTTTTTTCCACAATCAACTTGCTGTGACGCTTTATAAATTAAAAAAACACAACGAAGCTCTGATAGAAGCCCAACGTGCAGTGGAATTAGAGCCGGCGATTGCTAAATATCATTGTGATCTTGGCGCAATCCTTTATGAAATGAAGCGTTACGAAGAAGCCCAAATTGAAGGACAGCTTGCAGTTGAAATAGAGCCAGATAATGCAAGCTTTTTATACCAACTTGGTGTTACTATGCACGCAATGAAACTCTATCCTGAAGCAGAAAAACTAAAAAAACGCGCATGTGAGCTTGCCCCAGGTAACGCAAACTATTCCAACGGTCTCGGAATCACGCTCTTTGAACTAGCAAGGCATGATGAAGCTCTCACAAAAATGCAGAAAGCGGTAAATTTAGAGCCAGAAAATGCACTTTATCATAGTGGGCTGGGAGTAGTATTTCATGCATTAAAGCGCTATGAAGAAGCGTTAATAGAAAAACAACGTGCAGTGGAACTTGAACCGAATAACGCAGAATACCATCGCAGTTTGGGCGTTACACTACGTAAGATTAACCGCTTTGATGAATCTCTCATTGAGACCGAGAGAGCTATATCCTTAGAGCCAGATGAACCAAGAAATTATGATAGCCTAAGTATTCTCTTTTCATCGTGGGGAAAGCTAGATCTTGCGAGGTTCGCCAAAGAAAAGGCGGAAGAACTCCGGCTACAAACCAATGTAGCTATGATTTGACAGATTGACTCTGGAGTAAACTGTCCCCACACTGGAATCTTCCCTGATTTGCCGTAGCTTCTCTGTGATACGAGTAGAATCGAGTTCAATCTCGGTGCACAGCTTAACTTCTTTTTTCGCTCTTTGGATTGAAGCGGAAACCTTTTTGATTTGCGCTTCGAAATCCAGCTTTGCGGGTTCTTCTCCATCGTATTCAGTTCGTTTCAGTGCTTTTCGAAGACTACTCCGCTCGGCAGTCAGGTGGGCGATGAATTCCTGTAAGGCCTTACGGTAAGTCTGCAAATCTTCGACTGCTTCAATCTTGTTGTGAGTCAAAAGCTTCGCTTTTGCGATGTATCTGTCCAGCTTGATAACATCTTCCCGCAGGAGGTAGGAAGGCCGTTTGATGCGCTCGGGGTGGTTCCTCACAATCAGGGGACGGTTCTCTGGTCACAATCAGGGGACGGTTCCAATGTCATTAAGCCAGCCTCCGAAAGAGCGGAAAGCGGATGAATAAAAATCAAATAAAAGAGTGGACCGAGAGCAAAGGACCGCAAGAATCGCAGGAACAGTCAAAAGGGTACAGCAAACAAGCAGATATGAATACTCTGCTTCCGGGCAATATTGTGGTTTCGGCAGATCAGGTTCTGTGCTGGAGGGTTTTCAGTCGTTGAGACCTCATGTTGCGCGGATAGCATCTGCCCGGACGAATCGGGACCTTGTCCCGCAGCAGCAATGACAGAATATCTTCATAGGCCGGATTGGTGGAAAGATAATCGCGGCATTTATAGATGGCGTCGGAGACAGAAACCTTATAACGGTATTTCTTGCCTGCGCAGGAAGGCTCTGCGCACGAAACGACCAGAGAAATAAAGTTGGAAAGGATCAGCCTGCAATAGATTTCCTGAATTAAGAAATCACGTTTCACGCTATGAAAGTAATTCAAGGCAATGCCGTATTTCAGAAACAGGAAAGCCTTTTCAATATCCCAGCGCAGATGATACAGCTCTTTCAGTGCTTCTGACGGGTAATTTTTGCTCGGCAGATTGGTAATCAAATATTCGAACGTTCCGGAATCCAGCTTTACGCAGACAAGCCTGAAACGAAGGTCGAAGATGCTTTCTTTGTCTTCTGCGTCAATGAAATCGAACGCTCTATCGTTATGGATCAGCTTGTACAGGCAAGGGTCCTTGCGCCACAGCTTTGGATTTCGGGTGACAACAAATCTGACAGGAACATCAAATTCCTCAGCGTCCGGGAGCCGCAAGCGGGAGAAAAGCGATTTTGCAGAGTTGATTTCTTTCGCCCGAATCAAAAAGAAGCTGTTGCGGTCAACAATATGCGCCATCAGATTCAGACTTATATATCCGCGGTCAAAGATGTACAGGCAATTCCGATCCAAGGGGCTTCGCGCAACCATATCACATGCTGCCGCCGTTTCCCGTATTTCGGCACGCGGTTGGATCACAACGTCGGAATACCGTTTCTCCAACAGATCATACATCAGGTTGACGTGAAGCTGATGGTAGCCTCCCTGGTTGGAATTGTAGGATATGAACGTCGAACAGTCTGTTTTATCTGCGGGGACGTTCAGGTCTGATCCGTCGATTGCAAAGATGTGCAGGCCGTTTTTTGTCTTGCGAAACGGATATTTGTCGTTAAACCGCTGCAGCAGCGCCGGAAACGCTTTGTCATTGAACTTATCCCGCGCCTGAACAAAAGCGGATTGCGTGACTGGTCTTCCCAGCGAAAGAAAGAAATCGTTGATTTCTCTGTTCGTGGAGTGCGATTCCATCTGCGTCATGAACAGCATGGTTCGTCGAAATGAAAACGTGCCTTCTCGGGTAAAATCTCTCAGCGGGTCCTTGACGTATAAAGAGCGATCTGCTTCCATTTGCTGAAGCGTGGTGTAGAAAGCCTTGCGGATTCGTTTTGGTGTGATTGCAATCAAAATGTGTTCCTCCTTAAAGTGGGCGTTCGCCTCACCTTAAGGGCCGCGCTGGCTCCGCTGTATCATTCAATAAAGAGCCAGCGCGGCCGCACATTTTTATGCATTTGTCAAGTGCTTTTTTGCATTATTTCAACCTTTTTTTGGGGGTTCATTCCTGGCTTAATGACATTGGGACGGTTCTCTGATTGACTGTTAAATAATAGCACTACCGTCGTTGTTGTCAATCAGAGAACCGTCCCCCGATTGAATCGTCGGTGCTGTTGGAAAGACCTTATCTTATTGGCTTGTTTGCTTTTCGTCATTTTGCCATGTGGAAATCTTTGCGCCTTCCGCTTTGCTACTGAATAGATACAAAATATCTGCTATCGTGGACTGTGAAACGGTTTTAATCATACTTTTTCTCCTCTACAAGAATCGGTATGTTCTTCTCAGTTCTGCCCGTTGATCTCTTTCAGATCCTCAATTGCGAGCGACGGGTCCATCGTATGGAATATCATATAATTGCGACGCATCGTATCGACCGGAGCCTGACGGATGATTTTCGTGCTGTCCTCGCCCGTGTAGAAATGCCAATAACGATAGACATATCCGATCCAATAAAGGATATCCTTTGCAAAGACGTCCCCGTTACCGGAAAGCGCGTCACCGGCGACGGCTTTAACCTCTTCGAGCAAGTATTCCTCGCCCATCCACTGCGCGCGGTTGTAGGTGGAATCCAGTTCCTTTGCGATCTCGGAAGTCATAAAAGCGCGTATAAACGCGGCGCTCGGGATCGATTTCTCACCGGAAAGCTCGAATAACCGTCCCTGTATATCGCATAATTTCAGATTCAGCTCGTCCATTACGTTCCTCCGTTCCTTGCCTGGTCGAGCAGCTCGTCAAAGAATAAACCCTCGCGGCGATAATTCTTGCAAATGTCATTTGCCATAGAAACGCCTTTCGCACGGTTTTCTTCGGCGACGTCTTTGATAAACAACCGCTCAAGCCACGAAATCTCAATTTCTTTCTCATTTTTGACCGCATTACAACCCTTCTCGGAAATAGCGACATATTGTTTACCGAGCTGAAGGGCGGCAAGACTGTTCACGAGCGCGGAATCGGTGATATTCCCGATAAAGAAATTGTCAATCACATAGAACATTCTGTCGTTGGCGATGCTGCCGATGACAAGATCCTTGTTCAGCGTGATATTGCGGTATTTTTCGTAAAAGGGTGTACCGGCAATTTTCTCCATTTTTCCGCGATGGTACGCGACGAGCATAGCCCAATCAATATCCGCAGAAACCTCGACCACCTGAAGATCGGACAGATCGACTGACGTCAAATACAATTTGGACTTTTCATAATCGCATATCAATGTGAGCGCTTGGCTCACTTCTGTCCCCATATAAAAGCCCTTGCCGAAATCGCATTGCGGACGGCTCTTCGGCTCGATATTTCCTACGATGCCTGATTTAGAGCCGTGATACAGAAGGACACGACCGTAGGGCATAACCGTAGCGTCTGCGATACTGCGGATTCTTTCGAGCGTCATATCATACACCGGTACTTTATTTGCTTTGCAGATTTCGTAGATCTTCGACTGCGCCAGCTTATTCGGGAGCGAATGTCCGTTTTCCCAACGGTTGACGGTAAGATATCGAACGTTCAAATGCCTTGCGAACTCGTCTTGGCTCATATTCAAATATGTCCTGATCTGTTTTATCAATGCCTGCATAACAGCACCTCGAATATATCATTGATTACAAGACTGATTATATCAAATGATACACGATTTTTCAAGGCGATAAGTGTAAATAATCGGCTTTTTCAGAAAATTTCTTTTGACTTGTCGGTAAATACCGACAACTGCCCCTGAGGGCACACTGACGCCCCCTACTTTTTGATTGACTTTTTTCCCTGCGTCCCGTATAATACAGGAAAGGCAATGGCGTCTTTGAGGCTGCGGTCTCATTGCCCCATTGCCGTTTTCTTTTTGAGGACAGCGGTGCGGGAACCGTTTTTCGGAGGTCTGAAATGCACTTTACAAAAATGCAGGGACTTGGCAATGATTATTTGTATTTTTACGGGGAGGCGCCTGGCGACGCGGCGGGGCTGAGCCGTCGGCTCTCGGACCGGCACTTCGGTCCCGGGGCTGACGGGCTGATCTTCATCGCTCCCGCCCAGGACGCGGACTTCTCCATGCGGATCTTCAACGCCGACGGCAGCGAGGCCCGCATGTGCGGCAACGGCATCCGCTGTGTGGGGAAATACGTCTACGACAAAGGACACACCCACAAGCGGGAGCTGGTCATCGCCACCGGCGCGGGGCCGCGGCGGCTGCGGCTCGCCTGCGAGGGCGGGAAGGTCGTCTCCGTCGCGGTGGATATGGGCCGCGCCCTGGTCCGGTCCGGGACGGACGGGGACTTTGTGGACATGGGGAACCCCCATCTGGTCCACTTCGTTCCCGACGCGGAGGCCGCGCCCCTGCTGACAGAGGGGCCCCGCCTGTCCGGCTCCGTGCCGGACGGCGTCAACGTGGAATTTGTGAGCCAGCTCGGCCCCGCCTGCCTGCGGATGCGGGTCTGGGAGCGGGGCAGCGGCGTCACCCTGGCCTGCGGCACCGGCGCCTGCGCCGCGGCAGCCGCCGCGGTGCGCCGGGGGCTCTGCCCGCCGGAGCAGCCCATCGAGCTCCGACTGGACGGCGGCGTCCTCCGGGTCACGGTGTCCGCGGAGGGGCAGGTGGAGATGGAGGGCCCCGCTGAGACGGTATATGAAGGAGAGGTCGAAGGATGATCCATATCAATCCCTATTATGCAAATCTGAAGGACAGCTTTCTCTTCTATGAGACCAAGAACCGGGCGGCGGCCTTTGAGGCGGCCCACCCCGAGATGCGGCTGCTGCGGCTGGGCATCGGCGATGTGACCCTGCCCCTGGCCCCCGTGGTCATCGAGGCCCTGCACCGGGCCGTGGAGGAGCAGGCCCACCGGGAGAGCTTCCACGGCTACATGCCGGAGCTGGGCATGGACTTCATGAAGCGGGCCGCCGCGGCCAACTACGCCCGCCGGGGCGTGGAGCTGGAGCCCGAGGAGATCTTCATCTGCTACGGCATCGGGGACGACCTGGGCTCCGTGGGCAGCCTCTTCGCCCAGGAGAACCGGGTAGCTGTGGTGGAGCCCGCCTATCCCGCCTACGTGGACACCAACGTCATGGCCGGCCGGGAGATCCTTCCGGTGCCCGGCAACGAGGAGAACGGCTTCCTGCCCCTCCCCGGCCCGGAGCTGGACGCGGAGCTGGTCTACCTCTGCTCTCCAAACAATCCCACCGGCGCAGCCTACTCCCGGACGCAGCTCCAGCAGTGGGTGGACTGGGCCAACGCCCGGGGCGCGGTCATCCTCTTCGACGCGGCCTATGAGGCCTTTATCACCGAGCCGGAGGTGCCCCACAGCATCTACGAGCTGCCCGGAGCCAAGACCTGCGCCATCGAGCTCTTCTCCCTGTCCAAAGGGGCGGGCTTCACCGGGACCCGTCTGGGCTACACGGTGGTCCCCAAGGCACTGGTCCGGGAGGGCCGCTCCCTCCAGGCTATGTGGGTCCGCAACCGGAGCACCTGCACCAACGGCGTCTCTTACCTCCTCCAGCGGGCCGGAGAGGCGGCGCTGACCGAAGAGGGCCTGCGCCAGAGCCGGGAGAACCTGGCTATCTATCGGCAGAATGCAAAGACCCTGACCGCGGTGCTGGACCGCCGGAGCGTCCGCTATTTCGGCGGGCAGAATGCGCCTTATATTTGGTTCCGCTGCCCCGGCGGGATGGACAGCTGGAGCTTCTTCGACTGGCTGATGGAGCGGGCGGGGATCGTCGGCACGCCAGGGGTCGGCTTCGGCGCCTGTGGGGAGGGCTGGTTCCGCTTCTCCTGCTTCGGCAGGGCGGAGGATACCGCCGAGGCCGCCGGACGGCTGGAAGCGCTGCTGTAAGCAGATTTGCTGAAACTTCAGATAAAAATCAGGCCGGAGCCGCGGGTGCGGCTCCGGCCTTTGGGGTTGTTGAAATGCTTCGATTTAGCCGTCGATGGTGCAGTACATGAAGTACTTGTAGCCCAGGGGGTTGGAGAAGAAGCCCTTCACGTTCTTGCTGATCATGTAGGTGTCGGTGTAGTAGTAGATGGGGCAGATGCAGCCGGTGGACATCAGCAGGTCCTCGGCGCGGTGCATCAGCTCATAGCGGACGTTGTTGTCGGTGCAGCCCTTGATGGTCTTGATGAGCACGTCGTAGGTCTCGGCCCAGGTGCCGTTCTCCACCTTCACGTCGTAGCCCAGGTCGGTCAGGTCCAGGCTGTAGATGGAGACGTTGGCGTGCTCGCCCTTGCCGAACTGCACGTCGTTGTTGCCGGAGGCGGTGATCCACATATCCAGGAAGCAGATGGGGTCGTTGTAGTCGGCGACCCAGCCGTTCCGGGCGATGCTGTAATCGCCGTTCTTACGGGTCTGCAGGAAGGTGGCCCACTCCTGGTTCTCCATGTTCATGGTGATGCCGATGCTGGCAAGCTGCGCCTGGAGGTACTCGCCGATGGCCTTGTGGGCCTCGGAGGTGTTGTACAGGTAGTTCATGGTGGGGAAGTTGGTGAACTTGGCGCCATCGTAGTCATAGTACTTCTTCAGGGTCTCGATGGCCTGGTTGAAGTTGCTCTCCACGGCGTCCTTGGACACGTTGATGTAGCCCTCGAAGTCGTTGTGGCCGGCGGTCTTGTAGAACTGGGTGCCGTCGGGGTTGGTCATGCCCATGGCGACGAAGGAGGAAGCGGGGACCTGGCCGCCCTGGCCGATCTCTTCCACGATGTAGTTGCGGTCGAAGAGCAGGCTGATGGCGCTGCGGATCTCGGCACGGGCCAGCTCGGCCTCGTTGCCGGTCAGGCCGCTGCCCTCGGGCAGGATGTCCTCGCCGATGTTCCAGCAGACGTAGTAGGTGCCGATCTGACCGGCGACCACGTATTCCTCGGGGTATTCCTTCTTCAGGGTCTCCATCTCATTGGTGGGAACGTCGTCGATGAGCTGCCAGGTGCCGTTCTTGAAGTTGGCGACCATGTTGTTGGCGTCGTCGGACAGATAGAACTCGATCTTGTCCATGGTGATCTTGTCGGCGTCCACGTAGTTGGCGTTCTTCTCCATGGTGATGACGCTGTTGTGCTCCCAGCCGGTGATGGTGTAGGCGCCGTTGCAGACGTAGGTCTCGGGCTTGGTGGCCCAGCTCTCGTCGGAGACGACATCCTCACGGACGGGGAAGTAGACGGGGAAGGCCAGCAGCTCGTTCCAGTAGGCAACAGCGTTGGCGAGGGTGACTTCCAGGGTCTTGTCGTCCACAGCCTTGACGTTCAGAGAGTCGGTACCGTAGCCGTCCACGACCTCGAACATGTAGCCGTAGTCGGCGCCCAGAGCCTCAGAGGCGGCGCGCTGCCAGGCGAACTCGAAGTCCTTGGCGGTAACGTCCTTGCCGTCGGACCACTTGGCGCCGTCGCGGATGGTGTAGGTGTAGGTCACGGTGCCGTCGGGATTGACAACGCCCTCCACCAGCTCCTTGGCGGTGTCGGCGACGATGACCAGGTTGCCCTTGTCATCCTGGGCCCACTTGGCCAGGCCGGAGAACAGATGGGCGATCATGGTTGCGCCGTCCACGGCAGAGTTCAGAGCGGGGTCCAGCGTGTCGGGCTCGGAGGCGAGGCAGACCGCGATGCTGGAGGCCTTCGCGGGCGTGTCTGTTCCGCCGTTGGTGGGATTGGTGGACTCGGAGCAGGCCGCGAGGGCCAGCATCATGGCGAGCACCAGCAGGAGTGCTAAGATCTTTTTCATGATTTTCCTTCCTTTTTCATTTTTTCAAAATACGCGGTGTTTCCGCATAATTTGATCCGGTTATAATTCGTTCACCCGATGGCAGGCGACGAAGTGGCCGCTTTCGACCTCCTTGAACTCCGGCATGGCCTCGGCGCAGCAGGGGGCCGCGTGAGGACAGCGGGTGCGGAAGGGGCAGCCGGAGGGGGCGTTCAGCGGGCTGGGGATGTCGCCGGAGAGCACGATGCGCTTGTTGGCTCTGGCGACCTTGGGGTCGGGCTGGGGCACAGCGGACATGAGGGAGCGGGTATAGGGGTGCAGCGGTTGGTCGTAGATCACCGATGCGTCGGCCAGCTCCACCATCTTGCCTAAGTACATGACGGCGATGCGGTCGCTGATGTGCCGGACCACCAAAATGTCGTGGGCAATGAAGAGATAGGTCAGGCCCATCTGCTCCTGAAGCTCCACAAACATATTGATGACCTGAGCCTGGATGGATACGTCCAGGGCGGAAACGGGTTCGTCGCAGACGATGAACTCGGGCCGCAGGGCCAGGGCTCTGGCGATGCCGATGCGCTGCCGCTGGCCGCCGGAGAACTCGTGGGCATAGCGGGAGGCGTGCTCACTGTTGAGGCCCACCCGGTCCATCAGCTCTAAGATGCGCTCCATACGCTCCGCCTTGTTCGCGTACATCTTGTGGATGTCCAGGGGCTCGCCGATGATGTCGGAGACCGTCATGCGGGGGTTCAGGGAGGAGTAGGGGTCCTGGAAGACCATGGTGGCCTTCTTGCGCAGCTCGTTGATGTCGCTCTTGGTTTTGATGAGCCGACCCTCGAACTCCACCTCGCCGCCCGTGGGCTGGTAGAGGTGCAGGATGGAGCGGCCAACGGTGGTCTTGCCGCAGCCGGACTCGCCCACCAGGCCAAGGGTCTCGCCGCTCCGGATGGAGAAGGAGACGTCGTCCACCGCCTTCAGCGCCTTGGTGCGCAGGGGGCCGACGGTGATGTTGAAGTACTGCTTGAGGTGGCGCACGTCCACCAGAGGCCGGTCGTTTCTGTCAAAGCTGCTCATTCCGCCTCACCGCCTTTCTCCTCCTCCGGCACAAGGGTGCCGTTCTCGATGCCTTCCTTGACGTTCATCCAGCAGGCGGCGAAGTGCTCCTCGTTCAGGCGCATCCGCTCGCAGCGCTGCTTGATGCAGACCTTCATCGCGTTGTCGCAGCGCGGGGCGAAGGGGCAGCCCTCCGGCATGTTCAGCAGGTCGATGGGCGTACCGGTAATGGGATGCAGCTTGCTCCCGGCGGTGTCCGCCGTGGGGATGGAGCGCATCAGTCCCTTGGTGTACTCATGCTTGGGATTGTAGAAGATCTCGTCGGCGGTGCCCTGCTCGCAGATGGAACCGGCGTACATGACGATGACCTCGTCGCACATCTGGGCCACCACGCCTAAGTCGTGGGTGATCATGATGATGGCCATGCCCAGCTCCTCCTGGAGGGACTTCATCAGCTCCAGGATCTGGGCCTGGATGGTCACGTCCAAGGCGGTGGTGGGCTCGTCGGCGATCAGGATGTCCGGCTCGCAGGCCAGGGCCATCGCGATCATGACGCGCTGCCGCATACCGCCGGAGAACTCGAAGGGGTACTGCTTCATGCGCTTCTCGGGCTCGTTGACGTTGACCAGCTTCAGCATCTCCACGGCCCGGTCCCAGGCCTGCTTCTTGTTGCGGTCCGTGTGGAGCAGGATGGCCTCCATGAGCTGATGGCCGATGGTGTAGGTGGGATTCAGGGAGGTCATGGGGTCCTGGAAGATGATGGAGATCTTATTGCCCCGCACTGTTCGCATCACAGCCTCGTCGGCGCCCACCAGCTCCTGCCCGTCCAGTTGGATGGAGCCGGAGACGATCTTGCCCGTAGGCGCCAGGATCTGCATGATGGAGTAGGCGGTGACGGATTTGCCGGAGCCGGATTCGCCCACGATGCCCAGGACCTTGCCGCGGTCCAGGTTGAAGGAGACGCCGTTGACGGCTTTGACCTCGCCCGCGGGAGTAAAGAAGGAAGTGTGAAGGTCCCGGACCTTCAGCAGCAGTTCATTCGACATGTTCTGTACTCCTTTCTCAGGTTCTCAGCTTGGGGTCAAAGGCGTCCCGGAGGCCGTCGCCGAAGAGGTTCAGCGACAGGACGATCAGGGAGATGACCACAGCCGGAATGACCATGCGGTAGGGATAGGAGGACAGGCCGTTGAGGGCGTCCGAGGCCAGAGAGCCCAGAGACGGCATCGGCGCGTTGACGCCCAGCCCCACGAAGGACAGGAAGCTCTCGGTGAAGATGGCGCTGGGGATCTGCAGGGCCGTGGAGATGACGACCACGCTGATGCAGTTGGGCAGCAGGTGCTTGCGGATGATCCAGCCGCCCTTGGCGCCCGCGGCCTTGGCAGCCAGCACGTATTCCTGCTCCCGCAGGGAGAGGATCTGCCCGCGGATCAGGCGGGACATGCTGACCCAGTACAGCACGCCGAATACGACGAAAAGGCTGATGATGTTGACGCCGATGCGCGCCAGGGAGGTACCCTCCAGCACCGGCGCGAGGGTCTGCTTCAGCACGGTAGCCAGCAGGATGACCATTAGCATATCCGGCAGGGAGTAGATCATATCCACAAAGCGCATGATGATGAGGTCCACCTTGCCGCCGCAGTAACCGGCAATGGAGCCGATGGTCATGCCGATGATCAGCACGATGAGGCTGGCAAAGAAGCCGACGGCCAGGGAGATGCGGGTGCCGTAGATCACGCGGATGAAGTAGTCGCGGCCCGAGGAGTCGGTGCCGAAAATGTGGGGGAAGACCGTTTCGCCCGCCGCGATCCGGGCCTGCTCCGTCTCGCCGTATTCAAAGGGACTGAGGTTGTTGAAGCTGGCGTCCACGGACTTGCCGGGCCGGACGCCCAGCATACTCTCGTAGGAATAGGGCCAAAAGGCCGGAATAATCAGAGACGAGAGGGTGATGATCAGGATGATGATGAGGCTGACCGTGGCGACCTTGTTCTTGAGCAGGCGCTTGACGCCGTCCCGGAAGAAGGTGGAGGAGGGACGCATTTGGACCATGTAGGCCTTTTCTTCGTCGGTGGCGGGCAGGAAGGCGTCCACGTCTATGTGCATGGTAAATCTTTTATTCATTGTGTACATCCTCCCTTAATCAAAGTTGATCCGAGGGTCAACGACCTTGTAGAGGATGTCGCTGACCAGGTTCATCACCACGATCAGCACCGCCAGGACAATGGTGGTGCCCATGACCATGGGATAGTCCCGGCTGGTAATGCTGGTGACGAAGGCCCGCCCGATGCCCGGCACGGCGAAGATCTTCTCTACCACCAGGGAGCCCGTGACGATGTAGGCCAGCATGGGGCCGAAGTAGGTGATGACCGGGATCAGGGAGTTCTTCAGCGCGTGTCCGAAGATGATCTTCGCTCTGGACACGCCCTTGGCCTTGGCGGTCCGAATGTAGTCCTGCCCCAGAACGTCCAGCATGGAGGAGCGGGTCAGTCGGGTGATGTAGGCCATTGGGTAGAGGGACAGGGTGATGATCGGCAGGACCAGGCCGCCCTTGGCGGCGCCGTTGGCCGGCAGGACCATCCAGGTGATGGCAAACAGGACCAGCAGCAGCGAGCCCATGATAAAGGAGGGCATGGAGACAAAGGCCGTGGTGATGACCATGATGGTCTTGTCGATGAGCTTGTTGCGCCGCAGCGCGGCCCAGGCCCCTAAGACGATGCCGACAACGCCCGCAACGGCTGCGGCGATGACGCCCAGCTTGGCGGAGGTCTTCATGCCGTCGGCAATGACGTCGATAACCATTCGTCCCCGCTGCTTCACCGAGGGGCCAAAGTCAAACTTGGTCACGATGTCCTTGAGATAGGTCCCGTACTGTTCCAGCAGCGGCTTGTCCAGACCATACTTGGCCTCCAGCGCGGCCTGCGCCGTGGGGCTGACGGCCTTTTCGCTCATGAAGGGGCCGCCCGGGACTGCGTGCATGACAAAGAAGGTCACAGTGATCACGACCCAGATGGTCAGCAGCGCCAGGCCTATCCGCTTCAGAATGTAAAACATTGTCTTTGAGTTCATAATTCTTCCGCCTTACACCTTTCGTCAGCTTCTCTGCGGTCTCCCCGGGGCTCGTGCCGCATCCGGACGGCCTGGGGGGAGCCCGCGCGCAGCGGCGGGCCTTCACTTCCCGAAGCGCCCGAAGCAGTTTGCCTCGCGGAACGCCGGTTCGGGTCTGTCTGGGAAGACTGGATGCCCACGCTTGCACCGTATACATTATAAATCAAATACGCGGCAATTGCAATAGAATTTTGTGCAGATTGTATCAATTGTTGTCTTCTGCCCAATTCTCCAGACGCAGATTTTCGACTCGCTCGAATTCCCGCGTGTTATTTGTGACCAGGGTAACAGTTTCTGCTTTTGCATGTCCGGCAATCAGCATATCCATCGTCCCGAGGGGCGTACCCTTGCGCTGCAGGTCGGCGCAGATTTTGCCATATTCCACAGCGGCGTCATCGTCAAAGGGCAGTACGTCCAGGATGGACAGGAACTGCAGAAGCGCGGTGCGGTTGCGGTCCGGGAATTGGCTCTTCTCCACACCATGCTCCAACTCGGCAAGCGTAATTGCCGAAATACAAAGGCCGCGGAACAGGTTTTCCTTGATCTTTGCAAACACCTGCTTCGGTCGGTTCTTGATGGCGTAGATGCAAATATTCGTGTCGAGCATATAGGTCATAGCGCTTCCCTCGCAGTGTTCACGCCACCGTCTCGCCCGTCCGCAAAGAAGTCCTCCGTGAAGCTGCTGACGCCGTCCATGAAGATCTCCCACGCGGACTCCTTTGGCATCAGAACTACAGCCTGACCCACCTTTTGCACATAAACCTCGTCGCCGACAAAGCGGAACTTTTTCGGCAGCCGCACCGCCTGGCTCTTGCCGTTTTCAAAAATCTTTGCTGTTTCCATGAGCAAACACCTCCTTGCCTATAGTATATACCAGAATATATACTATTGTCAACCGTTTCTTTCGCTTTTTTACAGTCTTTTGCCGACCACCCTTTGTATGAATATTTTTTGTTGATTTTCTGCATATTTTGCTTGCAAAAATCGTCGGGATGTGATACGATGCGCTCAGAATACGGGTCCGGCGGCGGAAGGCTCCGGCCCGGAAAAATCTGAGAAAAAGCCTGGAGGTGCGCTATGCGCAGCAAACTCAAATCCATCAAAATCAACCCCAGGACCCTGGCCATCGACATCCTGTTCGACATCATCGGCTGTACGCTTTACGGCGCAGGCATTTTCAACTTCGCCTATGCCGCCAACTTTGCCCCCGGCGGGGTCTCCGGCCTGGCGATCCTGATCAACACCCTGACAAAGGGCCTGCCCTTCGCCCCCAACGGCATCCCCATCGGTACGGCGATGCTGCTCATCAACATTCCCGTCATCATTCTCTGCTTCAAAGCCCTGGGCCCGGCCTATTTCGCCCGCTCCGTCAAGACTATGCTCTTTTCCTCCCTGATCGTGGACTATCTGATGCCCCATCTGTGGATCTATCAGGGCGATCCCATGCTGGCGGCCATCTTCGGCGGCATTCTGGCCGGTGCGGGCCTGACCTGCATCTATCTGCGGGACTCCTCCACCGGCGGCTCCGACTTCGTCATCCTGGCCATCCAGAAGAAGCGGCCCCAGCTCTCCCTGGGCGTGGTCTCCCTGGCGGTGGACGGCGTGGTCATCCTGCTGGGCGGCATCGTCTACGGCACCGTGGACGCGGCGCTCTACGGCCTTATCATGACCATCACCTACAGCATCGTCATCGACAAGATCATGATGGGCAACGATTCGAGAAAGATGATGACCATCATTACCTCCGACGGCGTGGGGGTCTCGGGACGCATCACCCACGAGATCGAGCGGGGCGTCACCCTCCTCAAGGGCAAGGGCGGCTTTACCGGTGCGGAGAAGGACCTTTTGATCTGCGCCTGCTCCAAGACGGAGGTCTTCAAAATCAAGCGCATCGTCCATGAGATGGACGCGACGAGCTTCGTCATGGTCAGCTCCATCGACGCGGCCTACGGCAAGGGCTTCAAGCCCGCCGAGCCCTGATACGGAACGCCCATAGAAATCATTAATTTTTCTAAAGCTTCCCATATATTTTTCTGAAACTTGTGTACAAATGAGACAGAATCTGCTATAATCTATGCCGCAATGATACCGGAAAGGATGTGGCGGCAATGACAAATCGCTCCGCGGTCATTTTTCTGCTGGACGATACCTGCCGCACCGGGAGCGAAACGCCCCTGATGCTGCATCGGGTCTTAGGAGTCCCCCTGCTTCGGTGGCTGACCTGCGCCCTGGAACGGGCGGGAGTGCGCCGCTTCTTTCTGGCCTGCGCACCGGCGCTACAGACTGCCGCGAAAGGCTGCTTCTCCGGGGATGCCGTGCTGACCGCGGCCTCCGATGAGAACCCGGCGGACCAGCTCCACGTCTTCCTGTCCACGGCGGAGGAGGACGAGCGGGACATTCTGGTCGTCACCGGTCCGCTGCTCTATCTGCCCCTGGGCAGTCGGGGCGGCGCACAGCCCGCCAACGCCTGTATGGTGGACCGCCGCGCCCTGATGGAGGCCCTGGACGAGACTGCGCCCATCGGCCACTTCCTGCGGCGGGCGGGCGAGCCCATGCGCGGAGAGGACGGCTTCTTCTCTGTTTCCGCCCCGGAAGACCTGCCCCAGCTCAGCGGGCTGCTGCGCCGGGACCTGCTGCTGGCGCTGATGCGCGGCGGCGTGGAGATCTGGGATGCGGACAGCACCTATGTGACCCCCGGCGTGACAGTCGGCGCGGGCACCGTGCTCCTGCCCGGCACCGTGCTCCAGGGCCGGACGGCTGTGGGCGAGGACTGCACCCTCGGCCCCAACACCCGCATCCTGGACTCCCAGCTGGGAGACCGCTGCGTAGTGGAGCAGTCCCGGGTGGAGGGCGCAAAGCTGGGCAGTGATTTGCAGGTGGGTCCCTTCGCCAACCTCCGGCCCGGCACCGTCATGGAGACCGGCTCCAAGGCCGGCGCCTTTGTGGAGCTGAAGAACACGAACCTCGGTCAGGAGGCCAAGGTCCCCCATCTGAGCTATCTCGGGGACGCCGCCATCGGCGCGGGCGCCAACGTGGGCTGCGGCACCGTGACCGCCAACTTTGACCGTGTGGAAAAGCACTTCACCGTGGTGGAGGAGAACGCCTTTTTGGGATGCAACTCCACCCTCGTCGCCCCGGTGAACGTGGGCAGGGGGGCCTATGTGGCCGCCGGCTCCGTCGTCACCGAGGACGTGCCGCCCCAGGCCCTGGCCATCAGCCGCGCCCGGGAGCAGATCAAGAAGGAATGGGCCCTCAAAAACAAGCGGGCTGATTCATAGATAGAAGATTCACCAACCACGAGAACACGACGTAGAGGAGACAAAACATGATCGTAAACGGAAGACCTATCAAAGTTTTCAGCGGAAAAACCAGCCGTCCTCTTGCGGAGGGCATCTGCCGGGAGCTCGGCATCGAGCTGAGCAACAACTCCCTCAGCACCTTTGCTGACGGCGAGATCTGTGTCTGGATGGAAGAGACCGTCCGGGGCCGGGACTGCTTTGTGGTCCAGTCCACCTGCAAACCCGTCAACGACAACCTGATGGCAATGCTAATCAACATCGACGCTCTGCGCCGGGCCTCTGCGGGCCGTATCACCGCCGTGATCCCCTATTACGGCTACGCCCGGCAGGACCGCAAGGCCAGAGGCCGGGACCCCATCACCTCCAAGCTGGTTGCCAACATGCTCACCGCCGCAGGCGCGGACCGGGTCCTGACCATGGACCTGCACGCCGCCCAGATCCAGGGCTTCTTCGACATCCCCCTGGACCATCTCTCCGGTGCGCCTCTGTTTGTGGATTATTATTTGAACAAGTTCCCCACTGAGAAGTACAATCGTGATGATTTCGTGGCCGTTTCTCCCGATGTGGGCTCCGTCGGACGGACGCGGAACTTCGCCCAGCGGGTCCACATGGACCTTGCCATTGTGGACAAGCGCCGCCCCAAGGCCAACGTCTCCGAGGTCATGAACGTGATCGGCGACGTGGAGGGCAAGACCTGCATCATGCTGGATGACATCGTGGACACTGCCGGTTCCCTCTGCAACGCTGCCAAGGCGCTGATCGAGGTGGGCGGCGCCAAGGCTGTCTACGCCGGAGCCACCCACGGCGTTCTGTCCAACAATGCCTGGAAGCGCATTGAGGACAGCGTGATCCAAGAGCTCGTGCTGCTGGACACCATCCCCCTGCCCGAGGACTACGCCGGCACCAAGATCAAGCAGCTCTCCGTGGCCCCCGTCTTCGCCAAGGCCATTCAGCACATCGCCGACGAGACCTCCATCTCCGACTGCATCTTCGGCGCTCGCTGAGAAATTTCGGCGGCCCCGGATGGCAGCCGACGCGGAAAGGATTTGAGGCCGCCTATGTTTTTGAAAAAATCCACCGTTGACTGGCTCATCGTGGGGCTGGGGAATCCCGGACGGGAGTATGAGAAAACCCGCCACAACGTGGGCTACCGGGCCGCGGACCTGCTGGCGAAGGACGCCGGCGTCAGCATCGACCGGGCCAAATTCCGGGGCCTGACCCGGACAGCCGCGCTGGCGGGGCAGAAGGTCCTGCTGCTGAAGCCGGAGACCTATATGAACAACTCCGGCGAGGCCGTGCAGCTGGCGGCTATGTTCTACAAGCTGCCCATCTCCCATATCCTCGTCCTGTCCGACGACATCTCCCTCCCGGTGGGGAAGATCCGCGTCCGGGCGGATGGCTCCGCCGGGGGCCACAACGGCCTCAAGTCCATCATCTCCCACCTGGGCAGCCAGGACTTCCCCCGCATCAAAATCGGCGTCGGCGCCAAGCCCCACCCAGATTACGACTTGGCCGACTGGGTCCTGTCCAGCTTCTCCGCCGAGGAGGAAAAGGCCCTGGCCCCCGCCCTGGCCCACGCCGCCGAGGCGGTGCTGGAGCTGATGAAAAACGGCCCCCTCCAGGCCGCCAACCGCTTTAACGGCCTGTAGCACAAGAGAAAACCGCTTCAACGGCCTGTAGCACAAGATAAAACCGCTCCTCCAAGATAAGCATCTCAGAGGAGCGGTTTTCGTATGCCGGGTCTGTTGTTCCGCAGCAACATCCCCCAGCACAGTGCAGGCGTACCATTAAAAGTATGTAGGGACAAGCATCGCTTGTCCGCCCGTCCCCTGCGGGGGGAATCGTAGGGGGCGGCGCCCTCGACGCCCCGTGCTGCGTATCGTAACGGAAACAGGCCGTCCAGGGGCCGACCCCTACGGTGAGGACGGACGGCGGGACGGGGGACCCGTCCCCTACGGGCGGAGACACCCCGGTATTGTCATTGCGAGCCAGTGCGCACACTGGCGCGGCAATCCGCATCCCCCCGTCCCCTGCGGATGGGCGAGGCGGAACGGGGGACCCGGCCCCTACAGACGGAACGGGGAGTATTGTAGCGCGGGCAATCTGCCCGCAATGTCCGTGCCGTTCCCTGCGGGCAGTCCCGTGGCGCACACTGTGCGCCA
>JAFRPC010000012.1 GCA_017429325.1 Oscillospiraceae bacterium | reverse complement strand
GGAGGCGGCGGAGGCGGCGGAGGCGGCGGATCGTCCTCTTCCAAGACGCCGTCTCCCGCGCCGGCCCCGGCTACCCCCGCTCCGCCGCCCTCGACCCAGAATAACCAAAACCATCAGTACAATCAAAATAATCAGAACCCGAACAACCAGCCCCAGCCGGTCAACCCGGGGAACAACCAGCCCCGGCCGGTCAACCCGGGGAACAACCCGCCCCAGCAGGTAAACCCGGGGAACAACCCGCCCCAGCCGGTCAACCCGGGGAACAACCCGCTCCAGCCGGCCAACCCGGGGAACAACCCGCCCCAGCAGGTAAACCCGGGGAACAACCAGCCCCAGCCGGCCAATCAAGGCCAGCCTGGCAACGGCCCCGTTCCGGGGCAGCCCCATCGGGTCGCCAACCGGCCTCCGGTCGTCCCGCAGAATCTGAACAATCAGCATTAACACGGTTTCCCACAGGAGGAAGAAGCAATGCAAAGACTGATCCCAGGCAAGACCAAGGTCCATATCGAGTTGTTCCGGGGCGTCGGCCTACGGGACATCATCGTGGGCGTCGTTGCGATGGCGATGCTGATTTTTGTGCTGCTCTCCAACCTGCCGGGGAAGCTCTGGATCTGTCTTGGGATCCTGTTCGTTACGGTCCTGCTGCTGATCCGGCTGGACGAGCAGCCAAACTATATCTACTTCCTCCACATTCTCACCTTCTTCGGCTACAAGCGGCGCTTTGAGCGGCTCCAGAAGGACCCCCAGCTGGTGGCCCGGGGCAAGGGCGAAATGAAGAAGGCCGCCATGGACGTGCTGTTTTCCGAAACAGTAGGGGAGGAGTCCCCCGCGGAACGCAAGAGCCGCAGGGAAGCGGAACGCCACCGCAAAAACTTAGAGGCCCGGGAGGACCGGATGCTCCGGAATCCCGACACCCCTGAAGAGGTCCGGCAGGAGATCCTGAGCCGCCGCCGCAGGGCGGATGAAGCGGAACGGGAGGCCCTGGCCCGGCGGAACGTCAGCGCCCAGCGCAAGAGCTCCGCCAAGGCCCGCGAGCAGGCCCGGCTCCGCAAGGAGGAGGACCGCCGCCTCAAGAGCAAGGACATCACCGACGCGGAACGGGAGCAGATCCGGACGCGCCGGGCCGAGGAGAGCCGCGAGGCCATGAAGCGGCAGGCCGAGGCCAGGGACGCCGAGGTCAAGCGCCGGGATATGGAGGAGATCATCGCCTTCACCGGCATTCAGGACGGCTTCATCGAGTACAAGAACAGGGAATACTACGGCGCGGTCCTGGAGATCGCTCCGGTGGAATTCCGTTTCTTCAGCGAGCACCGCCGGGTGAACGCCATCGAGCGCTGCTTAGGCCGGGTCCTGCGCTCCCTCCACGCCGACTACAGCGCCAATATCGTCAAGCTGGAGCGACCCATCATCTACGACAACTACCTCCAGCGGGAGTATCAGAAGCTTCAGTCCCTTCGCCAGACCTATGAGAACGGCTTTCTCTCCGAAGCCGAGCTCCAGGCCCGGGTTGAGATCCAGTACGACCGCATCAGCGAGCTTCAGAGCCTCTGCGGCGACCGTCAGGTCACGACCTGCTTCTATTACCTGGTCCTCTTTGAGAGCGACAAGCGGCAGTTGGAGCTCCGCATCAAGGAGGCCGAACAGCTTCTGCGCAGCGGAGAGATGGACGTGCACCGCCTGAACGACAAGGAGCTGGCCGTCTTCCTGAAATACAGCAACCAAATCGACTTTGACGAGCGCGATGTGGAGAGCCTTGACCCCAAGGACTACGTGAAATGGGCTATGCCCGAGACCGTGGACATCAAGGTCCGGCGGGTGGAGATCAACCACGTCGTCACCCACAACTTCCGGGTGGTCAACTACCCCACCTCGGTGGATGACGCCTGGCTTGCCACGGTCATGAGCTACCCGGGCACCAAGGTGGTCGTCAAGTTCCGCCCCATGGACCGGACCAAGGCCATCCGCGCCATCGACCACTCCCTGGTGGAGCTGCGGGGCCAGTGGAGCGCCACGGGCGTCGATTCCAAACGCATGGAGATCGAGACCCACATCGGCACCCTCCAGGAGCTGCTGGCGACCCTCCAGAGCGACAGCGAGGCGCTGCTGGAGTGCAGCGTCTACGTCACGGCCTACGACATCACAGCCACCCGCAACAACCTGAGCATCCCTCAGCCGCCGAAGAGCATTCTGCCCACCATCAGCGATATGAAGCGGAACGTCCGCCGCACCTGGCAGGAGAACGGCTTCCGGCTCAACAACATGGAGTTCGACCAGGTCCAGGCCTTCATCGGCGCCCAGGTCAATGCCCTGGACCCCGTGATCAAGGAGAGCCGCGGCATTCCCAGCAATACCGTCGCCGCCTGTTTCCCCTGGGTCTTCTCCCATATCTCCGACGAGGGCGGCGTCCGTCTGGGCCAGAGCGACGGCCTGCCGGTGTTCATCGACTTCTTCCGGCGGGACAGCGAGCGGGTCAACTCCAACATGGTCATCGTGGGCAAATCCGGTTCCGGTAAGTCCTACGCCACCAAGAGCCTGCTGGCGAACCTGGCCGCTGAAGACGCCAAGATCTTCATTCTCGACCCCGAAAACGAATACACGGAGCTGGCCGCCAACCTCCACGGCCAGATTATCAACGTGGGCAACGCCCAGTATGGGAGACTGAATCCCTTCCATATTATCACCGCTTTGGAGGATGACGAGGTCGGCGATGATTCCGCCGGCGGCAGCTACGCCACCCATATGCAGTTCCTGGAGGAGTTCTTCCAGCAGATCATGCCCGACTGCGAGAAGGACGCCATGGAATACCTCAACACCTTGGTGGACCGGGTCTATCTGACCCGCAACATCACGCCGGAGACGGATCTGTCCCGGCTTAAGCCCTCGGATTACCCAATCTTCGACGACCTCTACGACGAGGTCCTGCGGGAGTTCCAGTCCAGCGACAACCCCTTCACCCGGGACCTGCTGCGGTCCCTGATGAACTACATCGCCAAGTTCTCCACCGGCGGGCGCAACGCCAGCATCTGGAACGGTCCGAGCACCGTCACCACCGACGAGAACTTCACCGTGTTCAACTTCCAATCCATGCTGGCCAACCGCAACAACACCATCGCCAACGCCCAGATGCTCTTAGTGCTGAAATATCTGGACAACGAGATTATCAAGAACCGGGACTACAACCTGAAATACAAGACCAACCGCAAGATCGTGGTGGTCATCGACGAAGCCCACGTCTTCATCGACACCAAGTTCCCCATCGCCCTCGACTTCATGTTCCAGCTGGCGAAGCGCATCCGGAAATACAACGGTATGCAGATCGTCATCACCCAGAACATCAAGGACTTCGTGGGCTCCGAGGAGCTGGCGCGGAAGTCCACCGCCATCATCAACGCCTGCCAGTACAGCTTCATCTTCTCCCTGGCGCCCAACGACATGCAGGACCTTGTTACCCTGTATGAAAAGGCCGGCGGCATCAACGAGATCGAGCAGGAGCAGATCATCCAGGCCCCCAGAGGCCAGGCCTTTACCATCCTCAGCCCCTCCAGCCGCTCCACCTTCCAGGTGGCGACGGAGCCGGGCATCACCGCCATGTTCGAGCAGCGGGATTACCAGAGCGCTTACTTCACCGGCGAGGGCGGTCCCGAGAACTGGGAGGACTTCGTGGCCGGGAGCCGCGAGGCCCACGACCGGGCTGTCGCCGCCCGGGGCCGCGGGGAGGACCTTCTGGTCGCCGTCGGCGCCGGGAGCCGCGGCGGCGTGACCTTCCGGGAGTTCGCGGCGGACGAGTACCATTCGGACGACGAGCCCGGCGAGCGGGAGGAAGAGGAGAAGGACGACGACTTCCCCGAGCTGCCCGACTTCGACGACGACGAGCTGGAGGCCCGTCTCAAAGCCCGCCGCGACGCCATGACAGAGACCCTCTCCTCCACTCCGCGGAGCGCGGAGCAGGCTCCCATGTCCGAGATGCTGGGGCTCTTCGCCTCGGCGGTCAACAAGATGTCGGAGGCCATTGACAACCTGGGCAGCGAGCGGGCCGCCAACCCGGAGGCTGCCCCCAGGCAGCCGCAGGCTGAGCCGGAGGACAGGAACAGCGAAATGCTGGAGGCCCTCGAGGCCAGGCTCCTGGCCCAGTCCGACGAGCTGCGCCGCCTGCGGGAGGAGAACGAAGCCCTCCGCGTCGGCGCCGCGGCGCCCGCTCCGGCGCCTGAGCCGGAGCCCGAGGAGGAAGCGCTTGACGACGACGGCGACTTTAGCCGGGAGCTCGACACCGGCGCCCTCTTCGACCTTCTGCTGGATCCCGACGAAAACGAGGAGGAGGACGACTTCTTCTCCCTGGACAGCGACGACGAAGCGGAGGAGGAAGCGGAAGACGCCGAAGATGCCGGGGACGAGGCCGAAGACGCCGACGAGGACTTCTCCTTCGGAGACGAGGAGGAGAACGAAGACGAGAGCGAGCAGGACGACGACATCCTCTCCTCCTTCTTCAGCTTCTCCAATGAACTGAAAACCATGACAGTATTCGAAAAGATGCGCTTCGACGGTCGAAGCGTCGAGCCCATCAGTTTTGAGACCCTGGAGGGCCTGGTGCAGGCCCAAAAAGAACGCAAACGCCGGGAGCGCCTGAACAGCACGGTGTCAAACGGCTAAAGGGGGCGTGAGAGCATGAATCCAAAACTTGAAAGAAGGCGGCGCGGACGCTTCAAAATCGCCTGCAGGATCTTGAGCAGGCGCATGGTCGCTCTGCTCCTGTGCCTTGGCCTGTCCCTGAGCCTGCTTCCGCTGACGGCGCCCCGGGCGGAGGCCGCAGAGACGACGCCTGCTGTCACCGCCACCGAGCGTTCGCTGCGTCCCTCCGACGAAACCCCTGTCACCGGCGGCACTCCCATGACCAACACCTACATGCTGGAGGTCAGCACCGGCTCCGTCCGGGGCGGCGGTACGGCGGACAACGTCAAGTATTTCGTCATCTACTACACCACAGGCACCGGCGAAAGCGCCAAGACCCGCTCCGCGGTCATCTTCCCCGGCAAGGACGCTATGCAAAAGAGCATGAACACCGCCCACGCCGTGGGCAGCCGGGACAGCCGCCGGCAGCAGGTGGAAACCATCTTCGGCTACACCACCGCGAGCCTGCAGGACCGGAAGGGCCTGGGCAGCGTCCACACGGACCAGCTCCTCTTCAACACGCCGGAGCCGGTGGAGACCATCGACCGGATCCAGATCTTCGGCCGGCTGGAGGAAACCGTCGGCTCCGACGGCAAACCCAAGGTTGCGCCCAGCGCCTGGGCCTGCCAGGGCATGCGCGTCAGCCGGGTTGACACGCTCTACGGCCTGGAGATGTACGGCTGGTACTCCGACGACGGCTATATCGACTACAAGGGCGAGATCATCGCCGACGTGGTCATGGCCCAGGGCGGCGGTATCTTCCGCTGGAACAGCAGCGCCGGCGTCTTCAACATCACCTGTTCCAGCTCCACCTCCACAGCCGCCGGCGTCATTCTGGTCAATACCCAAACCGCGGCCTCCTCCGGCAAGCCCAACTTCGTGGGCACCCAGCACGAGTCCCAGGTCACCAATCGGGTTGTTTTCGAGATCACCCTGGCAGATATTCTCGACGGCGGCTTTGAGTGTCTGGCCGGCTCCTACGAGGCCGGCTCCGAAAGCAAGATCAGCAGCCTGAAGCTCTGCGAGGCCGCCGCCCTGCGCCTCTATTACCGGGACATCTACGGCTGCATCCGGGAGCACAGCGCCCCCGTGATCGTTGACTCCCTGGGCTGGACCATGGAGAAGCTCGCCTCCGGAGACAATCACGGAGACGTCGCCATCGCGGGCTTCGCCCAGCAGGGAGACTCCATCGCCGTCTCCCTCATGCTGCCGGACTTCAAGGAGCTCACCTCCGTGGAAGAGCCGAACGGCGTCTCTGTGGGACCGGAGCTGTCCATCGGAGAGTCCAAGGCCCGGGAAAAGACCCATATCCGGACCGCCTCAGGCGCGGATCAGACGATCCGCCCCGGCCGCGTCTCCACCTCCAACAAGGAGGTCGTCTCCTACGTCTGTATCGCCGCCTATCGGGAGGTCTCCGTCAAGATCGGCTATAACGGCGCCAGCCTGCGCTACAGCTTCACCCCCGGGGCGCAGGAACCCGGCGCGGCCATCGTGGCCGGCAGCGTGGAGGGCGTGGATCTGGACGCCGGCACCGTGTCCCTCCTTCCCATGGTGAATTACCGGGACGGCATGAAGCTCCGGCCCGGCGACAGCCGAAAATACTATCTGATCACCATCACCACGGACAACGTGTCCAACGCCGGCACGGAAAAGGATATCTATCTCAAATTCCGCTATCTCAACATGCGCGACCAGGAGGTCAACACCAGCGAACTGCGGCTGAAGAATTATATAAAGCAGTACTACGGCGAATGGCCGGGCAACGTGAGCGATTTTGCCTACAACTACGGCCTGCGCACCGCTGGCACGGTCCAGTTTCTTGTGCCTCTGTCCGACGTCAAGCAGTTCCGGACCGTCTCGGTCAAGGTGGACGGCCCGGATGAGTGGCAGTTCAAGGGCATCCGGGTCCAGTTGGTCAGCTCCTACAGCTCCCGGGTCATCTGCTGGAATGAGATCGACGAGCCGTGGACCAGCACCCAGAATCTGAAATCCCATGTGGTCGTCTCCCGGGAGGTCACAGCCCAAAGCCCCTGCTTCGAGTGCGGCATCATCTATGACACCCCGGATGACGCGCCGGATCCTACGGATCCCGATTCCGGCTGGACCCCCGGCAATCTGATCCAGGACGACGACAAGTATCATGAATTCGACGGCAGCAGCACGGAGGTCTCCACCGAGGAGCCCTTTGACTGGTCGGATTACCGCTACTATATGACTTATGAGGACACGCTTCGGGATCTGGGCTTCACCAAGGAACGCTGTCTCTACAGAGTGACGGTGAAGGTGGCCAGCGACAAGGTCAACGCCGCCAACGACGACTGCGGCTCCGCCAACCTGTTCTATTTCCAGCTCATCTTCGAGGACGGCAAGAGCGGCTGCGTGCTGGCCAACCAGCAGCTCCAGGCGGACGCCTTCCGTACAGGCGCGGAAGCCAGCTTCGACATCCCCACTACCCAGGATTACGGCGATCTGACCTCCATCCGGATTATCCCGGACGACCAGGACTCCAACAGCGATATCTACGACAAGCTGAAGATCCAGTACATCAAGGTCAGGAAGCAGAGCACCGGCAGGATCAGCCCCACCTGGACCGCCGACAGCGATTCTCCGGACGGCCTGGGTTGGGTCGGCATCGACTACCGGGATCCCGGCGCCGCCGGCTCCACCCGGGGCACGGAGGGCCGCACCATCTCGGAGATCGCCCACACCTTTGAGATCAACAAGACCAGCTACAGCACCAAACTGCTGATCGCGATCTCCACCGGCAGCTATGCAGCGAACCCCGCCACCAACGCCAACGGCGAAACCTTCATGGTCCAGGATCCGATCCTGGAGTGCGGCATGCGCATGAGCATGGATTACTATGACCACAATGGCGGGACCATAGCGATGGATCCTGTGGACATCATCCAGCTGATGAACGATTACTCCGGTCTGGAGAACAAATACACCCGGACCGTGGACGGCGTGACCGAGACCATGGACTTCTGCGTCAGCAATCCGGATTATCAGTTCCGCCCGGGTACCACCGACAAATTCTACGTGGATGTGGACGACATCTCCCAGCTGTCGAAGATGCAGCTCCAGATCCGAAGCAGCGTGGCGACCCACTGGACCATCGACAACGTCTCCGCCTATCTGGTCCAGGGACCCGGCTCCCGCTACATCAACGGCAACGGCGAGTACGACTTCAAATATCCAGAGGGACAGGGTCTGGCCCTGAAGTGTACCTGGAACCGGCCTCAGAGCCTGACCAAGGACATCCAGACCTTCAAGCCGCCCAAGCCGGATGACCCGGAGAGCCAGATTATCGGAACCTCAATCGTCACCATCAACATCGGCTTCAACGAGAACAGTTTCCCCATCGGCGACCAGGCCTGGACCTCTACGGTCACCCGGGAGCCCAACTCCAAGAACGACACGCTGAATCTGCTCCTCTATCCCTCCACCGACAGTGCGGCCACCGATCCCAGCGGCTATTCTCTCTCCTCTGAGGTGCTGTACACCGACACCCTCACCCAGAGCGCTCTGCGCATTGGTACCGGCAGCATGAATTACGCCACGGACAGCGCAGGCAGACCCGTGTTCTACGCCCTGGGGCTGAACGCCAACTATTTCGAAGCGCTTGCCGGCGTCGAGGTGAAGGCAAATTCCATTCGCCCGGTCCACGTTCCCATCAGCTATGGCATCCTGCAGCGGGTCCGCGACGGCGTCCTCATCGACTCCTACTACCTCATGGGCGGAGGAAACGCGGATCTGGGCGTCACCCTGCACACCGTGAACAATCCCGCGGGGCAGACGATCCAGCGCGTCTTCCTGCAGACGAACCACGACACGGTGGAGCAGCTGCTGGTGGCGGATGAAAACGATCTGGCCGTTGCCGTCTATTTCACAACCGACGGTCCCAACGGCGGAGAGCTTCGGACCAAGTACATCTGCCTGAAGGATCAGGGGTATCAAAGCATCCACGGGGATCAGGTGCTGGAGCTGGACTTTTGCATCGACAACCTGGCCGAGATCTACGGCGTCAATCTGGTCTGTATGGGTCGTCTGAACATAGGCCTCGACGGCATCGAGATCCTGCAGCAGAATTCCAACGGAACGGTCAGCGGGAAGTGGAGCTTCCGGAGCCGCATGACGCCCACCCGAACGCCTGCCCGCTTCAATCCCACCGATCTGATGACCCTGCTGGATCTGGACCTCACCACGGCCCTGAGCGACGCCACGGTAAACAGCGGCACCACGGGACCCATCCGGATGACCGTGGGCTATCTGGACCAGACCAGCAATCTGAGGACCGAGACCTACGACAATATCCGCTACTATCTTAACACTACCAGCGGCTTCCAGGCCGGCGATACCAACCACGTTCGTCTGCTGGTCCCGGAGCTGTCAGAGCTCCGCTGGGTCGAGCTGGAGCCTTTGAGCGAAACCGAATCCATTGTCAGCGCAACCTGGAAACTGCAGGATCTCTCCGCAATGCTGGATCTCTCCGGCCTTACCGTGTCCCGCGTGGTGGATCAGCTCATCGTGGAGGGTACGCCTCTGCGGATCAGCCTGGCGGACATCCTGCTGGCCGGTACGGTTTCCATCGTGACCAGTCCCACCGACCCCGGCAACGTCTCCGGCGACTACGTGATCCCCACGAACGGTTCTCTGGATCTGATCCTCAATACCGGCGAGGGCGTCCGGGTCGTGCCTGTGATCCAGGGCTCCAAGGAGCGCGTTGACGTGGAGCTGAACCGGGTCGATCCTGCCACCGGAGCCCTCGGGCGGGCGGATCTGGCAGACACCCGCGGCTATACCCTGGAGAGCCTGGAGGCGAAGGCGGCAGCCGCGGAGGCCAATGGCTTCACCGAAGAAGCTGCCGTCTGGAGATCCGTCGTCCCGGACGAGGGCACCTGGGAGCTCAAGGAGAGCTATGATGCGCTGAGCGGCGTGACGTCCACCGATTCCATCCTCTTCCTCCCGCCGCACAATTACACCGACGCCACCATTACCTACCGACTCACATTGACGTCCCATGAAAACAGCGCGGTGACGGTCTGGGTCAACATCCCGGTGCTTCCGGAGCTCAACCCGGTGGACCAGTTGATTGAGGAAGCCAGAGCGAATGATATGCAGGTTCACGTGCATACCATCGTCCCCATTGCAGCGACGCCGCCGACCTGTATCGCTCTGGGCAATATCGCCTACTACTCCTGCGCCGGCTGCGGCAAGTACTTTGCCGACGCGCTGGGCGAGGAGGAGATCACGCTGGCAAGCACGATCCTGTATTTTGTCGAGCACAGCTACGGCAGCTACGTCAGCACGGCGGAGGGCCACTACCGGACCTGCTCCGTCTGCGGGGAGAGCGAGACAATGACCGCCCATATCCTTACGGATACCGTGATCCCCCCGATGGAGGACGAACAGGGCTACACCCATCACGAGTGCTCCGTCTGCGGATATGCCTATGACGACAACTACGTCAGAGCCCTGGGCCGTGACTACGTCGTGCACTTCTCCGTCCCGGAGGGAGCAGAGGGAGCGCGTGACATCATCTCCAATACCAATACCGGTATCTGGATTCCCGCTGCTTGGGGTCCTGAAGGCTACACCTTTGAAGGCTGGACGACGCAGCCCTATCAGGGTTCAACCGCTCCGGAAACGCTCTATCGATACGACTCGCACTTCATCGCAACGGAGGAAACCACCTTGTACGCCGTCTTCGCCAGCGGTCTGGAGGCGGAAGTGTTTACGGAGTCCTTCGACATTCTGCCAGACGGCAGATATCTGATCACTTTAGGTGAGCCGGACGACAACGAATATCCTTTCCTCGTCATAAACGGTGTCGCGGACGGCCATACCTATTCCACCAATGATTACACGTACGATTGGGAATCCGCGGGTATGACCCTGAACAACGGACACCTCAGCGGCATTCGGGAAGAGTTCGTCTTTGACATCAGCCAGCTGCCCGGTGAAATGTTGAGCGATTCTTACCAGTTGTACACGATCTATAACGAGGCTGCCAGGACGTACCTGTGCAAGACCAACGGTCTGAGTGCGACGAGCACCTATTCCCCGGATACCTGCAAATGGGCAATTTTCAATTCGGGCTTCATCCAGATCTTCTATAACAACCCCTGGCGCTACCTGAACTGGGACAGCGGCAAGTGGTGTGCTATACAAAGGGATACAGATGATCTGTACTTCTGGAAGGTGAGCGGCCAGATCAGCTATTCGACGACCCTCGACTGACGCCGCACCGACCGCCCGCGGAGGCCTGATCCGCACGAGCCTTCAGGCCTCCGCTCCGACCCCCGCATGACCAACGACCCGAAGGAGGGACCTCCATGTTTTTCAAAAAGCTTTGGGAAGACGTGACCGACTCGATCAAGTCCATGGACAGGAAAACGATCATCCTGGGCGTCGTCATCTTTCTTGTGGCCGCCCTGCTGATCGGGATGCTGGTCCGCGTGCTGATCGCCAATCTGAGCTCCACCGTGGAGGGCGAAGCCTGGAAGATCAACTGGCATTATCTGATCGAGCCCCTGACCTGGATGATCGGACTGCTGATCGTTCTGCTGCTGGGCACGATCTATGCCATCAACGGCGGATTCTCGTCCTCCAACAAGGGCGCCCGCTTCCTGAAGGGCAAGGGCGGCGAGAAGGACCGGATCGAGGGTTCTCTGGAAAACAGCCGCTTCCTCACAGATGAAGAGCGGGATAAATATTTCCCGCCCTTCACCTATGAGACTCTGCCCGAGGCCAAGAAGGACGGCGTTCCCGCCCGGGCTGTGCTGGACAAGAAGGGCCACTTGGTGGGCAACTTCAAGCCCGGCGTCCACGCCCTTGTTATCGGCGCCACCGGTTCCGGTAAAACGACAACTTTTATCAACCCCATGATCCAGCTCATCGGCGCCACCAACTGCGGCAGCTCCATGATCATGACGGACCCCAAGGGCGAGCTCTTCGACCTGCATTCCGGCTTCCTCAAGAGCCGGGGCTACAACGTCATGGTCCTGGACCTCCGCGACACCTACTCCTCCAGCCGCTGGAATCCCCTGGAGCCCATCTGGGACGCCTATCAGGAGTACCTGAACCTGGGCGCCGGGATCGTGGCTCACGTGGACTCCATGTCCGACTACCCGGAGCTGAAGCGGATGGACGGCGAGGCAAAGGAAGACGAGCCCTGGATCGAATGGAACGGCAAAGCCTACATCGACGCCGGCCACTGCAAGGACGACGTATCCGTGGAGCGGCAGAAGGTCTACGACGCCATGTACGAGGATCTCAGCGATCTGGTCAGCGGCCTGATCCCGGTCCAGAACGAGAAGGACCCCCTCTGGGAGAAGGGCGCCCGTTCCATCGTCCAGGCCACCTGTCTCGCGATGCTGGAGGACAGCGCCGACCCCAGGCTGGATATGACCAAGGAGAAGTTCAATCTCTTCAACGTCAGCAAGGCCCTGACGGACAACACCAACAACTATCAGAATCTGAAGGAGTTCTTCGAGGGCCGGAGCAAGCTCTCTCAGGCCTATACGCTGTCCCGCCAGGTGCTCTCCGCTCCGGAGGCGACCCTGGGCAGCTATATGTCCATCACCATGGACAAGCTGAGCCTCTTTAACGACAGAGGTCTCTGCTCCCTGACCAGCGCCACGGACATCAAGGCCGAGAAATTCGCCTACGAGCCCACCGCCCTCTTCCTGAAGATCCCCGACGAGAAGGACACCCGCCACGCCCTGGCTTCCCTCTTCATCCTCAGCACCTACAAGGCGCTGATCAAGGTGGCTACGGACCTGCCGGGGCAGACCCTTCCCCGAAACGTCTACTTCATCATGGACGAGTTCGGCAACATGCCCAAGATCGACAAGTTCGGCCAGATGATCACCGTGGGCCGTTCCAGAAAAATCTGGTTCAGCATGGTGGTCCAGTCCTTCGTCCAGCTCACCAACGTCTACGGCAAGGAGGTCGCCGATATCGTCATCGGCAACTGCGGCGTCAAGATGTTCATCGGCTCCAACGACACCGATACCTGCAAGATGTTCTCCGAGATGTGCGGCAATATGACGGTCCGCACCTCCAGCACCTCCAGCTCCCTGGGCAGCAAGGCGGGCGACATCAACGTGTCCACCAACACTCAGGTCCGCCCCTTGATCTACCCCAGCGAGCTGCAGCGCCTCAACAACCAGGAGAGCACCGGCAACAGCATCATCGTCTCCTTCAACTCCTTCCCGCTGAAGACCAAGTACACCCCCTCTTACAAGTGTCCCTACTACAAGTTCGGTCCCATGGATCTCACCGAGATCCGCAGCAACGTCTTCCGTGCCGACGAGGTCTACTATGATCTCTCCGTGCGCAACGAGAAGATTCTTGGGGCAGCCAATGGGTAGCCCTGCGGAAAGGAGCATGCACCGATGACAAATGAAGCCAAACAGGAGATTCGCCGGGTCCTGATGGGACGGACCATGCCCACCGAAGACGGAAAGCTCGTGGCTCTGGAGAAGGGACAGTACCGCATTCCCATCGGAATCTCCGACGGTGCGGGCGCGGTCCGCTTCTTCGGCGTCTGCAAGAAGGCCAAGCGCCTGAAGGCCTCCTGCGCCGCCCCGAAGGCGAAGCTTCTCGCCGCCCAGATCATGCGGGACATTGGGCGTGAGCTCTACCTGCCCCAGCAGCCGGAAGCCGTTGCCTGCCTGATCCGTTACGTGCTGACCCGGCCCGTCGTCCTGGTCTTCGACTTCCGGGACGGGATCCCCGTGCTGACGGCCTGGACCGGGCGCGGGCTCACCGGCTGGATTTCCCTGCGGCGGGCTCTGCGCGCCTTCCTCAAACGGCTGCCGAAGCAGTTCACTGTTTCCGATGAGCCGGTTCCGTTGGACGAAAAAGAGGCCAGGAAGAAAGAGCGGAAGGAAATCACGAAGGAAGCAAAGCAAAACCTGAAAAAAAAGAAAAAGAACAAGAAAGCCGTTTCCGACGGCACAGCCAATCGCATGGAGGAACAAGCAAATGAGTCTGAATCTTGATTTGATCAACCGCGGCAGCGAGGGCGAGCTGGTCCTCGTCGGGAGGCTGGATTCCGTGACCTCGGAAGAGGCCGGAAAGGTGTTCGACGAGCTGACAGAGCGCTTTGACGACCTGATCCTGAACATGAAGGACCTGGACTACATCTCCAGCGCCGGTCTGCGCCTGCTCAAGCGAGCCTATATGGCCATGCGGCGCAAGGGCGGCAGCCTCAAGCTCAAGAACGTCAACAAGATGGTCATGGAGGTCTTTGAGGTCACCGGCTTCGCGGGACTGCTGCAGTTCATTTGAACGGAGCATCTGATATCTGAATCAGGAAGGGAGGCTGTCTGCTTTGCCGAAGAAAAACACCCGGGAGTCCTTCCGGGATCTGCGCGCGGCGCCGGTTCGGGAGGGTGAGACCTGGAAGCAGTACGTTGACCGGCTGCGGGGACAGCCGACGCTCGGCGCATCGGAGATTGCCGGGGTCCTGTGCGCCACGGTCCTCATGGGGAAGGAGCCCAATTCCCCGGCCAGAGGCCGGATGCTGGACGCCCTCTCGGAGCGCCTGACAAAGCAGTCCAGCTTCCGCCAGCTCGTCCGGGACCCGGAGGCCCTGCGCCTGGCCCGGGCCGGAAAGGGCGCCGAAATGATCGTCCGCATGGGCGAGAAGCGGCAGCAGCAGGAGGAGGCGCGCCGACGCTACCAGCGCAGCGCCGCCCAGGTGAAGGACGACGCCATCTTCCTCCGGGCCGCGGAAAAGTCCATGAAGGACAGCTTCGCCCAGGGCAGCCCCGCCCAAAAAGAACGGGAAAACCAGCGCTTTCTGGAGATGATGAAGCGCATGGACCATGCCCGCAGCCTGGCAGAGCAGGGCATCCCCCTGGACGGCAAGACTGCCCGGGAGCTGGCCCAGGCTGTTCAGCAGTACAACAACGGCGGCGGCAAGATCCCCGGCGGCAAGCAGCAGGCCGCGGCTTCCAAAGAGGCGCTGTGCGTGCTCAATCGCTTTATGCCGGAGGGAGATTTCAAGGATTACTGCGCCTCCATCAACCGGGCCCACGGAGCCGCGACTCCCACCCACAGGCGCTACGTTGACCCCGCCGACTACAACGACGCCCTGCTGCGGGGCGGAGCCCGCTCTGCCAGAGACCTGATGCTTGCCTCCCAGCGGCAGCTCAACCGAGGCATGACCCTGGACGGCTGCGCCACGGTTACCGCCATCATGCAGCTCTCCCGCGGCAATCCCAACGCCATCATTCGTCGGGATGCGCTGGAGGCGGAAATCAAGAAATTGAAGCAGCCCGGCTCCGCCTTTCTGCGCGCCATGTCTGACGAAGCTGCCCGCGGGAAATACGCGGAGCTGTCCAACCAGGGCAAGGGCGTCCTGCTGGGCAAGTCCCTGCTTCAAGCCTCCAGGGAGCATTCCGTCCGTTCCGCCCAGTGGCAAATCGATCAGTCCACAAAGTCTGCAGCCCGGGATGGCGGCGCCGACCCCAATAAGCTGGCAGCTATCCTGGCGGCCCGGGAGATGGCAGTCAACGCCAACGCTGCCCAGAACATTACCACCGGCGCCTTCAAGGCCAAGACCGAGGAAATCCGCAGCAGCCCCGCCTTCGTGACCCTGGCGGCCAGATACCGGGAGGACCCCTCCCTCCGGGCTCGGATCAACCAGGGACTTACCAAGGGGGACGGCGGCAAGAGCCTGGAGCAGGAATATCAAAAGATCAAGACGCCGGAAAAAGAGCTTTCCGCTGAAACAGAGAAAAAAATTGAGGAGAAAATCATTGAGCCGCCCGTGCTGAAAAAGCCGGAGCGATAGACGGATAAAACGAGCAAGCGCAGCCCTGCGTGATTTCGGGGCTGCGCTTGCTCGTTAATTGTTCGGGGAGCCGGTCTGTGGCTGGCGCGGATCGGCAGATCGTCGGCGCTACGGATGCGCCTGGGGCTGGGGCTGGGCCTCCTGCTGGGCGCGGCGCTTGTTGGCGAATTCCAGAGACTCCGTGACCGCGGCCTGCTTCTCCTGCGCCTTCTGGTTCTGAGGATCTTGCAGCTCACGGTAGGCCTGGATGCTTTTGCGGAGCTTCAGGGCGTAGTCGATGCGCTTTTGCTCGTAGTCGTGCTTGCCCCGGCCAACCAGCTCCTCGGGGGTGTTGACGTGCTTTTCCCGCATCTTGCGCTCGAGGTATTCTTCGTTGGCCTTGCGTACCTTCTCCATGGCGCGGTTAGCCTTTTCCAACTGCTGCCGTACCTTCGGGTCGTCCCGGGTCAGATACTCCTTGTCCTTGCCGATGGCCTTGTTGATGGCCTTGGCGGCCTTGGTGGCGTCCTTGACTGCGGAGATCATGGAGCGCCACTTGCCGGAGCTGTGGAGGAAGCGGCTCAGACCGCCCACCTGGAAGCCCGTGACCTCGTTTTTCAGAGCCCGGTCCATGGCGCTCATGGAGTCGGCGATGCCGCCGGCTGCGTAGACCCGCTCCGTAGTGCTGACCTCGGTCAGCTTGGGCGTTTTGTTCTTTTCCTGCTCCAGGGCGCCGTGTACAAACTGATATCCGGCCTCTCTCGCTTCCTGCATCCGGTTATGGAGCTGGACGCGCACGTTGTGGAACAGGGCGTATTTGGTATCCGGAAGCTCGTTGATGTGGATCTTCTTCAGGTCCTCCGGCTTCATGATGGAGAGCTTGTGCTCCCGGTCCGCGGCCTTCACGTCGTCGATGGTCTTGGCCTGTTTGGCCTCCCGAATCGCCCCCTGGAGCTCCGTGAGCCGCTGGCAGCCGGCCTGGATCTCCTCCTCGGTCAGGCCGCGGCCCCGGAGGGTGAACTTCAGCATTTCGGGCGTCATGGCCGCGAGCTTCTTCGCCATGGGCTCGGTGATCACCTTCAGGTCGTTGAGGCCGGCCTGACGGAAGAGGCCTTTTTTCTTGTCGATGGGGATGACGCCGAAGGAGGTATCGTTGTCGAAGGCCTTGATACCCGTGAACTTGCCGTTCTCGTCCACGTAATAGGACATGTTGCCGCCGTGGCGGTCCGCGTTGCCGCAGAGATAATCGAAGGCCTGGAGGTCAGCGATCTGCTCCAGTGCGTCGCAGGGCGGGGCAAAGGGATCGTCAGAGACCTTGTTGAACTCCTTGAGGCCGTTCTTCCCGTGGAGGTCCAGACCGTCGGCAAACTCCATGAAGGTGCCCTCCACCTCCTCGCCGTTCTCGTCCAGGAACTTCATGTTCTCCGACTTGGCGACCATGTGGTTCATACCCATCAGAGTGGCCACGGCGGTCATGGCGCTGTTGCGGTGGTCGAAGCGCTGGCCCTCCTGCAGGCCCAGATCCCGGACGTTGACCAGGTTGGTCCGGTCCTCGTAGAGATCGGAAAAGCCTGCCTTCAATTCGTCCGCGGCTTCCTCCGGCAGGGTGTCCAGGTCAAGCTCCACCGCATTCATGGTCTGCTGGAGCTTGGTAAGCTCCCGCGCCTCCTCCGCCGCCTTGGCCTCCGCCTTGGCGATCGCATCCGCGTCAAATTCCAGCGCCGCAGCAGTCTTGTTTTATCTACGTTCGCATGAGCACGGGCACGCAGATACGTGAAGCGCTCAAAATTCATGATCAGGGAGAGGATCATCTCCTCGTCGGAGGCGTTCTCCGGGGCTTTTCCGTTGACCTTCGTTCCGGTTTGGATCATCTGGTCCCTGTATCTCGGCAGGATGCCGGTGACCTTCTCCTTCATCTTCGCGATGACCGCGTCGTCGGGGATCTGGTCCTCGCTGGCGTAGCCTGTGATTTTTTGATCCCTGAACAGGGCCCGCCGGTAGGGCACGATGGAGCTTTTGAATTCATCGGAGTCATAGTAGGAGGCCGCTTTTGTCAGCATCCCGTTAAACTTGGACTTGAGATCCACGTAGGAGGCCTTGGTGAAGACGCCGGGACGGCGGTTGCCGTGCTCGTCCACCACGGTCATGGGCAGGCGGAAGGAGAGCTTGTTCCGCATGACGCCGAGCTTCTTGCCCCGCAGGTCCACGATCCGGGTCCGGGCGTTCTGCTGGAGCTCCGGGAAGGAGAGGGGCGTCTTCGTCGGGTCGTACTCCTGGAGCAGGCCGAAGTCCCGGCCCAGCATGCCCTGGAGGTTCCCGACCACGCTGGGAATGCCGGCGTTGAGATTTCCGTTCTTATTTGTCACGTCGGCCAGGAAGGTCTCGCCCAGGAGGGCGGTCTCCCGCATGGCGTTCATCAGGTCCAGCTTGCCCGCCTCGTCAAGGGTGGGCGGGAGGCCGAATTCCTCGTCGATGACGGAATAGCCGTCCATCTTCTCGTTGAGGGCCTTCAGGCTTGCCGCGTAGGCCCGGTAGTGCTCGTTGTTGGTGGGCGCGGTCCCGTTCTGTTCGGCCTCCAGCAGCTGGGCCATCAGGCTCCTGCGCTCGGCCAGGGTCGGGAATTTGGGAAGCTTGGGAGGTGCCATAGTATCGCTCCTTTCTCGGGCATCGCCCGGTCAAATCGTCAGATTTTGGGGTTGGTCGTTTTGTTTTTGGGGCTCTGTCCAGCCCTGGTCCTCCAGGACGTCGCCGAAGCGGCGGTTGATCTGCTCCTGGGCCCGGTGCTGGTTCCGCTCCATGGTATTCATCTCCGACTCAGAGAACTTGGAGCCTTTCTCTCCCATCTCCCGCACCACCCGGGCCACTTCGATCCGGTTCTGGGTATAGTCCTCGTACTGTCGGTCGCCCTTCTTGTCCAGATAGATCTGGGCAGTGTCCTTCATGGCCTTGCTGAGGCGCTGCATCTCGTTGAGGTCTTCCAGGGTGATCACGGAGTCCATGATCCGCGGGATGGCGTCCTCTTTCGGGAGGAGTATCCCGTCCATCATTTCCATGTCCCTGGCGGCGGCGCCGAGGCGCCCCTGAAGGCCCTCCAGGTATTCGCGATAGTTTTTGACGGCCTCCTGCATATCCTCATACTCCTTGGAGCTGTGGAAGCGCTTGGTCCGATTCTTCAGCACGGTCTCCAACTGCCGGGCCTTGTCGAGCTCGCTTTCGGCGCCCTTGGGGTTGGCCCGGTTGTCGGAGCCCAGGGCGACCTCGCTCTTGAGAGACTTGTATTCTTCTGTCTGTTTCCGGTACATGCGGTAGATGCTCTTGACCGTCTGGAAGGCGCGGGTGAAGAAGTTGCCTTCCAACTTTTCCTTGACCGGTTTTCCCTCGTGATACCAATTTGCCTCCACGACCCGGCCCAGCTCCTTCCAGTCCATCTTTCGGAAGTCCTGATCCGGCACCAGACGGCAGTGCTTTCCGACAATGAATTTGCCCGGCTGTTCCACTGCCTTGCCTTCCCGGAGATCCTGATCCCGCTTCTCATAGTAGTCCAGGTCCTTTTCCACGGTGTCCTTGACGATCTGCATCCGCTGGACGGCAGCGTCCAGCTCTGCTTCCGAGAGGCCGTAGCCCCGGAGCGTGAACTTCAGCATCTCGGGAGTGATCTGCTTCAAGCGCTCGTACATGGACTGAGACACAGCCATCATGTTTCCCGGCATGGTGAGATGGGCCACGAAATCCCCATTTTTCGGGATCAGGGTCCCGAAAGCCGTGTCGTTGTCGTAGCCCTGGACGCCGATGAACTTGCCGGTCTGCTTGTCGAACTGGTAGGTAACGTTTTGGGCGTGACGGTCGGTGTTGCCGCAGATGAAGTCCAGGACCTGGAGGTCGGCAATGCTCTTCATGCCTCTGCCGTCGAGATCCTTCAGGGCTTCGCTGCCGTAGCCGCCGTCCTCATCCCGGATATTGGAGACGTCCACACCCTCTGCCTCCTGCATAAAGGTGCCCTCAATCTCCCTGCCGTTCTTGTCGATGATCTTCATGGGGACAGACTTCGCCAGGAGCTTCGGCACGTTGAGCAGCTCCGCCACGGCGCTCATGGCGGCGTTGCGGCTGTCCATCCGGGCCCCGTCATGGATCTTGGCGACGAGGTTGTTGTTAAGGATGGCCGTCCCGTCGTCAAGTATGGTGTTTGAGATGAAATTGGCGCTGGGTCCAAGCGCCTTTTGGACATCCCTTGCGGTCAGTTTCCGCTCGGGCGTGGAGCTGAGCGCTGCGATGGTATCGAAGAAATTCTGCGTATAGTCATCGCCGTACTGTTGGTTCACACGACGGTAGAAGGCGCCGATCCGCATCCCCCGGTCCGCGTCCTCGGGGATGCCCAGGAGACGAGCGGCTTCTGGCCCTTCCAGACGCGTCATGAGGTTTTCCAGGATATCCTTTCCGAGGGGAGACATCACTTTGGCTTTGTCGGCAAGCTCACGGAAGCGCCGATCCCAGCGGTCCCAGATCGCGTGGTCCTTCCGGGGCGTGAAAATCCCGACGATCTCACGGCCCTTGTCATCCAGGAAGGTCAGCGGCTGGCGGGAATTCTGGGCGCTTCCCAGCTTCTTCTTCAATTGCGCGCCGCGGGTGTCCAGGGTCAGGGTCCGCACGTCCTCCAGCAGCTCCGGAAGGCTGCGGGGCTCTGCGGGGTCGTAGTTCCGCAGGTGACGGGCATTGGCGGAGCCCAGGGCGGCCAGCTTTTTCACCGCGTCCTTGTGCTCCTCCGGCACCGCGTCCCCGGCGATCAGCGCCTCGGCCTCCCGGCCCAGGGCCTCGTGGAGGCGGACCAGCTCGTCCCGCCTATCTCCGGTCAGTATGGGGATCCGTCCGAAGCGATCCCGCCTGTGCAGCGCCGACATGGCGTCGTCCGCCGCCTTTACGGCGTTGAAAAAGGGCTGGAAGTAGGGCAGCAGCTCATTTTGCCGCATCTGCTCGTAGAACTGCTCATAGGCAACCAGAAGTTCGCTTTTGTTTGGCATAAATTCTTTCCCTCAACTTTCTATGAATACGGTGGACCATGCTCCTGCCCGAAGGCAGCGCATGGGCTGCGTTTCCTCTGCGCCGCCGCCGGCAGATTGCCGGCGCTATACGCGGGGACGGGGCTCGGGTTCTCTGGGAACGGCGTCGAAGTCGGTCTTCTGGAAGGGAGTCTGTTTGCCGGACGACCATTGAGAGGCTTCGAGCCTGTCGCCGACCCGGCGGTTGACCTCCTCCAGGGCCTCCTTCATGGTGCGCTCGGAAGCCTCCGCCTCCTCGGGCTTAAGCTTCGCCCCGTCCTCGCCCAGCTTATAGGCCAGCTTGGCGGCCTCGATGCGCTTGTTGGCGTAGTTGCTGTGGAGGCCGCCGCTCTTGTGCTCCAGATAGGCTTCGGCCTTGTCCCGGAGCTCCTTTGCCAGCCTCCGCATTTCCTCCAGGTCCTCGGACCTGACCACGCTCTCATAGGGGGCGTCGGGGTCCTCCGAATCCTTGGCGGCCTCCGCCATGCGGTTTTTGAGCCGGATCTGGAACAGGGCATATTGCTCCGCGGCCTCCTGCATGGCATCGTATTGGGGACTGGAGCGGCCCTGGGTGGTCCGGGCCTCCATCAGCTCGGCCAGCCTTCGGGCCCTGGCGGCCTCCTTTGCCTGCTCCGTGGGGATGGCCCGGTTGCCCGCGCCGATGGCGACCTCGCTCCTTAACTCGACGTATTGTTTACTCTGCTTCCTGTATAGCAGCGGGATCAGCTTCACGGCGGCCTGGGCTTTGGTAAAGTGGTTGCCAGACGTTTCATACTGCTTCCATTCTCCGTTTACCAATCTTTGGCAGGAATAGTGTGCTTTCAGTTCATCCCAGCTCACGCGGTTCCATTCCTCGTCCTTCATCACCCGGAGATTGGAGCCGACAAAGTTTTTGCTCTCCCCCTCGACGGGCTTGCCGGCCTTCCTGTCCGCTTCCCGCCGGGCATAATAATCCATGCCCTTCCGAATCGCTTCCTTGAGGTTCTGCATCCGCTTCGCGGCGGCGTCCAGCTCCTGCTCCGTCAGTCCGAAGCCCCGCAGGGAGAATTTCAGCATCTCCGGCGTGACCTGACAGAGCCGGTCATACATGGATTGAGAAATGCCTTTCATATTCTCGAGCATTGGGAAAAAGGAGACAAAGTCTCCCGTTTTGGGGTCGATGGTCCCGAAGGCCGTGTCGTTGTCAAAGCCCTGCACGCCGACAAAATTGCCCTCGTCGTCAAATTGATAGCACATGTTTTTGCCGTGGCGGTCTGTGTTGCCGCAGATATAGTCCAGCACCTGCAGATCCGCCAGGGATTTCATCGCCTTGCCGGGATTTCCCTCCAGGGACTTCTCCCCGTATTTGGCGTCCTCCGCGCTCAGATTGCCCGGATCCACACCCTTGGCGGCCATCATGAAGGTTCCCTCGATCTCGTTGCCGTCCTTGTCGATAATCTTCATGGGGACGGACTTCGCCAGGAGCTTCGGTACGTTCAGCAGCTCAGCCACAGCGCTCATGGCAGCGTTTCTGCTGTCCATTCTGGCGCCGTCGTGGATCTTTGCAATCCGATTGTTGTTCAGGATCTGGGTTCCGTATGCAAACATGGCATGGGTCAATTGCTGCGTGAGGCCCGCGCCCATCTGCCGTTGGATCTGCTCGGGCGTTACAGGCTTTTCCGGGGTGGAATGCAGCGCCGAAAGCAGTTTCCATACCTCCCGGTTCCTTGTCTCTTTGCTGGCGCTGAGGACCTGTTTTGACAGAGCGGAAAGCCTCTCGCTCCGGTCTGCGTTCTCCGGCAGGCCCAGCGCCCTGGCGCCCTTGTCCGTGTCCAGCAGATCCATAAAGCTGCTGAAATACGGCCTGGCGGCAGCAGGGGTCTTTTTGCTGTCGGCCAGGGCCTTCAGATCCCGTGCGATAGAGTCCCAGCTGTCCGCCACCTTCTTCGGGGTGAAGACGCCCGTGACCTCCCTGCCGCTGCTGTCAAGGAAGGTCAGGGGCTGACGCTTGTTCTGATTGTTGCCGATGGGATGATTCAGCTGCATGCCCCGGGTGTCCAGGGTCAGGGTCCGGACCTCGCGCAGAAGAGAGGGCAGGGTCCTGGGGGCCTTATCCGGCTCATAGGTCAGCATAGCCCTGTGGGTTCCGGCGGCAAGCGCAGTGATCTTCTTCACAAGTTGTCTGGTTTCCGCGTCCGTCTCATCCCTGTAGACGTCCTCGGCCTTCAGGCCGACCTGCTTGAGGAGGCCCATGAGCCCGTCAGCGTCCTCCTGTGTCATTTTCCGGACCCGGCCATAGCGATCCTGTGCGTGAAGCTGCGAGATCCGCTCCTCCGCGTTCAGAATTGCGTTCAAAAAGCCCTGATAGGCGGCGCTGTCGCCTACCTTTTCCCGAAGCTTCTGACTCAGTTTTTCCATGGTTTCGTTTGGCATAAGGGCTCCTCCGAATCATAGTTTTACTGCTGCCAATCATCGTCGCGCTTCAACACGAGCTGGGGGACGTCTGCTTCGCGTTCCAGCTCCTTTTCAGCCGTTGGCTGCTGTGGGCGTCGCTCGGTGCGGCAGAGCTCGAGGATGGCTCCGCCCTTCTCGGGCTTCATGGCGGAGAACTGCTCCGCGTAACCGCCGAAGCGGCGGTCGTATTCCCCGGCCATCCCGGGGTTCTTTTCCTTGGCGGTCTTGAAGTCCCGCATGAAATTTTTGAGTTCCCGGGCTGCGGTCTTCACCAAGGGAGAGACGGGCTCCTTCCGCTCCCTGGCCTTGGCAATGGCCTTGGCGTGAAGCTCCAGATTTACCAGCCGCTTGCCCAGATCGCGGACGGTCCGGTAGTGGGTCTCCGCCGCCTTTTCATCCGCCGGAGCCTTTTGGACCGGGCCATCCCGCCGGGCGGTTTTTCGGAGCTTCTCGAAGAAATAGGAGTTTTCTCCCACAGAGGCCGCCAGGTGTGCGGCAAGCCGCTCGTATTTCGTAAACTCCGGCTTCTCTGCCGTGGGCTTCGACAGCGCGGGCTTTGGAAGTCTCGGCGTCGCAGGCGCAGGCGTCGTCTGCGCGGGCTTCGTCTGCGCGGTCGTCGTCTGCGCGGGCTTCGCCTCTGCGGACGCTGACGGCTCCGGCGTCGTCTGCCCGCGCGTCGTCTGCTTTGGAGCCTTGTCGGGTGCTTTCTCTTGTTCCCTGCCGGAGGGCTTCTTCTTTGCAGCCGTCTCGTCTGCCCTCGTCGGCTCGGCGGTGGGGGCGGTGGACGTGACTTCCTCCGGGTCCCTGGCATCTGTGACGTGGACCACAGCTTCCACCAGCTCCGTGGGCAGGAGGGAGGGGCCCTCCGCCTCCCGCTGTCGGGCGAGCTGCTCTAAGACCTCGCCCTCCTGGGCGCGGCGCTTGCGGGCCAGCTGCTGGCGCAGCTGCTCCAGCCGGGTCTCCAGCCAGGCGATGAGGGACTCTGCGTTTCGGCGGGCCGCGTTGACCGCGCCGTCGCCGTTTTCCTGCCCCAGGAACTCTGTCCGAATCTGACGGAGCCGCTTCAGCCCCGCCTCGGCCTCCGCCTCGGAGCAGGCCTTCGCCATCTCCGCCGCCAGGGCCTGGAGCGCTTCCACCAATGAGACGTTTTGGTTCATGTCGTGTCCTTCATTTCTTCTTTTTCTGGCGCTTGGTAAGCGCTGCTGCGGCGTCGTGGGAAACCGGCGGGCGCTTGATAAGCGCCCCTACGGCGTTGTCCGACCACAGAATTTAATTGCTGTTGATGTAGCGGAAATAGAGCCGACCGGAGGTCAGCTCGGCCCAAGGGTACTGCTGCATATACTGGCCGTCAAAGCTGTTGAGGGCGTCGGGGTCGCCGTCCAGCATCCGGTAGTAGTCGCAGTCCAGCAGGTCTCGCCGGACGGCAAGAAGACCGCTGCGGCGGATCAGCAGCTCTCCCAGCCCGAAGCGGTCCAGGCAGGTCTTCAAGTCGCTGACCAGGACGCGGATGCGATTCTTGGTGAGCTTCAGGTCCCATTCCTCCTCCCACAGGGCGGTGGAGATCTCCTCCGCCGTACAGAAGGCGCCCTCGCGGTCGATGAGATAGGCCAGGAGTTCCTTGGTTCTGCGGCGGTCAAAGGACAGGGGCGCTCCCTGCCAAAAGACCTCGAAGGAGCCGAAGCATCGGACCCGGAGCTTCTTGCTGCCCGGAAGCGCTCCGGCCTCGGGGGCCGGGGAGACGGGCTGGGACCAGAAGGCCAGTTCCTCCTCCACCCGGTCCGTCCGAAGGGGCTTGAGCACGTAGCCGTGGGCGTGGACCTGGAAGGCGTCCAGGGCGTACTGATCGTAACCGGTGACGAAGATCACCTTTGTCACCGGGGAGAGCTGCCGCAGCCGGACCGCGAACTCCAGCCCCGTCAGGCCGGGCATCTGTATGTCGCAGAAGGCCACGTCCGGCTCTCTGCCCTGGGTCTGGATCCAGTCCAGGGCCTCCTGGGCCCGCTGGAAGGGAAGAATCTCCGCGTCAGGCCGTACCTGCCGGATCACGCGCAGCTCTGTTTCCAGAAGCAGGGCTTCATCGTCCAATACAAAAATCAACATGATTCAAGCTCCGTAAGTCAGTTCAGGGCTGGAGACCGGGGCCTTGGCGCTGGGGCTGCTCCCGCTCCTGCCGGAAGGAATTGGCTCTCTGCCGCTGGGGCTCCTCCCGGTTTTGCGCTTCGTTCCGGACGGGCTGATTCCGCTCCTGCTGCATCGAATTGGCTCTTTGCCGCTGGGGAGCCTCCTGCTGAAGCTGCTGTTGCTGCCGCTGCTGCTGGCGCTGCTGCTCCAGGATCCGCTTGTTGTTGTCCAGGACCTGGAAGGCTTCCGCCATCTGGTTTTTGGCGGCCAGCGAAACCGTATGTTTGGCGGCTTCGGCCCCGTCGAACATCTTTTGGAAGGCCTTGGACTTCATGAGCGTATCGACGTTCCGCTTCATGTCCTCGGGGTTCAGCGTCGGTGAAGCTTCCCCCCTGTCCCGAGCCTGCTTTTCCAGCTTGGTCAGATACATCGCGGAGGCCACCTTCTTCATCGCGGTCTCCTTCTCCACGTCGAAGATGGGGTTGTTCTCCACCTTCAGCTCGGAAGCAAGATTCTCTTTGAGCCCCTCCCGGAGCTGGGCCGCCGTGGGCCGGAAGCGCTCCGGCGTCGGGGGCAGAACGCCTTCGGCGACGGCCTGGCGGAGCGCGTCCTCCTTCAGCTTGTCGTCCAGAGCGCCGCCGTGGCCGGAGGTGGCCGCATCATACAGGACCCTGCGGTTCGCCTCGTCGAAGAAGGTATCCGCCGTGCCCTGAGAATAGAGCTGTCCCCGGATCTCTCCCAGCTTTTTGGCGTCCACGGCCTGATTCAGGGATTTTTTGTCTCCGCGGACCGAATCCACCGCCGCACGGGTCGCGACCAGCTCCTTGTAGATCCCGTTCTGCTCATACATATTTTTGCTGCCGAAAGCGGACTTGATCTTTTTTTGCAGGATCTCCGTCCGTTCCAGCGCGGTGGGCATGTATTCCTTTGGTACGTCGTCCGGGATCTTGTCCAGGTTTTTGACGTAGTCCTTGAAGGCGTCCTCCAAGGCGCCGCCGTGGCCGGAAAGGGCGGCCTTCCGGGCGGCGTCGGGATTTTTCTCAATGAAATCGCGGAAAGCGCTGGATTGGATCAGCTCGTCCGCGGCCTTTTTCGTTTCCGCCGCCGGCAGGCTGTTCTTCAGACTGTCAGCCTTCCCGCGCACGGCTCCGGCAGCCCTGCGGGCACCCAGCAGCTCGGCGTACAGCGTGAGCTTCGCATCAAGGCTTGCGCCCTTGAACTTGTCGCCTTTTATCTGCTCCTGCAAGCCCTCGAGCCGGACGGCGGCAGTGGGCATGTATTCCGCCGGTACGTCCTGGGGCAGACGGACCATGGTGTTGACGTAGTGCTTGAAGCCCTCTTCCAGGGCGCCGCCGTGGCCCTCGCCCGCGAGATGGCGGGCAGCGTCCTTGTTGTCGCGCAGGAAAGCCTGGAAGGCGCCGGAATTTGTCAGGGCGTCGGCGATGCGCTTGACCTCATTGGGGTCGAGCCGCTTTTCGAGGGTCTCCTTTTTGCCGCGTTCCGCGCCGACGCTGGCCCGGGAGGCCAGCATCTGGGCGTAAACAGATGCGTATTCGTCCGGCTCCGAGAAGAGCGGGTCCATGGTCTTAAGCTTGGCCTTCAGCGCTTCGTTCCGTTCCAGCGCGGTGGGCAGCATGTCCTCGGGCAGGTCCTCCGGGAGGACTTCCATGTTCTTGACGTATTCCCTGAATTTCTCAGCCAGCGCACCGCCGTGGCCTGCTGTCGCGGCCTCTCTGGCGCCGCTGTCGGGGTCGTTGACGAATTCCCGGAAGGAGTCGCAGCTTGCCCACTTCTCCTTGGCTTGGCTGAGCTGTTCGGGGTCGATGGGCACCTTGAGAGAATCCGCCTTGCCGCGCTTGGCGTTGACGGCCTCGCGGGTCGCCATAAGCTCACAATACAGGTCCGCGGCGTTTTCCTTCTCCGGGAAGCCCTCGGCCTTGATCTTTTTTTGCAGGGCCTCCACCCGTTCATAGGCGGTGGGCATCCAGCGCTCGGATAAGTCGTCGGGAAGCGCGTCCAGACTTGTAACGTACTCCTTAAATTTATCCTCCAGGGCGCCGCCGTGGCCATCCAGCGCGGCCGTCCGTACCTCGGCGGAAAGAGTATCGTCCTGGATAAAGCTCTGGAACGCGGCGCTCTTGGTCAGCTTTTCCCGTTCCTGGGCCAGGATGACGGGATCAACGGGCTTGTTCAGGGATTTCGCCTTGCCGCGGACGGCCTCCACGGCGCCGCGGGTGGCCATCAGCTCGGCATAGAGCTGCTGCTGCTTCTCCGGCGACGGGTCTTCGGCGTCCCGGAGCTTCTTTTGCAGGACCTCCAGGCGGGCCGCCGCGGTGGGCATGAAGTCGATGGGAACGTCGCCCTCCACCACATCCCGGTTCAGAACGTACTCCTTGAACTTGTCGCCCAGGAGACCGCCGTGACCGGCTGTGGCGCCGTCGCGGACCTGGGCCGGATCATCCTTCACGAAATCCTGGAAGGCCTTGCAGCCGGTCCAGCGCGTCACCGCCTCGTTCAGCTTGGCGGGATCGACGGGCTTTGTCAGGCTGGACTTATCTCCCCGGACGGCCTGGACCACCTCTCTGGTCGCCATAAGCTCGGCGGCCAGGGCCAGCTTTTCCTGCTCGCTCTTTCCATTGTAATCTGCGGCCTTGTATTTTTCCTTAAGGGCCTCCAGGCGCTCGTCCGCCTGTGGCATGTATTCCGCGGGCACGTCCGCGGGAATGTGGTCGAGTTGAAGGACGTAGTCCTTGAAAAGGTCCTGGAGCTTGCCGCCGTGGCCGACGGTGGCCGCGGCCAGGGCTTCCTCCGGCTTGGCCTTGAGGAAGTTCTGGAAGCTCTCGCACTTGCTCCAGGTTTCGTAGGCCTTGTCCAGTTCAGCCGGCGGGATCTGGGGAGCCAGGCTCTTCTTGTCGCCCCGGATGGCTTTTACCGAATCCCGGGTGGCCATGATCTCCGTGTAGCGAAGACGCTGCTCCTCCCCGGTGCCCCCGGTCTTGATCCGTGTCTGCAGCATTTCCAGACGCTCTTGCGCGGTGGGCATGTAATCCTTCGGGGCGCCCGCGGGAATGTGGTCCTGCTTCAGCAGATGGTCCTTGAACATGTCCTCCGCCGCGCCGCCGTGACCGGTCTGGGCTTCGCTGCGCAGGGCGCCGCCGTACTGCTTGATATAGTCCCGGAAGACCTTGTTTTTGGCCAAATCCTCCGTATCGGCATACTTCCGGCCCTTGATTTTGACCTTCAGCGTATTGCCCTTTTTCCGCACCGCGTTCACGGCCCGGCGGCAGCGGAAGATCTCCGCGTAGATCTCAACGGCCCTGTCGGATCTGGGATCCAGGCCGGTGAGTTTATTCTGCTGCTGTTCGATGCGCTCTTCGGCGGTGGGCATATAGCGATCCGGCACGTCAGCGGGGAGCCTGTCGTACTCCATGACGTATTTCTGGAAGGCATCCTCGGCTTCGCCGCCGTGACCGGCACTGAGCATCCGTTTCATCTCAGCATGGCCCTGATTTTGCAAAAAGCTTTGGAAGGTGGGGCTCAGGATCAGCTCGTCGCGCTTGCTTTGAAAGGTTTCGAGGGATGCAGGGAGCTTGAGCGTTTTTTTGTTATTCCGTTCGGCGTTGACGGCAGAACGGGCCGCAAAGAGCGAGGCATAGAGCTCCCCCTTCCCTCTGTCGCTCACTTGATCGAATTCCTTGCTTTTGATCATTTTCTGGATCGATTCGACAGTCTTCAGCATACTGTCTTCTCTGAAAGAAAATCCTGTCGGCATAAACAACACCCTCTCATAATTTTACGTCAGAGCGCCATCCCGGTGGATCCGGCGCATGACACGGTTCCTGTTGCATTCAGTATAGCAGACAGCGCATACAAAAACATTACAAAATCCTTCGGTTTTTGAAAAAATATAAAAAACTGGAAAAACAAGGGGCAGGAAACGCAGTTGCCTGTCCCTTGTCGCAGTTTACAGATTCTCTGCCGGTACGGCCTTGGGGATCAGGATCGTGGCGGTGGTGCCCATGCCGGGGGCGGAGACGATCCGCAGGCTTCCGCCGCTGACCCGGGCCAGCCGGTCGCGGATGTTCTCCAGGGCGATGTGAGAGCCGCTGCCGGTTGCAGCCGCGGAGGAGTCGAAGCCCACGCCGTCGTCCACGACGCTGACCTCATAGTGGTCCTCCATCTCCCGGGTGCGGATGGCGACGGTGCCCCTGCCGCTCTCCGTCTGCCGGATGCCGTGGGTGACGGCGTTTTCCACCAGAGGCTGGAGGGTCAGCGTGGGCAGGGAGAAGGTCTCGCACTCCAGATCGTAGACGATGGTCAGGTCGTCCCCGAAGCGGAGCTTCTGCAGAGCCAGATAGTTCTGGGTGTGGACCAGCTCCTGGTGGAACAGGATGGGCCGGTCCGTCTCGATAGAGCGGATATTGTGCCGCAGGAACTGGGCGAATTCTCCCACGGCCTCCTCCGCCTTCTCCGGATGGCTGCGGCAGAGGGCCTGAATCGTCCCCAGGGAGTTGTAGAGGAAGTGGGGCTGGATCTGATTGAGCATCAGGCTGACCTTCAGCCGTTCCGCCTCCTGTGCCTGCCGGAAGTACCGGTTGGTCTGGTCCGCCAGAATAAAAATGAACATGGTCAGCACGGAGATGACGGCGGCCATCACGATCAGATACAGGCCGTAGAAATAGAGCTGCAGCGCCATGGCCGCCAGGGGCACCAGCAGGTAGAAGCAAAAGTCGATGCGCTCCTGCCGGGAGAGCCGGTTCCGGAAGCAGACGAGCAGTGCCGTACTGCCCAGCAGAATCCCGGCGGGGGCCGCCAGCGCCAGAGGATAGAGCTCGGCCCGCTGATAGAGGTTCTGACTGTCGATGCTGTAGAGCAGCCCGGTGAACTGGGAGACGTCCACCAGAACAATGTGGAGCAGCAGCAGCGCGGCGAAGCCGATCCGCACCCAGCGCAGGCGGCGCTCCGGGTCCGTCAGAGACAGGAGATACCGGGCTCCGATATAGGCCAGGACGCCGGAGAACAGGAACTCACAGTAGTTGGCCAGGATCAGGCCCGTCCGGGCTGCGGCGCCCGGCTGACCCCGCAGGAGCTGCCCGGCCAGGTTGCCCCCCACGAAGAAGAACAGGCAGATGTAATAGATCAGAAAATAGTGCCGCACCCGGGGCTCCAGCTTCCCCAGGGCCAAAACCTGCACCATGCTCAGAAGGCACAGCATGAGCGCCGCCGTACTGACAGACAGGTTCAACAGACTAAGCTGCATCGCACGCACGCCCCTTTCTCTCTGTCGGGTCTGTATTTTCATTTATTATACAATACGCCCGATGAAAATACACGAAAAATCTTTCATCCGACGCGTTTTTTGTAATGATTTTGTATGCGCCGCCTGCTATACTGAAAACAGAACGATCAATCCGGGGACTGTTTCCGCGCCGCCTTCGGGGATTGATCCTTCGCAGGGCCGCGAAAAACACCGTGCGGCAAGTCCATTCTGTTTGGACTTGCCGCACGGCGTTTTTTTGTCTGCTCACGATTGGCCGTAGTACTGCACGCAGAGCATGGTGAGGTCGTCAAATTGGGGCGCGTCCTCCACGAAGGCGGCCACGGCCTGATCCACCGCCCGCAGGATCTCCCGGGGCGAGCTATCCTCGGTCTCCCGCAGAACCTGCAGCATGCGCTCCGTGCCGAAGGCGTCGCCGCGGCTGACGCCGGCCTCTGGGACGCCGTCGGTGTAGACGAAGACCTTCGCGCCGGGAGAGAGCTGCCATTCGTACTCCTTGTAGCGCACGTCGGGGAAGCCGCCCACCACCAGGCCGTGGACGTCCTTGATCAGCTCAAAGTGTCCGTCCGCCTGCTTCAGGACCGGGTATTCGTGGCCCGCGTTGGCAGCGGTCAGCTTCCCGGTCTTCAGGTCGAGAATGCCCAGCCAGACGGTGACGAACATGTCCTCCCGGTTGTTGGCGCAGATCTGCTCGTTGACCTTTTCCAGGACCTTCGCGGGAGACAGGCCGTTCATGACATGATTCTTGATCAGGATCTTGGAGACCATCATAAACAGAGCCGCGGGAATGCCCTTGTCGGAGACGTCCGCGATGACCAGAGCCAGATGATCGTCGTCGATCAGGAAGAAATCGTAGAAGTCTCCGCCCACCTCCTTGGCGGGGTCCATGGAAGCGTAGATATCGAAGTCTCCCCGGTACGGGAAGGCGGGGAAAATACTGGGCAGCATGTCGGCCTGGATGCGGGACGCCAGGGCCAGCTCCGTCCCGATCCGCTCCTTCTCCGCGGTGATGGTCTGGATGTCGTTGATATGGGTCTTCATGCGCTCGGTCAGGGACTCAAAGGAGTTGGCCAGGGTCTGGGTCTCGTCCCCGGTCTCCAGCTCCCAGTGGAAGTCCAGGTTGTCGCCCTCCACCTGCCGGACCTTCTCCGTCAGGGTGACAATGGGGTTCACGATCCGCCGGGAGAGCAGGAGGGACACGATCAGGGCGGCGAGCAGAGCGACCGCCAGCAGGACCGGCAGCAGGATCGTGGTCGTTTTGACGTGCCGGGCGGCCTCGGCGGCGGCCTCCTCGGAGATCCGGTCGAGGTCTTTCTGGAGCTGGACCGTGGGGGCGTCTACCTCCTCCTGGGAGAGAATGACGAAAACGGACCAGCCCGTCGTCGTCATCGGGGAGCAGGCGACATACTTGGAAATGCCGTTCAGCTCCAGCAGCATGACGCCGCTTTCGTGGTTCTCCGCCATCATCGCCAGGGTGTTCAGGGCTTCATCTACCCTGCTGTGCAGGTCCCGTCCGGGATAGAAGGGTGTGCGCATGTCGTCCTGGTCGCTGGCAAAAAGGACCTGGCCGACCTGATTGACGATGCAGGCCTGCCCGGACTCGCCCAGGTCCATGTCCTCCACCAGGGCTTCCACGTTGTCCAGATACATACCGGCGCCGGCCACGCCTTTGAGCACGCCGTCACTGTAGATGGGGACGCCGCACATGACGGTAGGCCGCTTGGTGTGCAGGTCCTCCACCACCTCTGTCAGGAAGAGCTCGCCGGTCTCCGCCGCCCCCTGATACCAGGGCCGCTCCTTGGCGTCCAGGGGCATAATGTTCCCGGCTTCGTCGAACTTTCTGGCGGAGATGTAGTCGGCCTGGAACATGATCCCGCTCTCGGTGGCGATATAGTTGGAGACGATGCTCGGATTGTTGCTGTTGATGGCGTAAAGGGCCTCCTGGAAATTGCCAAGCAGGCGGACCTCCCGCTGGATGGCCTCGTCCTGAGGATCGACCCCGGTGGCGAAGAGGACCTGGACGGCCAGCTTCCCGTCGTTCTCCATTCGGGGCAGGGGAACGTCCCGGGGCGGATAGGCGTCCGCGTCAGCGTAGAGGAGCTCCGCGGCCACGGCGGCGTTGCGGACGGCCTCCTCAAACTCGTAGAACATCCGGTCGGCCAGCTCGGCCTTCCCGATCGCCAGCTCCTGGAGGCGGGTCTTGGTCAGCTCGGTCATGGAGGTGGAGGAGCGGGAGCGGGAGGTCAGGGACATCTGCTGATTCGATTCTGTCAGGGTCGTTGTGATCTGGTCGGAGCTGAACAAAAACAGGGTTCCGACGCAGAGCAGGGTCAGCCCCACCACGGCGATCATGGTCAGAGAAATCTTGCCGCGCAGAGATCTGATTCGTTTTTTATCCATAAAAACTACTCCAGTCGCAATATATCAGGCCCAGGTTTCCCGACGCCGCCCGCCTGGGAACGCAGATCATGAGTGATTATACCATAATCTTTTGGCCGATACCACTAAAAAATTTCAAAAAATCTCCTTTCCCGCCATATTTTTTCGTCGGAGCAGACTTTTTGTAATGATTTTGTATGCGCCGTATGCTATACTGATCCCAGATAAACCTCAAAACGATCAATAAAAAAACGAGGTAATCGTCATGCCGGATCCCGCCCTTCAGGACTTATTGCAGGAGCTTCAGAAGCAGGCCCGGCCGTCGTGTACCGGACGGCCAGGCAGGGCGGACCCGCAGTCAGCACCTGAGCCGAAGCTCATTGCTGACTTCTCAGCTGACAAAGCATTCACAGAGCGTCTCATAAAACGAACAATTTACAGGAAGAAAGGTGAAGGATTATGCCCAACCCCAGGAACAACATGACAGTGGAGGAGTTCCGCAGCCTCTCACAGGAACAGCAGACCCAGGTGCTGGATCAAAACTACAAGGACAACATGAAGGTAGACCTCAAGCTGTCGGATAAGACCCTGGCCGCTCAGAAGGGCAAGCTGGACAAGCTTATGCTGGCAGCCTATTACGGCATCCGCGCCACCGCCGACTCGACCGGCGTTTTAACCCCGGAAGACAGATTCAATCTCGGGATCGCCTCCTACGACCTGGATAAGGTGGATGAGGCCAACCAACAGAAGAAGTTCGTCGAGAACGCCATCCACTCGATCGTCGATCCCCCCTCCCTCGAATCCATGCGGGACCTGTACTTCCTGGTCGGCATGACCAACGCCTGGTCGTCCCATCAGATCGGCAGGGAGAACGAGATCTATCAGAAGAAGGCCCGGGAGATCATGGCTGCCCACGGCCCCGTGGATCAGAACAACTACGAGATGGTCGGCGGCCGGAACCTGACGGAGCAGCTGGGCGATATGATGACGATGCAGAGCGAGAGCATGCCGCATCAGGTATTCCGTTCCACAAAAGACGACATCCTCTCCGGGATGCAGGATCTCGTCGTTCCCGGATCGGTCGGCCCCGGCGCGCCGGAGGGCAAGTCGTATAAGGATCTCATGAATGAGCTGCTTCGGCAGAAGCTGATGCAGCGGCTCCAGCCCCCGGAGGACCCGGTACTGACCGCCGGGGATTATATGGATTTTGTGAAAATGGATCCCGCGACACGGGAGAAATTCCTCAAAGGCACCCACATGAAGCCTGAGGACGATTACTATGCCGCAGCAGCCAGAGACATGATAGACAATAAGCCGTATGTTGTGCAAAAACGGGAACAGGCCAAGGATCGGGAGAAACGCAACGCGGAAAAGCTGAAAGAGGAACTGGCAAAATTCGATCAGAATCATCCGGACTATCAGAGCAAGAAAGAAACCGTCGATAAGGCGGAGGCCAAGTGGAAACAGGCGGAAGCGGACTACAACGCGGCTGTGAAGGAAGCGGTCATCGATAAGATGATGGATCTCTACGTCTCCCACGTGAAGAAGCACTGGCTGGATGAAGGCGCGGCGGCCTATGAAAAGGGCCTGCAGGAGTCGGACAAGAAGGAGCTTCGCAACGGCAGGCGGCTCGAGGCGATGATGGAAAAGGGCAAGGAAAAGATCCTCGCCAACCTGAAGAAGAACAACGTGGATCACGAGGCAGCCTTCGATCAGATCAAACGCGAAAACGTGATCCAAAACTACAAGCTCTCAGATGAGGCGATCCGCAGCGGCAAGCCCCTGAATATGCGCTACCAGTACGGCTACTCCGAGGCGGTCTACGCTGACAACCCCAAGGCCTACGATGAGCGCGCCTATCTGGCCAGCGGCGTGCTGGGCCAGCTCAAGGACATGAAATCCACCTGGAAGTACCACAGCAAGGACTCTGCGACCTATACCAAATTCCTGGACTCTCTGAAAAACTACCGCGACGCCCTGCACAGCAAGGAGGGCGGCAAGGTCAACGATTACCGGAAGGCCTTCATCAAGGCTTGCGCGGACTACGTCAAGGGCAAGGAGTCCCTGCGCTCCCATCCCAACGCCCAGCTGCGCTTCGACCTCGCCATGGCCATGCTCAAAAAGGAGCTCAAGCCGGAAGCTTTCCGGGAGCTCATCGACCGGATCAACAAGAAGCGCGGCGCCTCGGAGAAGGTCAGCGATGTGTACTACGCGAACAAGATGAAGAACGCTGAGCGGAAGGGCAAGGACGACGCGGTCATCGACCACAACAAGGGTCTGGAAAACGCCACCAAAATGTCCTACGTCGGCGCTGCCAACATCAGGTATCTGGACGATCTCTGCGCTTACCCCAAAAAGCAGGAAGAGGCGGGACTTCCCTTCGCGCCGGTGGGCGCCCCGGAGGGCGTCAACTGCAGCCTCAACCCCAAGGACTACAGCGCCGTTGTTCTGGCCTCCTCTCTTTCCTCCAGACACAGCGGCTTCAAGCTGACGGACACGGTCCTCAGCCAGAACCGCCCGGCGATCGACGAGGGCAGACAGGTTGCCGAGATCGCCTTCAAGGCCTACGGCGGGCAGGGCGTCCCAACCGACAAGGTCCCCCTGGCCAAGCTGCTGACCCTCGGGATCCAGAAGATCAACGGGGAGCTTGCGCACAAGCAGGGCGTGGAGAAGGAATGCCTGAACGAGATGAACGTCCGGATGTCCAACATGCTGAACCGCGACCCCGAGCTGAAAAAGCTCGCGCTGCGCGAAGGCCTCAAAGAGGAGGAGATCCCCGCCCCGCAGAAGCAGGGTCCTGAGCAGGAAAGGGTTCCGGAAAACGTTGCCGGGCAGAACGCCGTCAATCGGAATGATTCTCTGGCCAGCATAATGTGATTTGCATCTTCCGCGAGACAATCGGGTAGGAGCTCACCCATTCGTTGAGTGAGCGACCTCCCACACCACCGTGCGTACCGTTCGGTACACGGCGGTTCAATCGCATAAGTGCAGGGACTCGTACCTGTCGGATAGGCTTTAATATCAAAGGTCGGATACAGGGTCTTCAGCAGCTCGTCGGCAGTCTTGTTTGTCTCGCGGAACTTCTGGAAGTCCCGTTCCTCCGCTGTCTGTTTTGGACTCGGCATAAGCAAAAAAAGAATAATATCCACACCCGGCGTTGCGAAAACAAGACAACGCCAATTTATGTGCGCCTGAACCGTGAGTTTTTCCACAGTCCAGGCGCTTTTTGCTGCCATGACGACACCAAACCGCATAGAAAGAGGGCGCGCTGCAATTCTTTCGTTTTGCAACGCGCCCTTGTAGAGCGTTTTGGAGAAGTCCATCAATTTCTGTTGATCCTCCCGGAACTTCTCCGGGTTCTGGCGCATCTTCGCTTTGAGTTGGTTTAAGGTAAGGGGCATACTGTTTCCTCCTTTTGTTCTGCAATCGTATGAATTATATCGTTTTGCTGTTTCTGCAGCTATTTTAGCAGACACCTCGTACAAAATTATTACAAAGACCGGGGATTTTAAAAGAATTTTTCAGCGAAAGCAGAATTGTAATGCTTTTGTACGCCCGGTATGATATAATATGGCCAGACGACAAAAAAAGGAGGCGCAAATTATGACCCTGAAGGAATACTATCTCCAGCAGAAGGCGATCTTCCAAACGGTTCTGGACGCACCGAAGCCCAATTACCTTGACGTGGAAAAGGTCAGCGATCAGGACATCGAGGACTATATCACAAATTACACCATCGCGAACGACCATAAGAATCAGATCCATAGAAACATCCATACCGCTCTGAAGACCCTGACGGACGACCAGCTCAAGGCGGTCTTCCGGAAAATCAAGGGACCCTCGGGCGACGAGCGGTGCACGGAGGACACCTTCATCCAGCGGATTCGCTCGAATGATACAGAAGTCCACATGAACGCGGCGTTCTTCGGCAGCACGATCGAGCAGATGATGGACGTCTACGCCGAAGCTCTGGGGCCCGAGAAGGTCAACGAGATCATCAACACGCCCATCCAGCCCCATCCCATGAGCCCCGATTACAAGGAGTCCAAGGTCTACAGCCCCTACGAAACCGAGATCCAGGCTCTGCGGGACAAATTCACCCACACTGCCGACGCGGCGAAGAACGCGGAGAACGAAAAGCTGCTCCAGAAGGTCAGCGCCACGCTCCAGAACGTCAAGCCGGAGGTCCTGAATGCTTTTGACGGTCCCCGGTCAAACGCCAACGTGCCCGGTTACGAAAACTACGACAATATCGTCGGTCGGCGCGTGAACGTGCGTCAGGTCCAGGGCCTGCAGACGCTCGGGGACGGTCAGTTCAAGGACCTGGTGAAGCCCGCCGTCGGCGGAGGCGGCGCCCCGGATTTCAGCCTACTGAGTGAGGACCAGTATCCGAACCCCATGCCGGCGGAACAGGCGCAGGCGCTCGACAAGCTGAGCGCGGACCCCAAGGTCGGTCTGTCCGAGGATACCCGCCAGGCTGTCCGGGAGCTGAGCCAGCGCCTGGACGAGCTGCACTTCGAGCGGGTTTCAGGCGCCCCCCTGAGCGGCCAGATCTTCCCCCTCCATAAGCCCGAGAAGCCGGACGACATGTATTACCCGAACGAGGAAGGCTACAAGTATTACGCCTTCCGGCCTGTGGCCCACGCCAAGCAGATGCTGATCGCCGCCGTGAAGCGCGGCGACCTGGAGGAGGTCCGTCAGGCCCAGGAGGCCTACGAGCAGGCGGAGGCCTCCACGGACAAGGCCATTGAGATCCTGAAATCCGATAAGCTCAATCCGGCGCCCATCTTCTCCCCCAACGTGGAGTCCACCCGCGCCAGCACGGGGGACATGCCGGAGAAGTTCGCCCTGGACACGACGAACCAGAAAAAGCTGAACAGCCTCTACATCGGCTACGCGACCTTGAAGAGCGCGGGGCTGACCCTCGAGGAACTCTGTAAGGATCCCGCCAAAACCGCCAAGACCCTCGGCAAACAGCTCATTGCCGCCGGCGGGCTGAACTCCCGGCAGGGAAGCATCGGCGCGGTCCTACAGAACGGCATGAAGGGGAGATACACCGTCGGCACCGCGGATACGGCGCTCATGACCGCCTGGGTGGGCCTCGACGCCGCCATGACCCGCGCCTTGAGCGGCATCGCGGGCATGGAAAAGGATCCCAAACGAAGCGCGGAGTTCTTAGCCGCCTTCCATCTCGGCCTGCGCGAAGCCAATCTGGAGATCCAGAAGGAGATCCGGCGCTACGAGACCATGAGCAAGGTCTGCACCGACGAAGCGGAAAGATACGCCGGGATGCGGGGCACGCTCTACCAAAACGCCGCCATTCGTCCCGAGGCCGGGGAGAACGCCCTGAACCTGGAAGAGATGATTGACAGCTTCGACAAGCCGGATCAGGTTCTGGAGCCCGGCCTCAGCCTGAAAAACGCGAAGCCGGAGCAGATCCGCTATTCCTGGCAGGACGAGATGGACGCCGCCAACGCCTATGCCTCCGGCGACGCCGCCTACAACTGGGTGGAGCTGGCCGACCGCAACCAGAAGGTTCTGGCGGACGCCGCCCGGGAGGAGCTGATCAGCGGCTCCTACAATAATCAGTTCGTCCCGGATCAGTACCTGCTCCACGCCTTCTCCGCCCAGAACCGTCTGGCCAAAAACGCCGCCGCCAAGGGCGAAAGCAGCCAGGAGTTCCAGGCCTTCCGGGAGAGCTTGAAGAACACCTGGAAGCTGGCCAGGAATCAGGACGTCAAGGCGATCCTGAAGATGGGCGCCGCCCTCATGGACGATCCCATGGCCTATGATTTCCTGCAGACCGGGAAGGACGACCAGCTCGTCAAGACGGACTCTGAAGAGTACAAAACCATGAAGAAGAGCCTGGCGAAGATCCAAAAAGTCAAGGAGCTTCTGACCGGCGGCAATCCCATGAAGCTGGAAAAGCTGTACGGATCCGATTTCTGCAAGGATCTGGAGAAGGCCAAGCAGGACGCTTTCGAGTACGTCCGGCTCAAGACCAAGAACGGCTCGAAAAGCTCCTTCCACTACGAGAGCGGTCGTCGGCGCTTCGAGGAGGGCATGGCGAACTTCAGGAAGCTGGCCAAGCTGCAGGACGATCTGGGCCTGCGTTCTCCGGCCCAGAAGGCCTATGAGGACGCGCGGATGGAGCTGATGCTCAAGCGCGGAAATCCCAAGTGGCTCTACGGCACGGAGGGCAAGACCGTCATGGCGAAGATGCTCTACGCCAAGTCCTTCGTGGACGCGAAGATCCCCGCCGAGCACCAGACGGCGGCCTTCCGTCCCGAGGCCTTCAGAAGGGGCGTGGATTCCATCCTGAATAAGCGCCTGCATCGCTTCGAGAACCCCGCCGAGCTGGAGACCCTGGCCGACCAGGCCGTGGAGCACAGCGGCGTATTCAAGCAGGCTGCCAGGAACATGGCCGCCCAACGGCTGGAAGCCTACGACCGTGCCATGGCGGAGCCCAGGCTGAAGCAGGCCAAGCTGGACTGTGCCAAGGGCTTCGCTTTGGACAAGGCCGCCGAAGCGCTGCAAATCAATCATGCGATGCAGAACTACGCCTCCCGGAACCCCGCGCTCCAGGCGAAGGCCGAGGAAATTATGAAGGATCCCGATTTCCAGGAGACCATCCGGCGGCTCACGGCAGGAAAGACAGTGCAGCAGATCAGGAAACTGCATGATGCCGCGGCGCTGGACGGGTCCTCGTCAGGGGGCATGGAATTTGAAAAGAATGAGGCTGCGCTGAAATACGAAAAGCGCTGCGCCGCCGTCGCTGCCGACGCCACCCTGCGCCGGATGAACGAGGGCAGGGAGCCCACCCAAGAGGAGATCGACAAGTACGCAGCGGCGATCCGGAAGGACCAGCGCTTCCAGGCCTTCATGCGGGAGAAGGAGAGTAAGCTGGCAGACGGAGCCGCTTACAATAAAGCGATAAACGCGCTCAACTTTGAGGACAGCAGGAACCAGTTCCTTATGGAGATGGCGCAGAAGGTCACGGAGCCCATCCCCCAGCAGCCCGCTTCCATAGAAAACCAGCCCCTGGCCGCCCCGCAAAGCCTCCAACAGAAGCACGGCCCGGAGCCCATTCAAGGAGCGCCCGTTCAGGCCGGCCCTACGTCCCAAAACTGAGCCGTTCTGAAAAAACGGAAATTCAATCGGGGGACGGTTCTCTGATTGATTCAATCGGGGGACGGTTCTCTGATTGACAACAACGACGGTAGTGCTATTATTTAACAGTCAATCAGAGAACCGTCCCCTGATTGTAATATGTTGGTTTCCACAATGATGAACCTTCGCATGTTGCATCAGCAGATGAGCCAATAGCAATTTTTGGCGACCACTCTTGCAAGTATCAGTTGATGATTTGTCCTTTTTCTCTGTCTGAAAATGTCGTGCCTTTTGTTGCGAAAGACAGTGTGCTTACTACATATTTGTATTTTTTAACAAGAGGTATTATTGAAACTACCGAATACAAAAGACACTGGACGGAGTTTATGGCAAAAAAAGTGCTGGTTGCACCGATATATTTACAAAAACGGTTTGTTGAACAGGTTCTACCCTTAATCAAGCTAATACAGATAGAAACAGAGAAAGAGCGCAATCTTATAAAACAGAGAGACTTGTTGCTACCTCGTCTTATGAGCGGAAAGCTGGAGGTGTGAAATATGTTGTTACGACTAATTGATGATATCAGAAATGCGCTTGATAATGATTGCCTGTTCTCTGCCTTGTCCCTAGCACTGACTTTGCCAGATATTTGTGGGAAAGCAGAATACCCTAAGGCAGCTGTTGGGAAACGGTATATTGATTGGTATGACAAGCATGTTGGTATAACCGAAAGACCAATGGTTAACGGACTGATACCAGAAGGCCTAGAAGATATGCCTTATTTAAGCGGTGAAGTAGTATTTAATCTTCGCTGTTGCTATCTGCATCAAGGAACACCCAATATCGAAAAAAGGAAAATAAAAGAAGAATGCTGTAAGATCGACCATTTTATATTATTATCGGAAAAGAAGAATCATTTTGATTCGTATGGTGATACAGCAACTGTTTCATATGGTGTGCCTTTTTCGCGCGATGGTAATAAGTATCGTAGCTATACGGTCAGCATTAGACGCCTTTGCTTGATTCTGACTGCTTGTGCTAAAGGTTACTATCAGGAAAACAAAGAAAAGTTCAATTTCTTCAAGTATTCGATTGTTGAGGAGCAGACGACGCAGAATGAGTATATAGACTAAAAGTAACGATAACTTGGAAGAGGAAAAATGAACAATGCTGTAAATGGAGGTAGAACGATGTTGGACAAGAAAGCGTTTGTTTTTGATACCAATTTCATAATACAAACAAAAGCGCTTAATGAAGTAATAGAAAACTTGTCAGACCGATTTACTGTTTATGTTACAGAGGTTTCAATAATTGAACGAATTGCCCAACAATGTCGTGAAATAAAAACGCTGTTTGAAGAAGCAGAAAAAGAACAGGCGCGGCTTAATAGAATAGCAACAGTAACATTAAAAACAACATATGAAGAACAAGAAGACAAACTGACCCAAGCCGTATGGAGAAGATATAAAGCAACTTTTGGAGACCAGATAATTCCGTTTCCGCAAAGTAGGGAAATGCTCTTAGCAGTTTTCACAAGAGCAAACCGAAAAATGGCCCCTTTCCTTACTGATGATAAGGCAAGTGATAAAGGCTTTAAAGATGCATTAATATGGGAGTCGATTATCTCGTATTTTCAAGAAAAAGGTGAATCTGAAGTTTTGCTGATCACAGACGATGGAGGTTTTACAAAAAACGAAGCCAATCTATGTGCTGAGTTTTCTGAAAGAACAGGTAAATCTCTTTCGATACATCCTAATTCTTATTATCGTGAGCTTCTTAAGCCTGAGCTTGTTGAGGAACCACCGACACCTCCCCAAAAGAAACCTGAATTCAATTTAGAAAAAATGAGGGACGAAATAGAAAATGTAATTACAAATTTATGTTATACAACAGAGTATAGTGATTATGGCGATGAGTATGATGTTGAAACTTTTAAAGTTACAGAACAAGTTGATTCGGAATACATCGAAGAAATATTCAATAGATTAGAGGAAGTATATCATAATCATTTTTTTGAAAAAGAACTTGCAGCGTCGTTAGTATTTGATTTAGACGGACGTTTTACAGATGGTTCAGCAAATATTTCAATCTCCTCAATAGAAGACGCTATTGAAATCTATAATAAGATAAAGGAGAAACCAAGTTATCTGCGACAGTTTTATACAGCTATAGCAGCTGGATTTAATAAGCATTATCAGAAAAAAGAAGTATTCTGCAATCCATTTGAAGAAGACGGTAGTGAATTACCGTTTTAAAATATGGTGATTGGTATTTATTCAGTAGCCCCGGTTGACAAGCGACGAATTGTGCAAAACGGAGAAAAATCAGCGCATCTCAAGGGGCAAACGAACGATGAGTGTGGAAAACTTTCGGCGTTTTGACGAAAGCAAACACTATCCCCACTGAGCCACGAGCGCAAGTGCGTTGCCAGTGAAAGCAGCCTTGATTGCGTCGAAAAATCCGACGCCGTGTTTGTAGGCTGTATTGGTATAGCTCATGATATCCGCGTATTCCTCCGCGCCGCGCTTGGTGCGGAAGCAGCCGGAGACCTTGAGCTTCACCTTGCTGAAGCGAATATCCTGTTCCGCTGCGTTGTTGGTAAACGGAACATACCAATCCGCCGCAAACCGCAGGATCTGCGGCTTACGGTCCCGGAGTCGTTCCAGAAGGCTTCGCATTTCGCCCTTTTGGGGGGCGCCCATCTGGCCCTTTTTCCGCACCTGTAAGGGATTTGCTTCCAGGCCTTGCGTCACCAAAGCGTCATACCGCCTGGAATAGGCGTCTGCCTGCTCCTTGGGAAAGCGGCTTTCGCCCAGGTCTGTCAGGCGATTCCGCGCTTCCAGCATTTCGCACAGCAGTTCTCGCAGAGGCTTTGCCCATTGCTGGTGCTTGACCTCCTCCGCGTAGACCAGTTCCCGCAGAATGTGTGCGCAGCACAAGGCATGTTCCGCCTTCTCGTATTTGAAATACGGCTTCCAGCAGTCGTGAATCATGATCCCACGGTAGTCCGGGATGATGCCGATTTCATCCATGGCTGCGCAGCCCCGCTTGTCGTGAAGCGCGTAGTAAACCCAGCCGCTGCCGCTCATGCAGTGCAGCCAGCGCAGCTTCTCGTTGACCCGCACGCCAGTCTCGTCACAGTTCATGACAGGGACCTGAGAAACCTTGTTGCGGATATACTTCACCGGCAACTTTACCTTTTCATGCAGACGGTTCAGAAAGCCCTGTATCGCGCCGGTGCTGATGCCAAGCTGAAATACGTTGTTCAGGAGCTTGTGAATTCGGTCAATGCTCACCATTCCAACGGTTGACAGAGCAGAGGCAAAGGCAACCAGATTCGCTCCGTATTGCTTGGTCGCTTTGATATTGCAGGGAAACTCCCCGAGAAGTAACTTTCCTCCCTGCCTGGGACAGCAGCATTTCATCTGCAAATGCGCTGTCACATGGGTTTGGATGCTGATATCTTCCTCGTAGCGCTGTTCCGCAACCTTCATTTCACAAACAGCGCGATTGGGGCAGTTGAGACAGGCTGCGGGGAAATGCGGCACATACTCGTCGGGCTTGCGGGTAATTTTCATGCCGCTGCCCTTGTGCCCCTTTTGTCCGCCGGGCTTCTTCCCGCTTGGCTTTTTCAGACTTTTCGGG
>JAFRPC010000059.1 GCA_017429325.1 Oscillospiraceae bacterium | reverse complement strand
TGAATCTTTCCTCCTAAAAATAATATATATTTATCGGCACGACTTGCCATGCCGTAAATACCTGTCTAAGGGTATGCGGGAATTCACTCGGATACGATTTCCGTTTTGAGGATGGTCCGCAGCCGGAAGATGAAAACGGCCAGGACGCTGAGCGCCAGGGCGTCGGCGCAGTAGAGCGCCGTGGGGACCGTCACGCCGTGAAGGGCCAGCTGGGCTACCGTGGCGGCAAAGGAGAGGAGCGCAAAGACCATCAGGCCGAAGCTGAAGGCCGGGAGCCGGTTGCAGATACGGTCCCGCTGGTGCAGGGTCATTTTCTCCGGCGCGGCCCGCAGCCGGATGACCCCCATCACGACCCCGAAGACGGGGAAGACGTTGAAGGCCATGGGCAGGACCAGGAAGCGGCGCTCCCGGTCCAGCAGGTCGGTAAACCAGAGCTGTGCCACAAACAGAAGCACCACGGCGGCAGTCAGCACCGTGTAGGCCAGCTTGGCCCGGTCCAGGGCTTCCGGCTCCGCCGTGAAGCGGTGGTAGGAGCCGATGTAGCTGGCCGCCGGGGACAGGCGGCCCTTGGCCGTGACCTCCGGGGTCAGTTGATAATCTTTGAGATACCGTTTGGGGCGCATGGGCGGCCTCCTCTCCGGAGGACCTCGCGGAAGGACAGCCCTCTCTTTCCTCTTCTATGGTAGCACAATTATTACATATTTTCAATTAGAATTTAACACTTTTTTCACAATTTCTGATATTTTGGGTATTTTTCCCGAAAAACGCCTTGCCTGTTACAGCACTTTCACCAAAAAAACCCGAAGCCCTTCCCCTTTCGACGGAGCTGCGTCAGGCGCCGCAGGGTCAAATCGAAGAGCAGAAAGCTGAGATCGCCCAAAAGCAGCAGGACCAGCAGCAGGAGCGTCCCGGTCTCCCGGGCCTCCTCCACCAGGGCCTCCAATTGGAAGACCAGGATCAGCAGGGCATAGAGGGCGGCGACGGCGGCGTTGAAAATCAGCAGCTTTGCCGCGATGCGAAGCAGGCGGGGCAGCCGGTCCAGACCGGGGCGGGCAATGGGATACCAGCCCAGGAAGACGAAGACGAAGGCGGTCTCCTTGTCCGGGCAGAGCAGAACGGCCAGCAGGGCCGCCGCGGCGTACCAGCACAGACAGAGGCCCTTGGGCAGGGCCGCCAGCAGCGGGACCAGCAGGAAAGAGGCCAGCATGGGGGCCACATAGGTGCCGATGGGGATCAGGGAGCCCAAAAGCAGAATGACAACAGCCAGGGCGGCAAGGAGGCCGCCGAGAGCGATTTGTTTCGTTTTCTTCATGTTTTCATCGGTTGCAGAATCGGGACGCCACCTCATCCGTCATCCGCCTTGCGGGGGACGGCGGATGCCACCTTCCCCTCAAGGGGAAGGCTTAGCGGGCTTCCACCGTGATCGCGTCGTCTTTTACAGAGAGGGCAATAATGCGCAGGGGCTCCAGGTAGCTGTCGATGATGCGCTCGGCGATGGGGTTCTCGATCTCCTTCTCGATGGTGCGGCGCAGGTTGCGGGCGCCGTACTGGACGGAGTAGGACTTGGCCGTCAGCCAATCCAGGACCGCGTCGTCCCAGCCCAGGGCGATGCCCCGGTCCGCCAGGCCGGTCTTCAGCTCGTTCAGCATGATGACCGCGATGTCGCGGAAGTTGGCCTCGGAGAGCTTGTTGAAGCAGACGATGTCGTCCACCCGGTTCATGAACTCGGGCCGCAGGAACTCGCCTAAGGCCTTCAGGGCCTTCTCCCTGGTCTGCTCGGTGAGGCTCTTGCCGAAGCCCACGGAGCCGTCCTTCCGGTCAGAGCCCGCGTTGGAGGTCATGACGATGACGGTGTTCTCGAAGTTCACCACCCGCCCCTGGGCGTCGGTAATGCGGCCGTCGTCCAGAATTTGCAGCAGGATATTCAGCACGTCGGGATGGGCCTTTTCGATCTCGTCGAAGAGGATGACGGAATAGGGCTTGCGGCGGATCTTCTCGGTGAGCTGTCCGGCCTCGTCGTAGCCCACGTAGCCCGGCGGCGAGCCGATGACCTTGGAGACGGAGTGCTTCTCCATATACTCGGACATGTCCAGCCGCACCAGGGACTCCACGGATTCAAAGAGCTCGTCGGCCAGGCGCTTGACCAGCTCGGTCTTGCCCACGCCGGTGGCGCCGACAAAGATGAAGGAGACGGGCCGCTTCTTGGGGCTGATGCCGGCGCGGCTGCGGCGGATGGCGGTGCAGATGGCGGAGATGGCCTCGTCCTGGCCCACCACATGCTTTTTGAGGTTCTCCTCCAGGCTGCGGAGCTGCTCATACTCCCGGGCCTGGACCTTGGAGGCGGGGATCTTGGTCCAGAGCTCGATGACCTTTGCCAGATTCTCCACCGTCAGGCGGGGCTTCGGCTTCAGCTCCAGCTCCGTAATGCGCTCGCCCAGCTGGAGGGATTTGGTCTTCAGGACGGCGATGCGCTCATAGTCCGAGGCGGTCTTTTCCTCGGGCTTCTCGGTGAGCATCTTCAGCTCCAGCTCCACGTCCGCCAGGTCCTTGGAGGCCGTCGCCAGCTCGTTGATGACGGGGTTGCGGAGGTTCTCGTCGGAGCAGGCCTCGTCCAGCAGGTCGATGGCCTTGTCGGGCAGGAAGCGGTCGGTGATATAGCGCTCGGAGAGCAGCACCGTCTGCCGGGCGATCTCCGGGGTGATCTCCACGCCGTGATACTTCTCGTAATAACCCGCGATGCCCTTGATGATGGCAATGGACTGCTCGATGTTGGGCTCTGTCACCGTCACGGGCTGGAAGCGGCGCTCCAGGGCGGAGTCCTTCTCGATGTACTTGCGGTACTCCTTGAAGGTCGTGGCCCCTAAGACCTGGACCTCGCCCCGGGACAGGGCGGGCTTCAGGATGTTGGCGGCGTTCATGGAGCCCTCGGCGTCTCCCGCACCGACTAAGTTGTGGACCTCGTCGATGACCAGGATGATGTTGCCGCAGGCCTTGATCTCGCTGATGAGGTTCTTCATGCGGCTCTCGAACTGGCCGCGGAACTGGGTGCCCGCCACCATGGCGGTCATGTCCAGCAGAAAGACCTCCTTGTCCCGGAGCTTGAAGGGGACCTCCCCCGCGACGATCTTCTGGGCCAGGCCCTCGGCGATGGCCGTCTTGCCCACGCCGGGCTCGCCGATGAGGCAGGGATTGTTCTTCTGGCGGCGGTTGAGGATCTGGATGACCCGCTCGGTCTCCTCCTCCCGGCCCACGATGCGGTCCAGCTTGCCCTCCCGAGCCTGACGGGTCAGGTCCAGGCAGTAGGCGTCCAGGAACTTGTGCTTCTTCTTGGGGGGCTGGGTGGGCGGGGTCGGGTTCTTGGGCGGCTCTTGGTGCTGCGCCGGGGGATTGGAGAGTCCGGGCAGGCTGCCGAAGAGCTTGTTGAGGAAGGGGAAGGTGGCCGTCTGGCCCTCGGTGTCGTCTTCTTCGGGCAGGTCGGGGTCCGGCTCCGGGTTTCCGCCCAGCATGGACATCATCTCCCCGGAGAGATTCTCCAGGTCCTCATCGGAGATCCCCATCTGCCTGACCATGTCGTCCACCTGCTTGATGCCCAGGTCCTTGGCGCATTTGAGGCAGAGGCCCTCGTTGCTGGTCATGCCGTTTTCAATTTTGGTAATGAATATCACAGCCACGTTTTTGTTGCAGCGGCTGCAGAGCGTCGGTTTCATGAAATGAATAATCTCCTTTCAAGCAGATTCAGGGAATCAAGAGCTTTGTCGTACCCGCGCAGATCAGCAGCACCGTGCCGTCGGAACGGGCAAGGGCGCGGGTGGCGCCCGCCGTGTCCGGGGAGCTGTCCCGGGCGTGGAGCCTGCGGTCATAGGTCCCGACGGAGCGCTCCGTCAGCACTGCGGCGCAGCCCTCGGCGGCGGAAACGGAGCGGACCCTGCCCTCGGGCTTCAGCTCGCCAAGGAGCTCTCCCTCGGCGTCCAGGGTCAGGACCCGGTCGCCGCCGGCGTCGGTCCGCAGGGCCAGGATGACCCAGCCGTCCTCGCTGACGCTGTAGTCCAGCAGGCTTTCGTCGTTCAGCGGCATTTTGTAGAGCCGCGAGCCGTCTGTGCGCAGGAAGACCAGTTGGTTCTGGCAGACTGCCAGCAGGTCATCCCCGTCCAGGAAGCAGAGCTCATAAATCAGCCCGCTTCCCAGGTCCTGGGAAACAGAGCTGCCCTGCTCCGTCTCCCGGTCCGCCATCTCCTCGTCGGTGCGGAAGAAGGTGACGCCGGAGCGGAACAGGCTGTCCTGCTCCTCCAGACTGGCGACGGCCAGCAGCGCGCCGTCCTCGCTGACGGCGCAGGCGTTGAGATAGCGGGTCCGGGAGTAGTAGCGATAGATGGGCTTTTGCTCCCGGTTCAGCACCGTCGCCACCGTCTTGTAGCCGTTCTCGGTGGAGAGATAGGCGATGCAGCCGTCGAAGCTGACGTTGGCGTCCACGAAGGCGCCGTCGAAGGCCTCGTCCAGCAGGACGGCGCCGCTGCTGTCCACGGCGGCGGCATAGGAGCTGCCGGGACTGAAGCAGAGACTGCGCCCGCCCCCGTTCCGGAGCACCGGCGTGGGCAGGGAGCCCTGGATCAAGGCCTTCTGCTCCCCATCCATAGCATAGAGGGTCAGGCCGTTCTCGGTGCCCACCAAGAGGCTGCCCTCCAGGTCGGCATAGACGGCCCCGGCGCCGCCGTCGTAGGAGATGACGCCGTAGCCCTCCTTGTCCCGCAGGCCCATGTAGCGGAAGAAGCGGACCAGCCGGGCCGGACTTGCCAGGCCCGGAGCCAGCAGCCACAGCAGCAGGAAGAGAAGCAGCAGCACTGCCAGGACCAGCAGCAGGATGCGGCCCCAGGCCGGCCTGCCCGCTTTGGTGCGGACCAGCTGCACAGCTTGCTTACGCAATGGAAAACACCGCCTTTCCGTCGTCGTACCACAAACGGGTCATATACAGTCCCCCCGGCGGGGCCGTGGGCCCCGCGGCGGTGCGGTTCCGCCCGGCCAGGATGTCGGCCACCGCCTCGGGCGGGAATTTCCCCTCCGCGGCGTAGACCGCCGTCCCCACCATAGCCCGGGCCATATTGTACAAAAAGCCGTTGGCGCAGATGCGGCAGGAGATCAGCTCCCCCTCCCGCTCCACGTCGAAGTGATAGACCGTCCGCACCGTGGACTTCACATCCGTCCCCACGGAGCGGACCGCGGCAAAGTCGTGGGTCCCCACGAAGCAGCTCGCGGCCTGCTGCATGACGGCCTCGTCCAGGCGCTTGGGATAGAACCAGGCCCGGTTGACATAGAAGGGGTCCCGGATCCGAGAGTTATATATTAAATAGGTATATTCCTTCCGCACGCAGGACCCGATGGCGTTGAAGCCCTCGTGGACCTCAAAGGCGTCGGAGACCACGATGTCCTCGGGCAGATGGGTGTTCAGGGCATAGGGCAGCCGCTCCACCGGAATGGCGGAGGCGGTGCGGAAATTGGCGACGTAGCGCCTGGCGTGGACCCCAGCGTCGGTCCGGCCGCAGCCGGTCATGTGGACCGGGTGGCCCACCACCATCGCGGCGGCCCGCTCCAGCGTGGCCGCCACGGAGACGGCGTTCTTCTGCACCTGCCAGCCGTGATAGGCGGAGCCTTCATATTTTAACACTAATGCGATATTTTTCATAGGCCAAAGTGACGTAGAATGATCACCCCCGCCAGCAGCAGGGCGCCTGCGGCAAAGGCGGCGTAGTCCAGCCGGGCGAAGCGCAGGACCTTCATGCGGGTCCGGCCCTCGCCGCCGTGGTAGCAGCGGCACTCCATCGCTGTCGCCAGCTCGTCCGCCCGGCGGAAGGCACTGACAAAGAGCGGCACTAAGATGGGGATCAGGGCCTTGGCCCGGCGGATCAGGCTGCCGGTCTCAAAGTCCGCGCCTCGGGCCTTCTGGGCGGAGATGATCTTGTCGGTCTCCTCGATCAGCGTCGGGATGAAGCGCAGGGCGATAGACATCATCATCGCAAACTCGTGGACCGGCACGTGGAGCTTTTTCAGGGGGTTCAGCAGCCGCTCAATGGCGTCGGTCAGGGCGATGGGCGAGGTGGTGTAGGTCAGCAGGAAGGCCCCGCAGACCAGCAGCAGGATGCGCAGGACCATGAAGAAGGACTTCCGCAGGCCCTCGGAATAGATGTGGATGAACTTCCACTCCACCAGCAGGGTCCCGCCCTCGGTGTAGAAGAGGTTCAGCACCGCGGTAAAGACGATGAAGATCAGCATCGGCTTGAGGCCGCGGGTCATGGACTTGAAGGGGATGCGGCCCAGCAGCGTGACCGCGATCAGAAAGGCCAGCACCAGCCCGGCGGAGAGGAAGGATTGGGCCAGAAACACGGCGACGATGTAGACGATCAGCAGCAGAATTTTGGTTCTGGGGTCCAGCCGGTGCACGACGGTTTTGCCCGGAAAGTACTGGCCTAAGGTGATGTCCTTCAGCATTGGTGCGCCTCCTTCCAGGCCGCGAGGCAGCGGACCGCATACTTCACGGTGTAGACGTCGGCAGGCAGGTCCAGACCCCGCTCCCGCAGCAGGCGGAAGACCGTCGTCACCTGGGGAACGCTGAGCCCCATTTGGGTCAGCTCCTCCGCGTGGGTGAAGACCTCGGCGGGCGTGCCGTCCATGGAAACGGCGCCGTGGTTCATGACGACGAGGCGGCTGCAGAGGGAGGCCACCTCCTCCATGGAGTGGCTGACCATGATGACGCAGGCATTCTGGGCCTGCTGATAGGCCTGGATGTTCTGCAAAATGGCGTCCCGGCCCGCGGCGTCCAGTCCGGCGGTGGGCTCGTCCAGGATCAGCACATCGGGCTCCATGGCGATGACCCCGGCAATGGCGACCCGGCGTTTCTGGCCGCCGGAGAGGTCGAAGGGGGACTTCTCCAGCAGCTCGCTGTCAATGCCCACAAAGCCCGCGGCGCGGCGCACCCGGGCGTCCAGCTCGTCCCCGGAGACGCCTTGATTTTTGGGCCCGAAGGCGATGTCCTTCCAGCAGGTCTCCTCGAAGAGCTGGTATTCCGGGTATTGAAACACCAGGCCCACCTTGCCCCGGACGGCGTGGGTGAACTTCTTGTCCTTCCAGATGTCCTCGCCCCGGAACAGGACCTTGCCGGAGCTGGGCTTGAGCAGACCGTTGAGGTGCTGGATCAGGGTGGACTTGCCGGAGCCGGTGTGGCCGATCAGGCCCACCAGCTCCCCCAGGCGGAAGGAGAGGTCGATATGTTCAATGGCAACGTGTTCAAATGGCGTTCCCGCGCTGTACACGTGCGTCAGGTCTTTCGTTTCAAGAATGGGGATGGTAGGGTCCACGGGGGTATCCTCCTGTAGGGACGACTCGCAGCCGTCCGCTCTATATTCGGGCAGTTTCCATTCGTTCCGTATGCCGGACGGCAGAGTGCCGTCCCTACGGGGCAGAGAGGGCCGCGGCAATCACTTCCGCGCACGCCTCGGGGCTCAGCGCCTCCAGGGGCAGGGACCAGCCTGCGCGGTTGAGCTCGTTCAGCAGGTCCGTGGTCTGGGGCACGTCCAGCCCGGCCTTCCGCAGCAGCTCCACCCGGGAAAAGACCTCCCGGGGCGCACCGTCGGCCAGGACGCCGCCCTCGTGCATCACCACCACCCGGTCCGCCTCGGCGGCCTCGTTCATGTGGTGGGTGATGAGGACCACGGTGATGCCCCGCTCCCGGTTGAGCCGCAGGACGGTGGAGATCACCTCTTCCCTGCCCCGGGGGTCCAGCATAGCGGTGGGCTCGTCCAGAACGATGCACCGGGGGTCCATTGCCAGCACCCCCGCAATGGCGATGCGCTGCTTCTGGCCGCCGGAGAGCAGATGGGGGGCGTGCTCCCGGTATTCGTACATGCCGACGGTCTTCAGGGCCTCGTCCACCCGGCGGCGGATCTCCGCCGAGGGCACCCCCAAGTTCTCGGGGGCGAAGGCCACGTCCTCCTCCACCACGTTGGCGACGATCTGGTTGTCGGGGTTCTGGAAGACCATGCCGATCTGGCGGCGGATGTCCAGCAGCTTCTCCTCGTCGGCGGTGTCCATGCCCTCCACCCAGACCTTGCCCCCGGAGGGGAGCAGCACCGCGTTGAAGTGCTTGGCAAGGGTGGACTTCCCGCAGCCGTTGGGGCCGATGACAGCCGTGAAGCTGCCCTCGGCGATCTCGAGGTTCAGGTCCTCGAACACCGGCAGGGCCAATCTATCCCCGGACGCTGGATAGGTAAAGGAAAGGTTTTCGGTACGGATGATCGTTGACATTGTGTGCTCCTTTGGCGGGCGGCCAATGGCCGCCCCTACTTTTCACTTAGCCTGCCAGCGGCCTGTGGCGCCGCAGGGCAGGCACAGGCCGGAGGCCGTGACGGGCAGGCCCAGCTCCTGGGCCTCGGTGTGACCGCCGAAGCGTTTTCCGAACACGCTGTCCAGCATATAGCCCACCACCGAGGGGGCCAGGCCCGTGGTGTAGGAGTTCACCAGGACGAACAGGGGCGCCTCGGACAGCAGGCCGCAGACCTGCTCCAGGAAGGGCCAGAGGCTGGTCTCCAGCTTCCAGATCTCCCCGGAGGGGCCCCGCCCGTAGGAGGGCGGGTCCATGATAATAGCGTCGTAGCGCCTGCCGCGGCGCAGCTCCCGCTCCACGAACTTTCCGCAGTCGTCCACGATCCAGCGGATCGGCGCGTTCTCAAGGCCCGAGGCTCGGGCGTTGTCCCGGGCCATCTGGACCATGCCCTTGGCCGCGTCCACGTGGCAGACGGAGGCCCCGCCTTTCGCCGCGGCCAGGGTGGCGCCGCCGGTGTAGGCAAAGAGGTTCAGCACGTTGACGGGACGGCCCGCGCCGCGGATGGTCTCGGTGATGAAGTCCCAGTTGACCGCCTGCTCCGGGAAGACGCCCGTGTGCTTGAAATTCATGGGCTTGATCAGGAAGCACAGGTCCCGGTAGTGCAGAGCCCAGTGCTCCGGCAGCCTGTGCTCGTTCCACTGGCCGCCCCCTGTGTTGGAGCGGGCGTAGCGGGCGTCGTACTTCCGCCAACGGGGGTCTGTCCTCGGGGTGCTCCAGATGACCTGGGGGTCCGGGCGGACCAGAATATAGCTGCCCCAGCGCTCTAACTTTTCGCCGTCCGAGGCGTCGAGGACCTCATATTCCTTCCAGTTCTCAGAAATCCACATATCGTTTTCTCCGTTTATCGGGCTTTGGTTCAGTCTCCGGGCTCCGGGTCCGGCTCGGGGTCAGGCTCGGGATCGGGCTCCTGTTCCGGCTCCGGTTCCGGCTCCAGGCTCTTAGCGGCTTCCAACACAGCCTTTTGCAGCTCCACCACACGCGCATGGGTGTGCACGGTACACACGTCGATCTCGTTCTCCTTCAGGGCGTCCTCCACCGTGGGGGCGTCCTTCTCCTCGTCCTTGAGCATATAGATGGTCTTTTTCTCGAGGGCATTGTCTGTGAACTCCCGCAGAGACGGCACCTGCTGGGCCAGCGCCTTGAACTGCGGGTCGCTGATGATCCTGTAATAGGCGAGGCAGTCGTTGTTGGCGCAGTAGCTCTTGCCGTCCTTGCCGTAGGGATAGCAGAGCTGGATCTCAAATTCCAGGTGGGCGTCGCAGGTCTTCGAGGGGATGTCGGAGGCAAAGAGGCTGATGGTCTTCGCCGTACACTTTTCCCCGGCCAGCAGACCTGTCTGGCTGCAAACCTGAACGCTGGTGAACCGTTCATCGTCCGGGCGGACGAAATCGCCGATCTTTTCATCCGACATCCCGGACATCAGCTTGCTCATGACGTTCCTCCACATGACGACGGCAGGGTTGCGGTTCACAACCAGGTGGATCTCCTCCGGGTCGTCGTAGCCGCACCAGACCGTGGCGGTATACCTGGGGGTAAAGCCGGAGAACCAGCGGTCCCGGTTGCTGCTGGTGGTGCCGGTCTTGCCCGCCACGGGCACGCCGCCGAAGCTGGCGTTGGCGCCGGTGCCGCTGGTGACGGCGTAGCGCAGCATATAGACCATATACCAGGCGGCGTGGGCGCTCATGGCCTCGTGGCTCTCCTGGCGGTTATCGAGGATCATGTTGCCCTCGGCGTCCTCCACATGGGTGTAGGTCCGGGCCTTGCGGTAGACGCCTGCGTTGGGGAAGGTGGCGTAGGCTGTGGCCATCTCCCGGATGGTCAGGCCGTGGGTGAGCTGGCCCATGCCCAGGGGCGCCAGGCTGATGTCGGTGAATTCCTTGCCGTTGATCTCCTCGGACTGCACCAGGCTCGTGAGCCCAAGCTGCTCCGTCGCGAACTTGTAGCTGGCCTCGGGCGTCACGTCCGCCAGGACCTTGACGGCAATGGTGTTCAGAGACTGGGCCACACCGTTGTTCACCAGCATCCAGCCGCTGTACTTCCGGCTCTCGTTCTGGGGCCAGTCAGAGCCGTTGAGCTTCATATAGGGACCGTCCTCGTAGGCGGAGCCCGGGGTGATGACCCCCAGGGCCAGGCCGGGACCGTAGACCGTCAGGGGCTTGATGGAGGAGCCGGGAGACAGGGTGCTCATGGTGGCCCGGTTCCAGGTCAGGTTGCCGGTCTTCTCTCCCACGCCGCCGGCCATGGCGACGATGTCGCCGGTCTCGTTGTCGATGACGATGATGCCCGACTGGAGCTGCTGGGAGGAATAGGTCTGCGGCACGTTCTCCACATCCTGATAGACCTCGTCCACCTTGGCCTGGGCCTCCAGGTCGATGGTGGAATAGATGCGGAAGCCGCCGGTGAGGACCACCTGGTTGGCGGCCTCATAGGTGATGCCCTTCAGGGCCGCGTAGTCGTTGGTGACATCCCGGATGATGGTGTCTTCAAAATAGGAGTAGTAGTCCTTCTTCTCCACGTCGAACTGGTTCTCCGCGCCGCAGCGGGGGCAGACGTAGTAGTCGCCCGAAGCCTTGTACTTGCCGATGACGCCCTCGTAGCTGCATTCGGCGCAGGTGAACTTCTGGTCGCCGACCCGGAGGCTCTTGAACTCCAGGGTCTGGTCGCTGACCCGCTCATAGGTCTCCCGGTCCGGGATATAGCCCTGCTCGAACATCTGCTGGAGAATGGTCAGGGTCCGGTACTCGTTGTTCTCCGGGTAGATATAGGGGTCGTAGCGGGAGGGGTTGTTGGTGATGCCCACGATGCAGGCGCACTCCTTGGTGGTCAGCTCCTCCAGCTCCTTGCCGAAGTAGACGTGGGCCGCGCTCTTGACGCCGTAGGCGCCCTCGCCCAGGTAGATGGTGTTGAGATACCAGGTGATGATCTCTTCCTTGGTGTAGTGCTCCTCAAAGTCCAGGGCCTTGAAGATCTCCATGAGCTTCCGGCGGACCGTCACGTCCTTCTCGCCGGTGAGGTTTTTGATGAGCTGCTGGGTCAGGGTGGAGCCGCCGTACTGGGCGCCGCCGATAAACATGTTGGCCGAGGCCGCCAGGGTCCGCATCCAGTCCACGCCGTCATGCTCCCAGAAGCGCTTGTCCTCGATGGCGACGGTGGCGTTGATGATGTCCTGGGGGATCTCCTCATAGTTGACCCAGATGCGGTTCTCGACCGCCAGGAGCTGGCGGATCTCCTCGAACTCCCCGGTGCTCGGATTCTTCGCTAAGATAAAGGAAGACTGGTTCAGCCGCACCCCGTCCAAATCATAGTGGGCGTTGGGCTTGATGTCCTCGTCCAGATAGGTCATGCCCTTGTCGTAGATCCGCTTGGCCGCCACGCCCCCGGCGATGCCGAGAAACAGGCAGACCACCAGCAGGATGGAGACCACGCGCCAAATCAGATGCAGCACCCGGCCCGTGACAGTCCGCTGGTGCGGGTCCGGCGCTCTTCTGCGTTTCGCGGTCCGTTCTTGTTCCATGTCCATAAATAAGCCCTCCATAGCGGCAAGCCGCGGCGGCAAAAGCTGCAAAAATCGCGTTCTGCGCATACATGTCCAAAATATCAGCTTATACTATACACCATAACCATGCCGTTTGTCAAATAGATTGCCCATTCTCCGGGCGAGTATTTACCGAAAATTAACAAAGAAGACGGCTCCGTGTGGCTTGCACACAGAACCGTCCCTTTGCTGTTGTGGGATTACACGCGCTCTTTGACCTTCGCGGACTTGCCAAGGCGGTCACGCAGGTAGTACAGCTTGGCCCGGCGGACCTTGCCGCGGCGGACTGTCTCGACCTTGACGATGTTGGGAGCGTGCAGGGGGAACACCTTCTCGCAGCCTACGCCGTAGCTCAGGCGGCGGACGGTGAAGCTCTCTTCGATGCCGCCGTGCTTCTTCGCAATGACGGTGCCCTCGAAAACCTGGACTCTCTCGCGGGAGCCTTCCTTGATTTTGACGTGTACACGAACCGTGTCGCCGACCCGAACGACGGGCAGCTCTTCCTTCATGTACTGACTGGTCAGAGCCTTCATGAGATCCATATCTTTGTCCTCCTTGTAGATTTGGGCGTTCATAACACAAGAAATGCCGCTGCGCTCTCACGCCGGCTGTGCCAGAGGACCACTCCATTATTTCAGGCCGACTAATTATAGCACATATTTTTGAAAAAGCAAGCATTATTTTTTTCAAATTTTTTGTTTTTCCAAAAATAATGAAAAAAAGTTCTTGACAAATATGGGGGGCTTGTGTATAATCATCTACGTCGCCGGACAGCGGCGGCATAGTGCGGAAGGTTAGCTCAGCTGGGAGAGCACTTGCCTTACAAGCAAGGGGTCACAGGTTCGAGCCCTGTACTTTCCACCAAATATCTGGCCCGGTGGTGCAGTCGGTTAGCACGCCAGCCTGTCACGCTGGAGGTCGACAGTTCGAGTCTGTTCCGGGTCGCCACTACGAGCCAAGCCTTTTGGCTTGGCTCTTTTATCCGCCTCGGTAGCTCAGTAGGTAGAGCAGCGGACTGAAAATCCGCGTGTCGCCAGTTCAATTCTGGCCTGAGGCACCATTCGCGGGTGTAGCTCATCCGGTAGAGCGCCACCTTGCCAAGGTGGAGGTAGCGAGTTCGAGCCTCGTCACCCGCTCCAACGTGCATTCCGCACGACGAACGGCGGAAGCAAACGCTTCCGCCGTTCCCCTGCCTGACAAGTCCATCCGGTGACGTAGCCAAGTGGTAAGGCAACGGTCTGCAAAACCGTCATTCACCAGTTCAAATCTGGTCGTCACCTCCAGCGATTCCCGATCACGAAAGTGGTCGGGAATCGTTGTTTTTCACCCTTTCAAGGTGAAAAACAGGCGTTTTTGAGATGTTTTTTCGTCGAGGTGTCGCAGGGTGCCTACTTGCAAAAGTCCGGGTTTTGTACGCCTCAAGTCCCCTCAAATCCCCTGAAATCCCACATTAACCACGAAAAATGGATATTTTCATGGATATTTGCGGACCGTTTTTTGGGCCCAATCAGATGACGAAATCCCGGATGCTCTGCTCCATGAAGCGGTCCGAGGTGGTCACGTAGACCCGTTCCGTCAGGTTGGAGATGCTGTGGCCCAGGTAGTCCGCCACCAGCTTCCGGTTGCCGTTGGTGTACTCGTAGTAGTAAGAGGCGAAGGTGTGGCGCAGGGCGTGGAGCCCGCAGTGCTGTACCTCGGCATGACTGAGCAGGGAGTCGAAGCGCCTGCGGAAGTTGGCGTCGTTGAGGGGCTTGCCGTCGGCGTTGGCGATGTAGCCGTCGTAGCCCTCCGGCTCCTGGGCCTTCAGATGCTTCAGCATCTCCAGAGCCGCCAGGCTCAGATAGAGGACCCGGGCCGAGGACTTGGTCTTGGGCTTGCCCTCCACATAGGCCATGCCGCCCACGGCGTTGCCCTTGGCGTCCCGCTTCCGGGTGGTGGTGCGGTTGCGGCTGATGATCATGCGGCGGGTCTCGAAGTCCACGTCGCTGTACTTCAGGGCCCTGGCCTCCCCCGCCCGGAGTCCGGTGTTCAGCAGAAACAGGAAATATTCCGCCTGCTTCAGCTTCTGCGGGGCCGTCTCGATGGGGTTGCCCTTTTTGGACTCCCAGCGCAGCACGTAGCCGTTCTCCATCACGTCCCGGATGCGGAGGACCTCCTCCGGGGTCAGAACATGGATCTCCTCCTGGTCCTTCATCTGGAGCCGGGAGTTAACCAGCGCCTTCTCCTCGGGAGAGAGCCGCTGTCCCTTTTCCTTCTTCTCCTTGGCTCGGTCCCTGGCCTCCCGGACGGCGCTCTGCTGCTCCCGGATGAACTCCTCCGTGAAGAACTTCAGATTTGCCATGGGGTTGCGGAGGGTCGGGTCCTCGGCGGTCTGGAAGCGGAAGAACTCCTTGAGGAACTGGCTGGCCTTCTTGATGGTGGAAGCCGAATAGCCCTTCTCCAGATTGCTCTGCAAGATCAGCCTGCAGTCGTTCTTCGTCACCTCCCGCAGCTCCATGCCCTCGATGTAGGGCCGGATCTGGTTCAGATAAGTGCATTCCAGACGGTCGTATGTACTCTGGCGAACCCTGCTGAACTTCTCCGTGCGGAGCCACTGCTCGATCGTATAGTTGAGCTTTCCGCCGATCCGGTTCCGCTCCGCCTGGGCAGCGATCTCGTTCTGGATGAAGGAGAAGGTCTTCTGCCGCACGTCCGCGGTGGATTTGCCGTAGATGGATTTATAGACGGGCTCATCAGTCTGCCGGTCCCGGCCGATCTCCAGCCGGACGCGGTACCTGCTGTTGCCCCTGCCGCTGCTGAACCTGTTCGGGTTCGGCAGGTTCAGCAGGTCGGCCTCCGCAAACTGACGCTCCACGATTCCGTATTGCTGCAAAGAACTCATTTTATAGTTTAACCTCCGTTTCTGGTAGATTGCGCCGCGAATGAAAACGGCGCGGTGTAAAATGAGCACCTTGTATAACCGGTCTCATTCTACATCGCGCCGTTTTCGTTTTCAATTCTGTGACCGTTTCCCTTCAGTATCAATGAAAGAGATAGGTCTTCCCCGGCTGCTTGACCACCAGATTGAGCCAACGGTTCAGCGCCGAGCGGCGCACCATCCAGGCCCCGCCTTCCCCCAGACGGAAGGCCGGGAAGCTGGGGTCCTGGTAGAGCTGATAGAGCTTGGTCCTGCCGATGCCCAGGTATTTCATGAGCTCAGCGGACGTGAGAAGCTGGTCTTCGCGGTTGGTATCCGCCATGGCAATCCCTCCTTATCTGGCATCCCGGTCCCGTTCCCGCTGTCGGTGCAGCAGCGCGAGGCCGGCGAGAATGTCCTTCTTGATTTCTTCATCGGTGTAGCCGGACGGGAAGTAGCGCCTGAAGTCCTCCCGTCTGAGGCGGATCTGGTCCTTCTGGTTGGGCTTCTGCTCCTCCAGAGTGGTCTCGATGAGCCAGCGGTTCAGGGTGCCGGCGTTGGCCGCCCGGTGCAGCCGCACGGCCTGGGAGTAGGACGGCGTGCAGTCGTTCCGCTCCATGGAGTTCAGCAGATCGTACTGGGACTGCTCGTCCAGATAGGAGAGCTCCACCCCCACGGAGAAGGCGATCCGCCCCTCGTCCATCTGGTCCAGCAGGTCGGGGATCAGATTGGTGAGGCGGATATAGCGCTGGATTTGTCTGGCACTATCATCTGCGGTTTCTGCAATCTGATCATCCGTGCGCAACTTCGTGCCAACTTGGCACGAAGTTAGATCCGTGCGCCGTCCCTGCCGCTTCATGGCCTCCAGCTTCATCTTGTAAGCAAAGGCTTTTTCAGACGGAAGGATGTGCTCCCGGTGGAGATTGCTGTCCACCAGGGCAATGGCCGCCTCATTCCGGTCCAGGGCAACGATAATGGCGGGGACCGTATTCAGCCCTGCCTTTTCCGCAGCGTATGCCCGCCGGTGCCCGGAGATCAGCTCATAGTCCGTCTCGCTGCCGTCCACCCGCCGCACCAGCAGCGGGTTCAGAATGCCGTATTCCCGGATGCTCTCGGTCAGAGCCTCCATTCCCTCGTTGTCCTCCACCTTGTAGGGGTGGTGCGGAAACTGATGCAGCCGCCCCAAGGGGATCTGGACCGTCTCCTGCCTCGTGTTTTGATCGTTATACATTTTTATTCCCCTCTTTTATCGCGTGATCGTTGTGTAACCCAGTAATCGTAACCGTTACGGCATCCACAATAGCAGCATGGCTCGGTAATGACCTGGTAGGGATTGGCGATCCAGGCCGATTGCCCCGGTACCGCGCGGAAGTTCTGTACGCACTTCCCGCAGAGGCATAAGAGCTCCGGCTCTTTTCCCCAAAGCCCGAGGCTTTTGAGGATGGCTGTGTCGATGGCCTCCATGGACGCCTGATCCAAGGTGCCGATGTATTTCAGCAACCTGTGCTTGTCCAGCGTGTGCAGCTGTTCCGTCATCACCATGGAACCGGCGCAGGGACCGGTTTTCAGAATAATGTGGGTCGGCAGGTGTTCTTTCTTGATCTGGCTGGAGATCGCCGCACCGATGACGGTGGGGCTGTGGTAGTTGCCCTTGTTGTTCTGGACGATTACAACCGGGTGGGGCCCCGACAGCTCGGAGCCGACGGCGTTGTCAAATTCAGCGAAGAACAGGTCTCCGCGTTTGAGTTTGTGCTGTGTATGTTTCACTGGATTGTGTTCCTTTCCGAAAGTAGTATGTAAGCGCACTATTTGCCCTCGACACCCCGTGCGCGGGCGGCAAGCCGCCGTAGGGAAATCACCAAGCGACAGCTTGCGAGGCTGTCTCACGAGTCTTCCGCTCCCCCGAGGATCTCTCCGGGCCGCCCCCATTGCGTGATCCCGCTGTTCAGGCGGGGCTGTGGCTGGACGGGAGTACCATTGTACCCTTCGGCTGTCGTCGCCCTATGCCGGTGGCAATCCGGCATCTGCGGCTCAGGCTCTCGCCCACCGAAGGGGAAGTCTTGGCGAATGGCTGTTCAGTTGTCAAGGTGCGAGCCCGACTGTTGTCGGAGAAAAGGATAAAAAACCTTTCATAGGTAGCTCACGAGAAAAGCAAAATATCACGGTTTTTTGAAATTATTTTTTCTGGTTAAGGTTTTTTTGAGACGGGCATAGATTCTGGACACACGAACGTCAATAGTATGTCGGGATACTCCTTCTGCGCGGGCAATCTCTTTTCGATCCAAGCCTTCCCAGAACAACTTGCGGAGAGTATCTCTTTGCTGGGGCCGGAGCTTCTCAATAGCACGATAGAGCTCCTCATATTCCGTTTCACAAAAATGTGCAGTAACATTCTGCTCTCCGATAATCAAATTGAAATCGGCGTTGAGAGCGTCAAGCGACACATGACGGCGTGTTTCGCTTTGGTGGTTATTAAAGGTTGGCTTGTTGCATTCTTCATCCATTATTTCCTGGGCAGTACGGCGAGTAACGGCGGCATTATCCGATGCTGCTTCTAAACGGAGTTGATAGTCCTTTTCCACCCAGACCTCACAATCCTGGTCTGGAACGTCAATGCTGGTTGAACGATTTTTATCTTCATAATAAACAATAATCTTCATATGCGGCTCCTTTCAGATCGTAGCGATCCGTCAGAGCCGCATGATCCGTTGGAACGAAAAAGACGGCAGAGTGATACAGCTGAAAGGCTGTACCCGCACTGCCGTCTTGCGTTCTGGCGGATCACGTAAAAAAGGTAGTATAATATAGGGCTATGATAACTGTTGGTCTTTCCTGTGCGAAATGATTAGAGTACCGTCGTCGTTCGCTCGTACCTCTGTCACACAGTCTCCGCGGCGAATGAAGAGTGTCTTGCGGTCGTCACTGATGTCGCACACACGCTTTTGGTTCAAATTCTTAACTTGGTTCATTTTTCTTGCCTCGCAAAGTTAACGCGGATTATGATGGCGGTACAAGCGTTGTATCAGCTGTGGCTGCCAATCATGGCGTAGATAAAGGTCACAACCTCAGCTCGGGTACATGTATCGTCCGGAGAAAAATGCGTACTGTCCTTGCCGCAGGTGATGCCATTTTGGACGGCCCAGAGGACGGCTGTGTAGTAATACTTATCCTCCGCAACGTCAATGAACGGGTTGTCTGAGCTTTCGGGGGCCGGAGAACCTGCGAGCCGCCAGAGGAAGGTCACGATCTGGGCTCTTGTGCAGTCTTGGCCCGTACCGAAGAGGAAGCCGCCGACTCCTGCTGTGATTCCCTGTTCCTGCGCCCAAAGGACAGCATGATAGAAATACTTGCGCTCAGGAACATCCAAGAAAGGATTCTGCTGTCGGTTTGGCTCAGGACTTCCGGCGGCCCGCCACAGGAAGGTCACGATCTGCTCCCTGGTGCAGGGGTTGTCGGGAGAAAATTGGTTTGCTCCGGTTCCGGCAGTAATCTTATTCTCAACAGCCCACTGAACCGGGCGGTAGTAATACTTGTTTTGGGGAACGTCTTCAAATTGGAAGCTTTGCGTCTCCGCACCACCCTGATTGCAATCCGGAATTTGAGAGGAAGCAAATCTGACTATGTACGACACCCTGGAAGAGACCTGCGAATAGGAGACCTCCCTGCCGTAGTGAACCCTTCCTCCATAGTTCCCTTCGGCTAAGACAAGCTTTTCCTGATCGTGCTTATTCTCCAGAACGACGGTGGCGTGCCCCGGCCATGCAAGGATATCTCCGGGACGAATGTCCGCAGGCAAAGTGTACACATCTTCAAAGCAAGGCCTGCCGGATAAATGCCCGTTGATATTTTGCCAGGTCAGGGAGACCGATTTCTTCGGATCAACGTTGAACGCACTCGTAAGAAGCCGGAAACAATAGCCCCAACAGGATTGGCAATTCAAGATCAGACCCGGAGCGTAGAGCATAATATGGTATTTTTCTGTGGAGTCTTTACACTCGTCGCCTTCCGGGTATTCCGTCTGCTGGGCGAGAAGCAGCTCCGTGATATAAGCATTCTGGTCGTTGTCGGCATGTGCGAAGATGGGGAACAAATTGACGATAAGGATGACTACAAGGAACAAAGTAATGACTCTTTTCATTTTTATATCCCTCCTATATGAAGATGAAGTGTTTTAGCATCCGGTTTTACATTGCTGAAGGTAGATTGGTTCTTCTTCCAGGAGGTGCTCGCGATGCGAAAAGCATTGTTCGTCCTTTCCCCCGGAGACTGGGCAGGACACGCAAGATGGGGATGACCCTTACCGGATTACCTACCAGAACGCAAAAAATGAGCGTACAAAGGTGAGGTTACCGGCACACCACCATTCTTTTGGGAGCTGATGGCGATATGCAGTATCCTGTCCCGCTGTACACTCGGGAATCTGATATAGGTTTTTGGTCGATTGCTGAATAACTGGAATGGTATAGATGGAAAAAGGCTCTGCTGCGATTTGATATTGATCTTTTTGCAGCAGCATCCTGTTTCAATTTGTTTTTTAATGATTTTTTCTGTTATTGCAGACGATGAATCAATATGATAGAATATATACCAGGCATGGAAGCACGGCTTCGTCTATACACCACCAGTTGTTCGGGCAACCTGTTGTAAACATTGTATCAATTCTTACGGCATAAGTAATTCCGGATCAATCATTTTTCTTGTGTGATTTAGGGTTACGGATATAGGATTTGCGGCTTGCGTCGAAAAGCTTGAGGAAGAAGTAATCGTCATCTGGATAGCCGTAGCCTTGGCGGCGGAGGGTTTTGATTTTGTTGTTGATTC
>JAFRPC010000011.1 GCA_017429325.1 Oscillospiraceae bacterium | reverse complement strand
GCTGATTCGTCCCTCTATACAATCTTGGGCAATTTGGACTTTTTCCTCTACTGTTAGCTTGCTTTTGCGTGACATGACAATGCTCCCCCTATGATGACAGTGATTTGTTTTTTCACTGTCTCTCATAGAGGGAGCATATCAGAATTGGAAGCTCCGGGGCTTTTCGGAATAGCCCCGGAGCTTCATTTCAAGGCCTTGCTCAGCCGACGCCGCCGAGGCCGAGGTGGATGGGATGGAAATAAGAATCCGCGCCGGCCAGGGAGACAATGGGGGCGATGACCACCAGGTCGCCGCTGGCAACGGGATAAACTTGCAGGTCCATGTTGACATATTCATCGGAATCGACGCGGTCCAGGCCCCAGTAGTAGCCGTAGGTCTCGCGCTGGTCCTCCGGGATCTCGCTGTACATGTCCACGTAGTACTGGCGGAACTGCCGTCGGCAGATCTCCAAAAACTCCTCCTGAGAGACGTTCATCCGTTCCAGCACCTGGGCGGTGCTCAGCCAGCGTCCCGTGGAGACCTCGTAGCAATAGATCCCGTAGTAGTCACCTTCCCAAATTGAGCGGCAGACGATGACCAGGGATAGAACGTCCTCCCAGACCTCGCCGTGATACCCGACCTGGAGCAGCTCCGGGCCTCTTCCCTCGTCCATGGCTGCGTAGGCTTCCCCGACCCATGCGCCGAAGCTCTCGTCGATGGCCGCGTTGATCTCCTGGGCGCCCGGCGTATCGGCGTCGATGCCGGGGATGGCGTAGGAGTAGCTGTATTCGTCTTCGTATTCATCGACAAAGGAACCCTGCCCGAAGAAGGTCTCCTTCATCAGAGACCAGGGGTCGAGGGGCTCCGTGGGGGCCTCGGTGGTGGGCTCCGGCTCGGGCTCGGTGGTGACAACAGGCGCGGCAGTCGTCTCCGGCGGCTGGGTCGTGGGCTGCGCGGGCGGAAGTTCGGCAGTCGTTTCCGGAAGCGTCGTCGGCGCGGGTCCCTCTGTTGTGGGGACAGTCCCCGCCTGCGTTGGCGCGACGGTTTCCGTCCCGGCGCCTGCGGCGCCGCCCAGTCCAAAGGGCGAAGCGTCCGTTTTTTCCCCGGAGCAGCCCGCCGCCAGCAGCAGCGCAGCCGCCAGGAGCAGGATCAGCAGTCGTTTCATGGTTGTATCCTCCGTGATAAGTAGTTTGATTCCCGCGACAGCGGGCGTCGGACAGTGGAGTCGTCCTCGGAAGGACCCCTCCACCGGCCTTGAGGCCGGTCCCCTGCCGAAGGATGCCAGTTGCGCCAGCTTAGCTGCCGCAGCTGCGATGAAATACACAACAGTCCCCCGGACTGTTGTGCCCCTGCAAGCAGGGGAGGTTTTGGGGAACGGCGGGAGCGGACGGCTGAGAGCCGTCCCTACGGCGGGTCTGAGACTGTAGGGACGGCACTTTGCCGTCCGCGTTTGCGCATCCGCGGGCGCTCAATGAGCGCCCCTACGGCGACTTAGGATAAAGCATTATACAGGAAGGTCACGACCTGGCCGCGGGTGCAGGTCTCGTTGGGGCCGAAGTGGGTGTCGTCCAGGCCGGAGGTGACGCCGGTCTCCAGGGCCCAAAGCATCGCGTTGTAGTAGTACTTGCCGGGCTTCACGTCCACGAATGGGCAGTCCGTGAGGGTGGGTTCGGGCTTGCCCATGGCGTTCCAGAGGAAAGTGACGACCTGGCCTCTGGTGCAGGTCTCGTTGGGAGCAAAGTGGGCGTCGTCCTTGCCGGAGGTCACGCCGTTCTCCAGGGCCCAAAGCATTGCCTCATAGTAGTACTTGCCCTCCTTCACATCCACGAAGGGACAGTCTGTGATGGTGGGCTTGGGCTGGCCCATCGCGTTCCAGAGGAAGGTGACGACCTGGCCCCGGGTACAGGTATCCTTGGGACCGAAGTGGGTCGCGTCCTTGCCGCTGGTGACGGGCGGGTCCTGGCTGACGGCCCAGAGAATGGGCTCAAAGTAGAACTTGCCCCGCTCCACGTCCACAAAGCGGTTGACGCGGATGCGGCCCTGGGGCTTGGCGTACTCCGCCCCGACGGTCTTGTCCGTCAGGACGTTTTCAATGTAGAGCTTCACAATATCCCGGACCTTGGCGCCGGAACCGTTGTTGATGTAGAACGCACCGGCGTCCCGGGCTTCCTTCAGGGTGTAGTAGGTATCCTTGCCGGACATCAGGTAGTTGTCGGCAATGACGTTGTAGACAGCGTCGGGGTCAAGAGGGGCGCCGTCCACCTCGTCGATGCTGACCCGGTGGATGGAGGCGGCCTTGTAGAAGGAGCCGTAGGCCTCTCCCGCGTCGTAGGGCTGGCTCAGGTCCACCGTATAGCGCATCCCGCTGACGTGGACGAAGCCGGGGCAGTTCTCGGTCTGGCAGCCGGCCTCCAGCATTTCCAGGAGCTGGCTGCCGGTGATTTGGATGACGCCGATGCCCATGGGAGAGAAGGGCAGGGCCCGCAGCAGGTTCCTGGCGGTCAGGGCGCCCGGATAGAGGAAGTCGTCCAGATTGCCGCCGTTGATGATGGCGACGGTGGGCAAGCTGAGGTCCATCCCGTCCACATAGCGGGGGGCGTACCAGGCCAGCGCGTCCGTCACCAGGTCGCCCAGGTTGGTCTCTGCGTTGCGGCTGACGCTGTCGCGGCCCTCCAGCAGCACTTCGGACTTGCCGAATGCCAACTCGCCGGAGTTGAGGACATTGGCCTTGACGTTTGCGATTTGATTGACGATCGTCTCATCCTGCTCCTCGGCGGTGAAACGCAGGTTTTCCGTGCCCAGGAATTGCTTGCTGGCGTTGTCGAAGACAAAGGCCAAAGCCAAGGTATCAATGTTCTGGGCAGGCCGGATGATCATCTGCTTCCCGTAGTTCTCCGCCTTTGGGGCGGGGGTGTCGAGCTCCGTCATCAGCTCCACCTCGTAATCCACCTGGTTCGGGGACTGCGTCGGCTCCTCCGCCTTCCAAGCCAGGAAGCCGTCCTGGACCTGGTCGGCGAAGCGGTTCTGGTCGCCGTCCCGGAAGCGGAAGCTGAGGCCGGAAGGGGTGGTGTACTCCCAGTAGTCGGCAAAGGAATAGGGATACCAGATGCTGCCGTCCGGGTTCGTATGGGGCAGGACCGTCAGGTGGGAGCAGAGAGCCGTGAAGCCCGCGCCTGCTCTGGCCGGGAGGGTCGCGGTCTGGCTGCCGCTGCTGTTGACGGCGTAGGTGATCTCCTCGGTACCGTTTTGGAGCATGGCCTGGGTGTAGTAACGGGTGTAGTTGCCGTGATAGACGTAGCCGGTGGTGGCCGCGGTATAGGAGAACTCCGCACGGCCCATGGCTGCCGCCTGGTAGCCCACGGCGTTCATCAGGTCATAGATGGCCTCGCCCATGCAGGCGTCGGACCAGGCGCTGCCCTGGAGATAATTGCCCGCATCCACCAGAATGACCTCCGCGCCTTTGGCCTGGTAGCTGTCCTTGATATACTTGACGCAGGCATAGTAGTCGATCTGGCCCCGGAAGTTGCCGGTGGCGATCAGAACGGTCTTTCCGGCGTAGCTGTCGTCCTCCGCGGAGGCGGGGACCACGCCTAAGCTCGCCAGCAACGCCAGGATCAGAAGCAGGGAAATCAGCTTTTTCATAGGGATTACCTCCTGTTTTATCCTAATTTCGTCTCCGTCACTCGCCCAGGTAGACCCAGGCGTTGGGGAGATACCGACCGTTGGGGATGGCGGTGTTGGAGCAGCGCATGACGGGCTCGCCGCGATACCACATAATGGCGGTGGTGCCGCCGTCGCAGTTCAGCGCCGTCAGACCGTCGTGCTGAAGCAGCACTTCGGCGCAAACCTCCACGCTGCAGCCGGGAGAGGAGAGGCTGCGCCCCTCCACGCAGAGCATCAGGATCTCGCCGCGGATGGACTGGCCGATGCTGGCCCGGGGATTCTGGCTGGTCCAGATGCCGGGGTCCAGCTTGTTGCCGTTGATGATAAGGCCGGGGGTAAACTCCATGGCGTCGGTGGTGCCGCTGCTCACGGAATCGAAGCAGTCACGAATATAGAACCAGTTGTCCTCGTGGAGTTCCATTCGCTTGTAGCCCCAGGAGTAGTGCTCGCCGTAGGTCTTGCCGTTGGAGCACATGGCCCAGCCGGCGATTTGACCGCCGTTGCCGTTGCCGGAGACGCCGTTCGCGTCCACGTCGATGAAGCCGGAGCCGGTCATAGCTAAGATGCCGCCGTTGCGCTTGGCAATGCTGCCGGCCACCTCGCCGTAGCCGCCCTCCTCCCCCACGTGGGCCGCGGGATAGAGGTGCAGCCGCTCGTTGTCCTTGGCTACAGCCAGGACGCCCCGGGAGCCGTCGCAGTCCACCTCCAGCAGGAGGATCTGATTGGCTGCGTCGATGGCCAGGACCTTCTCGCCCAGCTTTGTCCGCAGCGGGGTTCCGCTGCTGCCAAGGCTGGATTCGTTGATCAGAATGTGCTCATAGCCGTTTTCCAGAATGTCGGGATGCTCCTGGAAATAGGCCTCGGTGCTGTCGCGGTCCAGCTCGTAGAACAGGCCGTAAAACCGCTTCTGCTCATCGGTCAGGGACCCGAATTCCTTGTCCTGCTCCGCCAGGCCGGTGCCCTTTTCCGGGTCGCGCAGCCATTCCTCACGCTGGGCCTCCACCAGGGCCAGGTCTCCGGTGTTGATGCCCACCTGGGCGTCGCGGCCGGCGGCCTCCCGCCCGGTGACGCTCTCCACCACGGAGGCCGGGAAGTAATAGGTCGCCAGGCCCTGGTGCCGCATGGTGGACCAGGCTGTGGAGATCCACATCTCCCGGTACTTCTTCACCAGGGGAAGGTCGGAGAACACGATAATCAGATAGAGGATGGCAAAAATCAGGAGCAGACAGAGGGCCCGCTTCCAGGCACGGGTCCGAATCACGGCGTAGAGCAGGGCCACGGCCCCCACAGCCAGAATACCCAGCAGGATCAGATTGAAGCCGCGGCTGGCCTCGAAGGCCTTCTGCTGGTGGGTGAGCTGCATCATGATGGTATAGAGCAGGAAGAGGTCCAGCAGCAGAAACAGAGAGAGCACCAGCTGTACGCCGGCTCCCGCGTGCCGTTTATGCTTCTTTGCGCTGCCGGCAGCGAAGCGTCCGCCCTGCGCGTTTCCATTGAATGTGCCCATAGGGTACCTCCTTATCGAAAAGACTGCTGTTCGCTTAGACGAACCGCAAGCGATTTTGTTCCATTTTTTTATAGCGCGTTCAGACCAGCTCGCCGCCGCCCAGCACCTCGTCCCCGTCGTAGACCACGGCGGACTGGCCGGGGGTCACAGCCCTTTGGGGCTCGTCGAAGTCCAGGCGGACGCCTCCGCCCTTCAGGGGCGTCAGCAGGCAGGGCTGCTCCCGGTGGCGGTAGCGGATTTTGGCGGCGCAGCGGAACGGTTCCTCCGGCGCCTGCCCGGCGATCCAGTGAAAGTCCTCCACCAGGGCCGTGCGGGTGAAGAGGGCCTCCTTCGGCCCTAAGGTCACGGTGTTGGAGGCCGCGTCCACCCGGACCACGTAGTAGGGCTGGCCGAAGGCGAGCCCCAGGCCCCGGCGCTGGCCCACGGTGTAGTGCAGGATGCCGTTGTGCTGTCCCAGCACGCGGCCCTCCAGGTCCACAAAGTTCCCGGGGACCAGCTTGCGCCCCGTCCGCAGCTCGATGACCCTGGCGTAGTCCCCGTCGGGGACGAAGCAGATGTCCTGGCTGTCGGGCTTCCGGGCGTTGACAAAGCCCTGGGCCTCGGCAATGGCGCGGGTCTCCCGCTTGGTCATTTCGCCCAGGGGGAAGCAGGTGCGGGCCAATTGCTCCTGGGTCAGATGATACAGCACATAGCTCTGGTCCTTGTCCGGGTCCAGGGCCTTTTTCAGCCGCCAGCGCCCCCCGGCGTACTCGATGCGGGCATAGTGGCCGGTGACAACGGCGTCACAGCCCAGCTCCGCGGCCCGGCGGGCCAGCTTGGCGAATTTGAGATAGTGGTTGCAGTCGATGCAGGGATTGGGGGTCCGGCCCTCCAGATAGGCCCGGACGAATTTCTCAATGACCTGCTCCCGGAATTCGTCGGAAAAGTTGAAGACATAGTGGGGAATGCCCAGGCGATAGGCCACGGCCCGGGCGTCCTCCACGTCGTCCAGGGAGCAGCAGCTCTTCTCCGCGGGCAGCCCGGCGTCCTCGTTGTGATAGAGCTTCATGGTGCAGCCTAAGCAGTCCCAGCCCGCCTGCTTCATCAGCCAGGCGGCCACGGCGGAGTCCACTCCGCCGCTCATCGCGATCAGCGCTTTCATCGGCGGCCTCCCCTTCTGTCCGTGCTCCGGCGGGTCGGTGTGCGTCCGCGGCCTGCGGCGGTACGTCCGCGGTCAGCGGCGCTTCTGCGCCCGGCTGAGCCGGGACGGGCGCCGGGATTCCGACGGGTGGGCGGCGCGGTCCGGGTGGAGACCGGCGCTCGCTTCGGGTGGCTCTGCCGCCTGGCGGCGGGGTCCCGCTCGCCCCGGAGGCTCGCCGTCAGGCTGCGGTAGCGGTTGTAGAAGGCGGGCGCACTGTGGAGCTCCTTGCCCTCCCAGAGCAGCCAGTCGCAGTTCTCCAGCCTGGCCCCGTCAAAGCTGCCGGCAAAGAGCCGCCCGATTTGAAGGGCGTCGGCATAGGGCAGGACCCGGTAGAAGAACTGGGGGTCGGCCTCTAAGTGGGAGCAGAGCTGTTCGGAGGGCGTGGAGAGCAGATAGCGCCGGTAGCCCAGGAGCTCCGCGCCTAAGGCTGCGCCGCCCTTGGTTCTGCGTCCGCCGCAGCGGACGAGGAAGCCCACGGTCAGCTGGACCGCTAAGTTGAGGAGCATCAGGGCGTTCAGGCCGCCGTATTTCCCCGTCAGCAGGAGGAAGGCCGCGGCCAGCACCGCGAGGAGCGCCGTCCGGAGGCTGTGCCGCCGGAGCAGGAAGCCGCCCAGCTGCTGTACCAGCCAGCAGGCGACCGCACCTGTCAGGGTCAGGGGGAGGATCACAAACCAGCGCCAGCTCTTGGAGGCGACGCAGAGGTCAAAGCAGGCCAGGCAGAGCACCAGCCCCGCCGCCGCGGCCAGCAGCCGCAGGAACACCGTCGCCCCGGCCTTGGGGTCGTAGACGCGGTTCTGCCAGAATTTTTTTGTTTTTTCCACCGCGGTCCGGCGGGCCTTCAGATATTCCGCGCTGCGCACGTCGCAGCGCTCCGAGCGGGAGAAGAGGGTGCGGAAGATCTCGCCCTCAAAGCGCTTGCGCTCGGTGTCCATATCCATGAGCCGGGTCAGGAAGACACTGCCTCGCCTGGCGCGGGTAATGGTGAGATAGCCCAGGGAGGCCCACTGGACCACCATCAGCGCCAGGTCCGGGTCCCGGTCCGTGAGGACGAAGGGGATCTCCCCGGCGTTGCCGCCCTCCGGCGGCATGGCCTGTCGTTTGGGCAGAATCGGCAGGTTCCGTAAAAACACTGCCCAGTACAGGGCTGTCAGCAGCAGCAGTCCAAAGAAGAGCAGTTTGTCCACCGCCGCCGTCTTGCCCGCCAGGAAGCGCAGGTCGAAGAAGCCCTCCGGAAGCTGGAGCTGCACAGACATGGCCTCGTGGTCCTGGAGCGTCTGCTTCTCGTTCAGCACGGCGTGGATGCTGCCGTCTTCAATGGTGATGTCCATGTAGTTGTCGATCAAATCTCCGTAATAGCCGGAGAGAAACACGGGCAGGCTGTCAAAGCGGCCCGGAAGCCGCACCGTGGCCTCATAGCGCAGGATGGGGCAGCTCCAGTAGGGGTAGAGCAGGTGGACCAGGAACTCCTGGCTCGAACCGTCGTCGGTGACGGTCTCCGCCAGCCGGTAGCTGACCGTGAGAGTCATTGGCCCGGAGAAGCTGCCCTCCAGCCGGAGGAGCTTGCAGCCGGTGCCGCTGACCAGACGGTAGGACGCGCCGACGCACTGCACGTCCCGGGCGGCGGAGGAGATTGGGATCTCAAATTCCTTGGTCCCCTGGGCAAAGTTGACGGTGAACTCCAGCGTCACCGTACAGGCGCCGTCCGCCTCCACCGCACAGTCGGTCCGCATGGACGTGACGGCGGTGCTGTCGGCGGAGACCGCTGTCGTCAGCAGGGCCAGCAGCATCAGAGCCGCCAGCAGGCACCAAAGCTTCCGCACGACACGCACCTCCTTCTTGCATGATTTGTCAGAATCTCACAAAATGGCAGGCTCGCAGGCGAGCCGCCGAGGGTCTCGGTTCTTGGACGCCGCCTCAGTCTTTCAGAAGCAGCAGCTTATTGGCTGCCCGCTCCGCCAGCTCCTTCAGGTCCGCCAGATTGAGCTTCAGCACCTCAATGGGCGTGTTCGTGAAGGGCTGGATCCGGCCAAGCTTGCCGGAGACAAAGAGCGAATAGCCGGAATCGCTTCCCTCTGTTTTGGCATAGCGGAGTTGGACGCCGTCCTCCTCGGGGGTCAGGTACAGGCAGCCGTCCAGCTGCTCCTCATACGCATCCCCGACGGTGATGGCGCCGTCGCTGTCCCGATAGGTCAGGACCTCCGTCTGGACGTCGTCCTCCGAATCCGTTTCCGTCACATCCAGGAAGAGCTTCCCGTCCGACTTGCGCAGTTGGAGCTCCGCGCTCTTGGTTACGGTTTTTCCGTATCTCTCCCGGGTCGTGGTGATGAGAATGTGCTCCCAGGCGTTCTCCTCGCCCATCAGACGGATCTCCACCTCCCTGGGATTGTCCTCTCCCCCGGTGAAGACCACTGCCCGGAGCTGACCGTCTTCCACGTACGCAAGGGGGTCGGAAAGGTCGTCGCTCAGCTCGCTCAGGAACAGGATCAGCAGCTTGGCGTTGATCTCGCTGGAATTCAGCCGGAGCAGCCGTTCGATGTCCTCTTCATCGTAGTCAAACAGTTCCGCAAACTCGTCGCCGGTCTTCTCCCGCAGGCTGTGCAGCAGGTCGCGGTCCCAGCGGAGAGCGTAGGTCGTCCCGCTGCCGGAAAAGCGCGAGCTGTCTTTCTGCTCCTCGACCTGGAAGGAGTCGTGCAGCTTTTTCCAGTCCTCGCCGTACAGGGTCTCCAGCGCCGCCTGCATATCAGTCTCCGTGGGCAGCTCCTCTTCGGGCATCGTAATCCCGAGGGCCTGGGCGAAGACGGAGCGATTCCACTCCTCCGCAAAGCCCTTGTTGGGGACTGCCAGGGCCTCTCCCTCCTCCAAGAGGGCGGTGGAGGCAAACTGGATCTGCTCCCTGTCAATATAGATCCCGATGGGGATCTCCATGCCGCCGGTCTCCGATTGATAGGCTATGGTTCCGGTCAGCAGGCTTCGGCCATTGCTGCTGTCGATGTCGTATTCCAAACTGAACTTTCCGAAGTCCAACTGGCTCTCCAGCCAGTCCTCGTCACTGCCCTTTGTTACCTCCATCCGGAGCCGCAGAGCCGTCTGCGGTTCCAGGTCCCTCAGGTTCTTCACAATGGTTCGGAGATTCGGAAGGTCCTCCACATAGCGCTCCAGCTCCGAGAGGCTCTCGGACGCGGCCCGGTACAGCCTGGAATCCGGCCGATTCAGCCGCAGCAGGACCCAGATCCCCCCGGCAACCAGGGCCGCCAGCAGCAGACAGCCCAAACCGGCGAGAAGCCCCCTGCCCAGAGAGCGCCTGTGCGCTGTGACAGGCTGCGGCTCGTCGATGTGCGCGGGCCTTTCCGCCTCCGGCATCTCCACCGCCGTGATCGGCTCCGGCGCCGCGGCCTCTCCCGGGGAGGGCTCGGACGTCAGCGGCTCCGGCGCGGGGAAGCGCCGCGTGCCGCAGTACGGACAAAACAGCGCTTCGTCCGCCATTTCATTTCCGCATTTTGTGCAGTACATGGGAAGTTCTCCTTTCATTGTCTGTTCGTCATCGCTGTCCCGGCGCCCTGCTTACCAGCACTCATACTGGTCGATGCGGCTGAATTCCGCTTCTTCCAGCAGCGCGGCGTTTTGCAGCAGGTTCAGGGCCAGGGAATGAAATTCCGTCCAGCGGGTGCATTTTCGCAGCCGCTTCCAGGGCTTCCCGTCCGCCAGCAGCAGGGCGAGATAAGCCCAGAGCTCCTTGAATTTGGGCAGCACCGCAGCGTCGGGGTGCATGAAGCTCAGATACCGCTCCGCCAGAGTCTCGTGGAAGTCCACCAGAGCCCGGCGCTCCCGGCAGCCCCCCTGACAGCGGGCGGCCAGGGCGGGGTCCGCCAGCAGGCCGCGGCCCACCATGATACCGGACAGGCCGGGGCAGGCCGCCTCCAGGCGGCCCACGCCGCCGGGGGTGAAGAGATTGCCGTTATACCGCAGGGGATAGGGCAGGAGCTCCAGCGCCCTGCGGACGGTCTCGGGATGAACGCCGCCCCGATAGAGCTCCCGGCGGGTCCTGGGGTGCAGGGTCAGCTCCCGCACGGGATAGCGGGCCAGCACCGGCAGCAGTCCCTCCCACTCCTCCGGCGACTCCAGCCCGACGCGGGTCTTGAGAGAGATGGGCAGGGGTGTGCGGGCGAAGACCGCGTCCAGAAAGCGGTCCAGCGCCGCCGGGTCCCGGAGCATGGCCGCGCCGCGGCCCTTGCTCACCACAGTCCCGGAGGGACAGCCCAGGTTCAGGTTCACCTCGCCGTAGCCCAACTCGCCCAGGGCCTGAGCCGCCCAGAGGAAGTCCTCCGGCTCCCGGGTCAGGACCTGGGGGACCAGCCGCCCGCAGCCCAGGGGGCCGGGCTCTAAGTCCCGTTTTTGCCGGGGTGTCAGCTGGTGGACCGAGGTCGGGGACAGGAAGGGCAGCCAATAGCGCTCTACCCCCGCGAAGCAGGCGGCATGGGTCTCCCGGAACTCTCGGGAGGTGATGCCCTCCATGGGGGCAAAATCCAGGCCCATCTCAGCCTCCAATGGTCTTGCCGTTGTTCTTGTCGCTGTCCTTATCGGGTTCCTTGTCCGGTTCCTTGTCCGGTTCCTTGTCGGGCATGGTGTAGTCGAAGGTCAGCACGGCCAGGGGCTCTACGTTCTCGCCCCGCATGGAATCGTAGAAGGTCAGCGTCACAGGGCCGGATTTGGCGCAGTTGGTGGGGAAGGGTATGGCGGCCCAGCCGCGGGCGCCCTTGGAGCTGTGGTCGTTGTTCAGCAGGGCCCGGCCCTCGCGGCCATCCGGCAGACTGTAGAGCACCAGCACCAGCACCGCGCCGTTTTCGTCGCTCTGCTCCACCTGGTATTGGATGTAGATCTCAGACAGGTCCGTGACCTGCTGCACTCTGCCGCTGTTGTCGGTGGGACCTAAGGTGATGTGGAAGGAAAAGCCCTTGCCGTTGAGGCGGTCCAGCAGCGACTGGGCCTCCTGGGAGCCGAAGTCTGCCAGCTCTGTCAGGAACTGTACCGTGCGCTCGTCCGTATTCTCAATGTGCTGCTTGGCGTAGCTCAGCATACAGTCGCGCCGGTAGGCGTCGGCGTCCTGATAGCCCGCCAGGGCGGCAAAGCTGTCAATGGCCTCCAGGAGCTGCCCCTGCTCCCGCTGGAGCAGGGCGATGTGGTAGCGGCAGGACGTGACGCGTTCTGCGCTGTCGGAATAGGCTCCGGCCTTGGTAAACCAGTCCATGGCCTCCTGCCAGAGGCTCATCTGCATCGGAATATCCGTTTCCTCGTCGGCCTGGGCCGCTGTCCGGTTGCCGAGGCTGTAGGCACAGTAGCTGCGGAGCTCCGCGGTCTTCTCATAGTCCGGGAAGCGCTCCTCCAACTTGGCAACGTAGGTCATTGCCTTGTCGGGGTCCTTGTCGTTGTAGGCCAGCACGCCCAAGGCGTAGAGGCAGTCGGCCTTGTAGTTGTCGGTGTTCTCCAGGGTCTCGAAGAGGTCCAGGGCCTGCTGGTAGTTTCCCTCGGCCATCAGGTGCAGGGCCTTCTGGAGCATGGTCTCGTCGATTTGGTCCAGGCTGTCCTTGTAGTCGCCCAGCCCCTCGAAGAGCTCCACCGCCTGCTCGTAGTTTCCGGCGGCCTGCGCCTGCAAGGCCTTCTGATATTGCAGGTAGGGAGTGAGGAAGCGATAGGCACAGTAGCCGCCCAGACCCAAAAACAGAAGGACCGCCATGACAATGGCCGTGATGCGTCCGGCGTGGGAAGCGGAAGCCTCTTCGGGCTCCGGCTCCGGCGGGGATTGCAGGATGATGGTGGGCTGGGCCGGAGGATAGTACTCCTCCCGGCTCGGCGCGGGGGCGGGGACCACCGGCGCCGCCTGGTACACCGGGGCGGCCTGGACGGAAGCGGGCTCCGGCCGGGGCCTCGCGGGGGCTTCCAGAAGATTGCGGTCCATGTGCTGCTCCAGCCAGACCCGGCTGGCGCCGCAGCGGGGACAGCGCAGGGTCCGGGTCCCGTTGGGCAGGCCGCAGGTGCAGAGCCACAGCCCCTGCTGGGCCCGGAAATAGAAGTCGTTCCGCACACCCCCGGACAGGGCCCGGGAGCTCAGGGTCTCGTAGTGCTCGTCCTCGGCGCGGACGGGCTCCGGCGCGGAGAAGGCCAGATAGCGGTCCGTGCCGTTTTCGTCCCAGGCGCTGCCGTCGGTGAAGCGGACGCGCTGGGCGTAGACCTCCGCAAAGACCGCCCCCTCCACCGGGAGCTCCACTAACTTGTCGTCGCCGAAGACGCGGCCCGACAAAACGCGCTGGGCCTGCATGGGCACCATGTCGAGCTGGCGCAGCCGCTCGCGCCGGGCGTCGAGACAGACGATGCGCAGGAAGACCTGCTGGACCGTCTTTTCAGAGCAGTTGACCATCCGCGTCTGGAGCAGGCGCTTGCCGCTCTGGGTGTCGCGGGAGAGTTGATACCGGCTGACCCAAACAGGACAGTCCGGGAGGAAGAGATCCTGCCGCGCCGCGGACAGAACCTGAAACCGTTGAAGATTCGCCATAGGGGCCTCCTATGCCATTTTAATAGTTTACATAGTATTATACAACGAAATGCGCGGAATAGCAAGAAGTTTTCCGTCTTGCAATATCAAGGGTTTTGTGGTAGAGTATAGTCTGGAATGATACAATATAAAAAAGTAAAGGGAGATTCGACCTGCGCTATGACTGAAATCATCAATGAAAAGACCCTGGCCGAGTATGAGGCCTTTGTCCAGGGTCATCCCAAGGGCAATTTTGCCCAGAGCTCCTACTGGGCCAAGCAGAAATCTGCCTGGACCTGGCGGGCCATTGCCTGCCGCGGGGAGGACGGCGCCATCAAGGGGACCCTGTCCGTTCTGATCCGGCCCATGCCGGGCTTCTCCAAGGTCCCCGGCGCCCACAGCGCCATGATGTACGCCAGCCGTGGCCCCGTCTGCGACATCGACGACTACGCCACCATGGACGAGCTCTTTGCCAAGGCGAAGGAGCTGGCAAAGGAGTTCAAGGCCTACGTCTTCAAGATCGACCCGGACGTTCCCTCCTCCGAGACGGCCTTCACCGACTATATGACCCGCTATGGCTTCGAGGTCAAGGCAGGGGGCGCCAAGTTCGAGGCCATCCAGCCCCGCTACGTCTTCCGGCTCTATCTCAACGGTCGCAGCGAGGAGGAGCTTTTGGCCTCCTTCCACCAGAAGACCCGCTACAACATCCGCCTGGCCGTCAAGAAGGGCGTCAAGGTGGAGGTCTGCGGCAAGGAGATGGTGCCGGAGTTCGGGCGGCTCATGCTGACCACCGGCGTCCGGGACGGCTTCGTCACCCGCCAGCCCCAGTACTTTGCCGACATCCTGGACAACCTGGGCGAGCACGCCCGGCTCTATATGGCCTTCTTAGACGAGCCCCAGGAGGATGGGAGCGTCCGGCGCAAGGCCATCGCCGGGACCCTCGCCATCTGGTACGGCGACAAGGTCTGGTATCTCTACGGCGCCAGCTCCAACGAGGACCGGAATTACATGCCCAACTACCTGCTCCAGTGGGAGATGATCCGCTGGGCGGTGGAGAAGGGCTGCCGGGTCTACGACTTCCGGGGGGTCCCTGGCGACGTGGGCGAGGACCATCCCCTCTACGGCCTCGTCAAGTTCAAGCGGGGCTTCAACGGCGACTACACGGAATTTGTCGGCGAAATGGACCTGGTGCTGAACCGCTTCTGGTACAAGACCATTGAGAAGACCACCTCCGTCTACGGCAAGCTCCGCTCCCGGGTCTACCAGCTCAAGAACCGGGGGAAATGACCCTCGCACCACAAATCATACAGAAGAGGTGTCCTTATGAAAGCATACGTCGTTGAGCGGGAAGCGCTCATTCACAACATCCAGGCCATTCGCGGCTTTGCCGGCACCGTGCCGGTCTGGGCCGTGCTGAAGGGCAACGGCTATGGCATTGGGCTTCTGCCCTTCTCCAAGGTACTCCGGGACAACGGCATCCAGCGCTTTGCCGTGACGGAGCTCAAGGAGGCGGAGACCCTGCGGGAGCACTACCCGGAGGACGAGATCCTGATGCTGCGCTCCACCGCGGACCCGGCGGAGATAAACACCCTGATGGACTTAGGCGTCATTCTCACCGTGGGCTGCTATGAGACCGCCGTGACCATCAACGGCATTGCTGCCGAGCGGGCGGCCTCTGCCAGGGTCCACATCGCCGTCGATACGGGCATGGGCCGCTACGGCTTCCTGCCCGACGACTTTGACAAGCTGATCTCCGTCTTCGAGTATATGAAAAATCTGAAGGTGGAGGGCATCTTCACCCACTTCCACAGCGCCTTCTCCAACGAGAAGGCCACCCGGCAGCAGTTCGAGCAGTTCACCGCCCTGGTGGAGCGGATCCGGGAGGCCGGACACGACCCCGGCATGGTCCACTGCTGCAATTCCCACGCCTTCGTCCGGCACCCGGAGATGCACCTGGACGCCGTGCGGGTGGGCTCCGCCTTCCTGGGGCGGCTGAGCTTCAAGGAGAAGCTGGGTCTGAACAAGATCGGCTACGCCGAGTGTACCGTGGAGGAGCTGCGCTGGATCCCCAAGGGCCAGACCGTCGGCTATGCCGCGGGCTACCGGGCCAAGCAGGCGACCCGCATCGCAGTCATCGGCCTGGGCTGGTACAACGGCTTCGCCACCCAGCGGGAGAACGACCTCTTCCGCATCCGCGACAGCCTGCGGGGCATTCTGCACCATGTCAAAAACCTCTTCCTCCGCAGGAAGATCCTTGTCACTGTCAACGGGCAGAAGTGCCGCGTCCTCGGCCACGTGGGCATGGTCCACGCGGTGGTGGACGTGACGGGCATCGACTGCACTGTGGGCGACAAGGTGACAGCCGAGATGAATCCCCTGTTTGCAAAGGGCCTGCGGGTCCTCTATCGGTAAACAAAGGCTGCGCGAGTGCGCAGCCTTTCTGTTTTTATATGCTGTATATACGATTATCCAACACCAACCCATGACCGAAGCAGAAAGGAGCTTCCCATGAAAAAAAGAATCTTATCCCTGCTGCTGGCAGCCCTGCTGCTGCTCTCCCTGCTGCCCGCCGCCTCCCTCCCCGCCCGGGCGGGGAGCGAAATCATTGCCAGAGGAACCTGGGGTTCTACGCTGGAATGGAGCCTGAACAACGAAGGCCGCCTTTCTATCAACGGCAACGGACAAGAGATGCCTGAAGGCACATGGAACGAAGATACCGGGCAGCATGAAATGCCCTGGTATCCCTACCGAAGCCGAATTACCGCAGCAGAGCTGTACAATATCACTTCTGTTTGCGAGGACGCCTTTCGGGGCTATCCTGCTCTGCGCTCCGTGACGTTCCCGGATGGCTTGCGATCCATTGGAAATTATGCGTTTTACTATTGTTGGTATCTAAGTTCCGCAGTGTTCCCGGAGGGCTTGCAGTCCATTGGAAATTCTGCGTTCTACGATTGTTTTGCTCTGCGCTCCACGGTGTTCCCGGAGGGCTTGCAGTCCATTGGGGATTCTGCGTTTTGCTATAGTTATCTGGGTTCCGTGGTGCTCCCGGAGGGCTTGCAAACCATTGGGGATTATGCGTTTCGCGCTTCTGGTCTGACCTCCGTCGTGCTTCCGGAAAGCTTGCAGTCCTTTGGGGATTTTGCGTTTTACAATTGTGAAGAATTGAAGTCCGTCGTGCTTCCGGAAGGCTTGCAGTCCATTGGGGATTCTGCGTTTTGTGGGTGCAGCCGTCTTCGCTCCGTCAACCTTCCCGAGGGGATTACAGCGCTTCACGGCGTATTTCGCAACAGTGGCCTGACCTCATTCTCCATCCCTGCCAGCCTCACGGAGATCGACGGACATACCTTTGAAGGCTGTAGTAATTTGGCTTCCTTTACGGTACACCCGGACAATCCTGTCTACTGGGTCGGCGAGGACGGCATTCTTTACGCTTCTGTGGACGGGGAGAAAGTTCTGGTGCGCTGCCCGCCCGCGTTGGAGGGACTCGGCAACTATGCGATTTCGCCCACCGTCAACCGGCTCGAAATATGCGCCTTCGATACTTGCCGAAAACTGGATACTGTCACGGTTCCGGAGAACATCACGGAGCTGCCCGAGGGGACGTTCCGTTCCTGTACCAGACTTGCCTCCGCGGTCTTTTCGGAGGGCTTGCAGTCCATTGGGGATCATGCGTTTGACAATTGTTATAGTCTGAGCTCTTTGACGTGCCCGGAGGGCCTGAACTCCATCGGGAATTATGCGTTTTACGACTGCGAGAATCTGAGCTCCGTGCTGCTCCGGGAGGGCCTGAACTCTATCGGGAATTATGTGTTTTACGACTGCAAAAATCTGAGCTCCGTACTGCTCCCGGAGGGCCTGACGTCCATCGGGAATTATGCGTTTGCCTACTGCGAGAATCTGAGCTCCGTGGCGCTTCCGGCGGGCTTGCAGTCTCTTGGGGACCATGCGTTTTTCTGTTGTCATACGCTTCCTTCCGTGGTACTCCCGGAGGGCCTGACGTCCATCGAGAATTATGCGTTTTACGATTGCAATCATCTGCGCTCTGTGGTGTTTCCGGAGGGCTTGCAGTCTATTGGGGAAAATGCTTTTTCCTGTTGTTTTAATCTGCACTCCGTGGTGCTCCCGGAGGGCTTGCAGTCCATTGGAGCTTATGCGTTTGCCCGTTGTTATGACCCGAACACCGCACCCCATGATCTCTTTTCGTTTGCTGAGAAGCAGGCGACGCAATCTTATACTCCTCTGAGCTCCGTGACCTTTCCGGATAGCTTGCAGTCCATTGGAACTGGTGCGTTTTTCTATTGCAATCGCCTCAGCTCCGCGGCGCTCCCGGAGGGTTTGCAGTCCATTGGGGACGAAGCGTTCAAATTTTGTGAAAACCTAAAGTCCGTGGTGCTTCCCGCAGGTTTGACCGGCATCGGCTATTGTACATTCTGGAACTGTCCGCTTGAGGATCTCTACTTCGGCGGCGACAGCGAGACCTGGGCGGCTCTGGATCCCACAAACGCCTCAGTCAACGCCCAGCGTATCCACTTTGGCGTCACGGACCCGGAAAGCCATTGGACCGGTCAGGTCAGCAAAGCGCCTGCCTGTACGACTGTCGGGTATCAGGATATGAGCTGTCCCTGCGGATTTGCACAGACACATGTGACGATGCCCGCTTTAGGCCACGACTTCGTGGAGGGCGTCTGCACCCGCTGCGGGCAGACTGACTATGAAGCGGACGGCGCGGAGCTGCCCTTCGGCGACGTGCCGGAGACCGCCTATTACGCCGAATCGGTGGCCTGGGCCCTGAACAACGGCGTCGCCGCGGGCACCTCCGCGGACAGCTTCTCCCCCGACGAGGCCTGCTCCCGGGCCCAGCTCATGACCTTCCTCTGGCGGGCCGAGGGCTGCCCGGAGCCTGTCTCGCAGGACTGCCCCTTCACCGACGTTCCAGCCGACGCCTACTATACCAAGGCCGTCCTCTGGGCCGTGGAGCAGGGCATCACCTCCGGCACCACCGACACTACCTTCTCCCCGAAGCAGGTCTGCACCCGCGCCCAGACCGTCACCTTCCTCTGGCGGGCCGAGGGCAGCCCGGCACCGGCCTCCGGGGGCCTTCCCTTTACCGATTTGGTCTCCGGCGCCTACTATTACAAGGCCGTCAAGTGGGCGGCCCAGCAGGGCATCGTCTCCGGCGTCTCGGAGACCAGCTTCGCCCCCAACCAGGCCTGCACCCGCGGCCAGGCCGTCACCCTCCTCTACCGCTATTATCACATGACATAAATGAAAGGAGCTTCCCATGAAAAAAAGAATCTTATCCCTGTTGCTGGCAGCCCTGCTGCTGCTCTCCCTGCTGCCCGCCGCCTCCCTCCCCGCCCGGGCGGAGGGGGAGATCGTTGCCGAAGGGATCTGGTGCTCCACGCTGGAGTGGAGCCTGGATGAAGAAGGCTGGCTCTATCTCTTCACGCCCGACTGCGACGACATGCCGCTGGGCGAATGGAACGAGGAAAGCGGGCACTATGAAATGCCCTGGTACCCCTATCGGGAGCAGATTACCACCGTTCAGCTGGCCAACATCGCTGCCGTCTGCGAGGACGCCTTCTATGGCTGCACCCATCTGGAGACCGTTCTCATTTACGGAGACCCCGACACCATCCACCCCACCGCCTTTGCGGACTGCCCGCTCCAGGATTTTTATTGCAGCTTTGACCTGGCGACCTTGGACTGGATCCTGGACAACTCCGGGATCGAAGAGCTCGGGGCGGAGCGCGTGCATTTCTTAGGCTGGAACAGTATTTCAGAACACTGGACGGAACGAGACACCGCCCCCACCTGCACCTCCGACGGCGTGGTGGGCCTGAGCTGCCCCTGCGGCTATGTGCTCGGCGAGATCACCCCGGCCCTGGGCCACGATTTTGTGGACGGCGTCTGCACCCGCTGCGGCGCGAGGGATTATGAGCTCACGGGAGACTGCGGAGCCCAGGGCGGAAATCTGGTCTGGCGACTGGACCCCAACACCGGCGTGATGCGCATCACCGGCGTCGGGGAAATGATGTCTGCCGAGGAGGATAATGCCTTTTATGGATCCACCCCCGCGCTCATCATGCCCTGGGCGCCGTACATCGACCTGATCGAAACGCTGATCGTTGAACCCGGCGTCACCGGCATAGGCGATTACGCCTTTTCTGACTGCGGCGAGCTGACCGCCGTGAGCCTTGCGGACAGCGTGCAGTCCATTGGAGAATCCGCATTTCAGTTCTGCAAGCATCTCAGCTCTGTGGAGCTTTCAGAAGGCCTGCGCACTCTCGGAAGCAGCGCTTTTCAAAACTGTGAAGCTCTGCGCTCCCTCACGCTCCCCCAGGGGGTCACGGAGCTCCCGGGCTTTGTCTTTGCCTGGAGCGGCCTGCGCTCCCTCGAAATCCCCGCCGGGGTGACAGAGATCAGCAGGCACGCCTTTTGCAGCTGTGCGGATTTGTCGTCCTTCTCCGTCCACCCGGACAACCCCGTCTTCTGGGTCGGCAGCGACGGCATCCTCTACGCCACCCGGAGCGGAAAGACCACCCTGGTGCGCTGCCCCCTCGCAAAGAGCGGCATAGGCGCCTTTGTGGTCCCCGCCGATGTCAGTGCATTGGCCGAATGCGCCTTTGAGGACTGCCTGAGCCTGACCGCCGTCACGATTCCCGAGGGCATCACGGAGATCCCCTACTGCGCATTTGATGACTGTATCAATCTGCGCTCCGTCACACTGCCGGACAGCCTGCTGCGGATCGGCGTTGCGGCTTTCTACGGCTGCGAAAAGCTGCGGGCTGTCTCCCTGCCAGACGGCTTGACCGAAATCAAGGCCGTGGCTTTTTCCAACTGTACTTCCCTGTCGTCCATCCGGATCCCAGGCAGCGTAACGGAAATCGGATATATGGCGTTTTACGACGACACAGGCCTTTGCAGCTTCATCGCCGAAGAAGGCCTCGAAACCCTGGGCAGCAGCAATTTTTCCCACTGCACCAGCCTGACCACCGTCGTGCTGCCCGCAAGCCTGTCCCGCATGGCCATCAACTGTTTCTCTGAATGCCCGATTGAGGACCTCTACTTCGGCGGCAGCAGCACGGCCTGGGCGGCTCTGCGGCCAGCGAATGCCGCAGTCAACGCCCAGCGTATCCACTTCAACACATCGGGCCCGGAGGGCCACTGGACCGCGGTCAGCCGGGAGCCCTCCTGCACCGCCGTCGGCTATTCCGCGGAAGCCTGCGCCTGCGGCTATTTGGCGCAATACCGGGAGCTGCCTGCCTTAGGTCACGACTTCGTGGAGGGCGTCTGCACCCGCTGCGGCCAGACTGACTATGAAGCGGACGGCGCGGAGCTGCCCTGGGGCGATGTGACGCCCACCGCCTACTATGCCGCTCCCGTGGCCTGGGCCGTCAACAACGGCGTCGCCGCAGGTACCTCCGAGGACAGCTTCTCCCCCGACGAGGCCTGCTCCCGGGCCCAGCTCATGACCTTCCTCTGGCGGGCCGCAGGCTGTCCGAAGCCAGTCTCCGAGGACTGCCCCTTCACCGACGTGCCCGCCGACGCCTACTATACCAAGGCCGTCCTCTGGGCCGTGGAGCAGGGCATCACCTCCGGCACCACCGACACTACCTTCTCCCCGAAGCAGGTCTGCACCCGGGCTCAGGTCGTCAGCTTCCTCTGGCGGGCCGAGGGCAGCCCGGCACCGGCCTCCGGGGGCCTTCCCTTTGCCGATTTGGTCTCCGGCGCCTACTATTACAAGGCCGTCAAGTGGGCGGCCCAGCACGGCATCGTCTCCGGCGTCTCGGAGACCAGCTTCGCCCCCAACCAAGCCTGCACCCGCGGCCAGGCTGTCACTATCCTCTACCGCTATTATCACCTGGAATGATCGTCCGAAAGGAGCATGACCGATGCAAAACACGCAAACAGAACCGAATTTCCTCTATCTCAGCCTGCGGGAGCGCCCGGAGCTTAAAGATACGGTCGCGGCCTGGTTCCACGACAAATGGGGCGTCCCCACCCAGGCCTATCTGGACTGCATGGAGGACTGCCTGGCCGACCGGACGCCCTACGATTGGTATCTCTGCCTGGAGGGTTCCCGCATCGTGGGCGGCCTGGGCGTCATCGAGAACGACTTCCATGACCGGAAGGACCTGAGCCCCAATGTCTGCGCCGTCTACACCGAGCCCGACCGCCGCTGCCTGGGCATTGCCGGGCGACTGCTGGACCTGGCCGTGGCGGGGATGCGGACCAGGGGGATCTCCCCGCTCTATCTCGTCACGGACCACACGGGCTTCTACGAGCGCTATGGCTGGGAGTTCTTCTGCATGGTCCAGGGGGACGGCGAGCCGGAGCCGACCCGGATGTACGTCCACCGATAATGAATTTGAAATAGATACGACGCTTCCGCCCGGAAGCGTCGTATTTTTTCGTTCTATTTTCTCCTGGGCCGCCATAGACTTGCGGCAGACGAACAACCGGAGGGATTGCCATGCGAAACCTGCTCAGCCTGCTTCTGACCCTGACCCTGACCCTCAGCACCCTGCCCACGGCGGCTCCGGCGGAGGCCGTGCCCATCCACGCCCCCTCGGCCATTCTCATGGACGCGGCCACGGGAACGGTCCTCTATGAAAAAAATGCCGACGAGCGGCGGGAGCCCGCCTCCGTCACCAAGGTCATGACCCTGCTTCTGGTGATGGAGGCCCTGGACGCCGGGACCATCGGCTGGGAGGACCGGGTGACGGCCTCCGCCGCGGCGGCGGGCAAGGGGGGCAGCCAGATCTATCTGGAGGAGGGCGAGCAGCTCTCCATGGACGAGATGCTGAAATCCGTGGTGGTAAGCTCCGCTAACGACTGCGCAGCGGCCCTGGCGGAGCACGTAGCCGGAAGCGAGACCGCCTTCGTGGGGCAGATGAACGCCCGGGCGGCGGAGCTGGGCATGGAGCACACCCACTTTGTCAACTGCACCGGCCTGGACGACGAGCCGGAGGCCCGGGAGCACCTGACCACCGCCCGGGATGTAGCCCTCATGTCCCGGGAGCTGCTGAAGCACGACGCCATCCGCCGCTACACCACCATCTGGATGGATACGGTGCGGGACGGGGCCTTCGGCCTGTCCAACACCAACAAGCTGGTCCGCTTCTACGAGGGCACCACGGGGCTGAAGACCGGCTATACCTCCCGGGCCGGACACTGCCTCTCGGCCTCGGCCAAACGGAACGGCATCGAGCTGATCGCCGTGGTGCTGGGGGACGACTCCTCCTCCCACCGCTTCGAGGACGCCAAGGCCCTGCTGAACTGGGGCTTTGCCAACTTCGCCCTGGCGGAGCCCCTGGAGGGCGTGGCGCTGTCCCCGGTCCCCGTGGTCCTGGGGACGGCGGAGACCGTGACCGTTGCCCCGGAGGGCGCCGCGCCGCTGCTGATCGAAAAGCAGCAGGCCGCCTCCGTCACCCGGGAGCTGGAGTTGGAAGAGCGCGTGGAGGCTCCCGTGGAGGCCGGGCAGCGGCTGGGGACGCTCCGGGTCAAGGCCGGAGACGAGGTCCTGGCGGAGCTCCCCCTCGCCGCCGCCGAGGCCGTCCCCCGGCTGAGCTTCGGCCAGATCTGGCTCCGGGCCCTCCTCTCCATCTTCCAATGAGAAGCGAATCGGAATTCTCCGCGCAATATCGTAGCGCCGGCAATCTGCCGGCTATTCCGAACGTTCGCAGGAGTTTGCCGGCAAATTGCCGGCGCTACAGGCGCTGCTGGCGATCTTTTCATAACGATTCAAAAAACGGGGCCGCTGCCGAAGCAGCGGCCCCTTGTTGTCCCGGATCAGTCGGCGTTTACCAGAACATAGATGGCGGGAAGCGGATATTTGTCGTTGGAGCTATTCTGATTGAAGTAGCGGAAACGGTCATTGCCGCTGGCCGTGTTGAAGCGGAAATACCGGCTGTTGCTGATCAGCAGGATCCCGTCTTCGCTGAAGCTCAGGGTGTTCAGGAGCTCCGTACCGTTGGCGGTGGTGACGCCGTTGCCGGAGCCCACATTGCCCATATAGCCGTTGTCAGTATGAATGGCATAGCCGCCGTCCATGATCTCAAAGGTGACGGTAAAGAGCGCTTCGTCGTAGGCGATCACGCCGTCGGCGATGGCAACTGCGTCATAGCTGCCGCCTTCCTTGGCGTCAGCGCCGTTGAAGACCTTGCCGTTCTCCGCATCGACCTCGTAGACCAGGATGTAGGTGTCCTTGGTCCAGTCCTCGGGAGCCTCCGTGACCTTGACAAAGGCGGGTTCTTCGGGTTCCTCGGGCTCCTCGCCGTTGCGGACGACCCAGGTGGAGGTGATGAAGGGGGTGATGCCGCCGTTTTCAGCGGTCTGCTCCTTGATGTAGGAGACCAGCAGAGCGCGGGCCTGGCCCTCGTCCTCGCCCTGGAGCATGTCGAACTGGGTGGAGTAGATAACGCGGTCGGGGTCGTTGGCGACGAACTCACAGCCGTGGTCGTTGAGCCACTTCACGTAGTTGCCGCCGCCGTTGTAGCGGTAGTTGTTGACCACCACGGTGAATTCCTGGTCTTCCGCGACCTTCTCCCCGTTGTAGGTCATCACGACGACGCGCTCGCCCTCGGGCTGGCTGACGTCGATCTCATAGTGGAAGCCGTCGCCCATGATCACGTCGTAGTAGGTCAGGTCGCCGGAGGTGACGTAGGGCTTGCCTTCGCCGTCCACTCGGATCTTGGTGGCAGCGAACTCCAGCCACTGGTGGACTTCCTCGCCGCTCATGGTGATCTGGTAGAACCAGTTCTCGAAGCGGTAGAGGCCGAACATGTCGCCCAGGACAATGGGGCCCTCGGAGATCAGGTTGGCGTTGCTGCCGGAGGTCAGCGGGGCGGAAATGGACAGCATGGCGGGGGTGTCGTCCTTGGGGTTGTCGGGGGTGTTGACGCCGCCGCGGTCATAGGCGCCCCAGGTCTGCACGGTGTTGACCAGGTCCATGAAGGCGGAGGGGGCGGTGCCCAGGTCGGCAGCCGGATAGTCGCCCAGCGCCTGGCCGATGGGCTGGAGCATATAGTCCTCCCAGGTCTCGGTCTCGTAGGGCTGCAGCAGGGCCGCCAGCTCCTCGTCGATGGGATAGTTCTCCATGTTCTTGATCTCGGGGGCAATGGTGGTCTCGAGGGTGCCTCTGACGTCATCCAACACCGCATGGACCTTGACCTGCGCAATGGCACGGGCCTTGGTGTAGGGGGAGAGGATGGGCACATCCTTGCCGTCGGCGTTCTGGGTGACGGTGACGGCGTTCCTGTGCTCGTGGCCGGAGAAGGCGAAGGCAATGGTATTGGTCTCATTGACCAGCTGCCTGATGAAGTCGGAGCCCGGGTCGGAATCAATGCCGCTGTGGGCCACGACCACGATCATGTCGGCCTGCTCCAGCATCTCGGCCTCGTAGTGCTTGTAGGTCTCCACGATGTTGGCAAAGTAGATGCCCTCCCAGTTGGCGGGCACGTCCCACTTGGGGACGTTGGGGTTGCCGAAGCCGATGACAGCCACCTTGATGCCGTTAAAGTCCTTGATGACGTAGGGCTCGTAGTCCTTCCAGGTGGCCCAGTCCTTGCTCTCATCGTTGTTGGTCTCGGCCTTCAGGTAGTTGGCCAGGCAGATGGTGAGCTGCTTCTCGTTCTCGTCGCCCTCGGAGACGGCGTAGGCCATCTGGCGGTTCAGGATCTCCAGGCCGTAGTTGAACTCGTGGTTGCCCACCAGCCACATATCGTAGCCGATGGAGCGGAAGGCCAGAATGGCGGGGTCCTTTTCCTCGGGCTTGTTGAAGGCGTAGTAGTAGGTCAGGGGAGCGCCCTGGAAGGTGTCGCCCATGTCCACCACATAGACGTTGTCGCCGTAGAGCTCCTTCTGCTCCTTGATGTAGGTGGACACGCGGGTCAGGCCGCGGCTGTAGGTGCCGGACTGGGCATAGGGCTTGGTGTAGTCGGTGGCAAAGATCTGGCCGTGGAGGTCAGATGTCACCAGGAACTCAAAGTCGATCTCCTCGGGCTCAGCGGTGAAGGTCCGATAGAGGAAGCTCACGACCTCGCCGCGGTTGCAGATGCCCTTGGGGTCAAAATGGGTCTCGTCCTTCCCGGCGGTGATGCCGTTGTAGTAGGCCCACAGCATCGCCTCGTAATAGAACTTGCCCTCCACCGCATCCTCGAAGGGATTGGTCCTGTCCTTGGGCTCGGGATTGCCCATGGCGTTCCACAGGAAGGTGACGACCTGGCCTCTGGTGCAGGTCTGCTTAGGTCCGAAATGGGTCTCGTCAATGCCGGAGGTAATGCCGTTCTGGTAGGCCCACAGGACGGCCTCGTAGTAGGAGGCGGTCTCCTTCAGGTCCACGAAGGGGTTGTTGGTCATGTCGGCTTCCGGTTTGCCCATGGCGCGCCAGATGAAGGTGACGACCTGGCCGCGGTTGCATTCGGCCTTCGGGCTGAAGTGGGTCTCGTCGGTGCCGGCGGTGATCTGCGGCTCGTGGTCATAGGCCCAGTAGACAGGGGTGTAATAGTACTTGTCGGGATTCTGCACGTCCTCAAAGCCGTTCTTGAGGGTGATGCGGCCCTGGGGCTCGGCATAGTAGTCGCTGATGTAGCCATTCATGAAAGTGGGATCCTTGATGAACTCCATCAGGGCCTCGTCCATGGGAATGCCGGTGTCGAACTGGCGGCTGGCCGCGGCAAAGGCATAGTAGGTGTCGCCGCCGGCGGCGCAGAAGTTGTTGGTGATCACGGCGTAGGTGGCCTCGGGGTCAAATTCCTGTCCGTTGATGTCGTCGATGGTGACACGGCGGATCGAATTGGGCTGATGGTAGGTGGAGCCGGGATAGAGCTCGCCCTGGTCGAAGCTCTTCTTCGTGTCAATGGTGATGTTCATGCCGCTGATCTGGGGGAAGCCGCCCACAGCGGTGGGCGTGCAGTAGGTGGAGGCCTCCAGGGCTTCCAGCAGCTCCGCACCGGTGACGTAGACCACAGCCACGGTGTTGCCGAAGGGCAGCACAGTGTTGATGTCGTTCATGGTCACATCGCCCTTGTGGATCCAAGCGCGGATGCCGCCGCCGTTGGTGATGGCGACCACGTTCTCCTCGGGCACGCCTAAGGTCTCGGCGTCCATATCCTTCATGACGCTCCAGCGCAGGGCGTCGGTGATGAGGTCGCCCAGGTTGGTCTCCATGTTGCGGTTGCCGGGGGCCTTGTCGCCGTTGAGTTCCACGGCGGATTCGGCAAAGACCGCGCCGTACTCAGCGTCCACAGCGTCCATGATCTCCTGGGCCACAGCGGCCACCTCGGGATCCACGGGCGCTTTTTCGCCCAGGGGGATCAGATAGTTGTCCTCAATGGTCTTGGTCTCGTTGTCAATGACGATGCAGCCCACGTTCATCAGAGCCGTCTTGCTGGCCTTGGTGCCGGTGGACTGGATGGGCTCGCCGTTGGGGCCGGCGGTCATGACGGTGTGGGAGTGGCCGTCGATCAGGAAGTCCACACGCTCGGCAAACTGCGCGTAGAGGTCGGTGGAGCGGTAGGGCTCGGATTCGGCGTCTACGCCTAAGTGGACCAGGCCGATGATGAGATCCGCGTTGTCTTCCTCCAGCGCGTTCACAGCGTTCTGGAAGCTTTGGATAAACTTGCCGTTTTCCAGGGTGCCGAACTCCAGCTCGCTGATGAGGCCGGGGTTGACCTTGGTCTGGGTCTCGGGGGTCTCCATGCCGATGAGGCCGATCTTCAGTCCGTCCTCCGCATCAGCGGGGAGCATGATCGTGGCGTAGGGCCCCAGGATGGGGTCTCCGGTCTCCTTGTTGAAGACGTCGGCGCAGAGGGCGGCAAAGTTCGCCTTGTCCAGGTTCTCCATGAGCTGGGCGTAGCCAAAGTCGAACTCATGGTTGCCTAAGGTGACAAAGTCATAGCCTGCAGCGTTCATCATGGTGATGGCCGCCGCACCCTTGTTGGTGGAAACGTAGGTGGTGCCCTGGCTGAAGTCGCCGGCGTCCACCAGGATCACGCTGGCGCCTTGCTCCTCCAGGTCTGCCTTGACCTGGGCCACCTGGGCAAAGCCCATCAGAGCGCCGTGGGTGTCGTTGGTATGGAGGATGATGGTTTTGCCCACCAGTGCTGTGGAGTTGAAGACCTTGATACGGCCCTCGCCCTCCCAGTTGGAGTAGTCGTGGGCGGCAAATTCCGCAGAGGTCATGTACTCAATGAGGACCTGGTTGTCCACCTTGACCTCGTCCAGCAGGATCACGTTGTCCTTGAACATGTTGATGCCGTCGCCGGACTGCTTGAGCATGTAGTTGTGAGAAGCCAGGGTGTAGGTGGCCTCGGGGTCGATGGGCTCATAGCTGCCGTCCTTCCCCAGGACCTGCACGTCCTTGACCCGGCGCTCCCCGGCGACCTCCACAAACATCTTGGCGTCGTCCACCACGACGGTGGAGTCAATGCTGGTGTCGATTTTATACTTCAGGCCGGAGACCTGGAGGAAGCCGCCGTTCTCGCCGGAGAGGCTGCCGTCCTCCTTGATTGTCACGTTCCGGGAAGCCATTTCCAGGGCGTCCAGGATCTGCTGACCGGTAGCTTCCACCTTGCAGGCCATATTGCCGTAGGGATGGACGCTGATGATCTGCTCATAGGTGACATCGCCGGCGGGAATGTTCGCCCGGACGCCGCCGCCGTTGACAAAGGCGATGTCCGCGTCCAGGATCGTCCGGTAGGCGTCGGCGCACACGTCGCCTAAGTTGGTCTCCCGCATACGGACCATTCTGGCGTTGGTCTCGGGGTCGGTGGTCAGGAGGTCATAGTCCACGTGGGCTACGACCTGCTGCTTGAGCTCCTCGAACTCCGCCTCGATGCCCTCTAAGAAGGCCTGGGCGTCGGGGTCCACGCCGTCCACGTCGGCTCTGGTGATGAGCTCGGTGTCCACCTTGCCTTCGGGGGTGATGGTCAGCTTGCCGATGTTGGCCAGCTTGGTGCCGGTGGAGGAGAGCAGAACGAGCTCGCCGTCCTTGTTCTCGACCTCCTGCTTGGCAATGGTGCTGTGGGAGTGGCCGTCCAGCACCACGTCGATGCCGGTGGTGTTGGCGATCACATCGGTGGAGCGCCAGGGAGCGCTCTGCTCGTCGATGCCCAGGTGGGCCAGGGCCACGACCACCGTGGCGCCCTCGTCACGGGCAGCGTCTACCGCGGTCTGGACCGCCTCGTACAGGGCCTCGCCGGTATCATCGTTGCAGAAGCTGTAGATCCAGTTGCCGTCCTCGTCCTGGAAGTAAACCGGGGTGGACTTGACCAGGGACTCGGGGGTGGTGATGCCCACGTAGCCGACCTTCAAGCCGTCGTAATCCTTGACGACGTAGCCCGGCACGTCTATCGCGTCGGGATTTTCGCCCTCGCCGATGTACTGGAAGTTGCAGCTCAGATACTGAACCTCCGCCATGTCCACCAGCTTCTTGAGCTGTGTGATACCGTAGTCGAACTCATGGTTGCCAAAGGTGACGTAATCGTAGCCCAGATAGTTCATGATTTCGACCATGTATTCGCCCTTGGAAATGGTGCCGATCAGCTCGCCCTGGACAAAGTCGCCGTTGTCCACCAGGGTCACGTGTTCGTGCGTGGCTTTCAGCTCGTTCTGAATCTTTGCAAGACCGGCAATGCCGATCGAAGCATCGTCCTGCTTTACGCCGCAGTGTACGTCGTTGGTGTACAGAACGATGATCTCGTCACTCTGCTCGGGCTGCGGTTCCTCCGCAAAGACCCCAGGCAGCACAGACAGGACCATCGCCAGCGTCAGAAGCAAAGCCAGAAGCCGTTTGGTGAGTGTTTTCTTCATACTGCAAGTCTCCTTTTTCATTTTTTCCTCAAAGCCTGTGCGGCTCATCAGTGGCATTATTGTATCACAAAACGCCATTGGGGACAAGCGCTTTTCCGCTTTCTGTCCGCTAAGGCGGCGGAGAAAATGCCCTGGTTTTCTTGTGCAAATCGACAATAAAAGAAAACCTCCGACCTTTCGGTCGAAGGTTTATGTTGGCATTATCTATTTTCACATGCAGTCACCCGCATACTATCTTCGACGAACCTGAGCTTAACTACTGTGTTCGGGATGGGAACAGGTGGACCCTCAGGCCAATCAATACCAACTTTGTTGAGGCTTTCCGTTTTGCGGGCGGTCAATGACCGCCCCTACAGCGGGGCCTCTCAGGATTGTATCCTGAAAACTGAACACAGCCTTGGCAATTATGTTTTATCAAAGGTCATTTGAGCCTGCATTTTATAGGTCAAGCCCTCGGCATATTAGTATCGGTCAGCTAAACGCGTTGCCGCGCTTGCACCTCCGACCTATCAACGTCATCGTCTACGACGTGCCTTACTCCTTTCGG
>JAFRPC010000058.1 GCA_017429325.1 Oscillospiraceae bacterium | reverse complement strand
ATTATCCTCCAAAGCACAAAAGATGTACCTATGTACCTGTTTATTATACCACAAAAGCAACAAAAAAGCAAGGATTTTTTCCTTGCAATTCCTAACTTTTTTCACTTTTTGTCCTTGCCTAAAGTGGCAAACTCGGGAGGAATGTCAAGGCCCGGTCTGCGACGCGGGGATTGCAAAAGCTCCGGTTCTGTGCTATAATCCTCTCACATTGACGAAGAAAACCCCGAGAGGAAGGTCTGCTATGAACATCATTGAAACCCTGGCCCGGGAGCTGGGCCGCGACCCCAAGCACATTGAAAACGTCGTCACCCTGCTGGACGAGGGCAACACCATCCCCTTCATCGCCCGCTACCGCAAGGAGCTTCACGGCTCCATGGACGACACGGCACTGCGCAGCCTGGAGACCCGGCTGCAATACCTCCGGGGTCTGGAGGAGCGCCGCCAGGCCGTGGAAAAGGCCATCGAAGCCCAGGGCAAGCTGACGGAGGAGCTTCGCGCCGCTCTGGGCGCCTGCACGACCCTGGCGGAGCTGGAGGATCTCTACCGGCCCTACAAGCAGAAGCGCCGCACCCGCGCCACCGTGGCCCGGGAGAAGGGCCTGGAGCCTCTGGCGGCTCTGCTCTTCGCCCAGGAGAAGGACTGCCCCCGCCCCGAGGCTGCCGCGGCGGACTGCCTCGACCCGGAGAAGGGCGTCGAGACCGTGGAGGCCGCCCTGGCAGGCGCCTCGGACATCATCGCCGAGTGGATCTCCGACAATGCCGAGCTGCGGAAGGCCCTGCGGCGGCTGATGCAGGAGAAGGCGGTGCTCCACACCGAGGCCGCCTCGGAGGAGGATTCGGTCTACGCCCTCTACTACGACTTCACCCAGCCGGTGACGAAGCTCCAGGGCTATCAGGTCCTGGCCATCAACCGGGGCGAAAAGGAGAAGTTCCTGAGGGTCTCCGTCTCCCTGAACGAGATGCTGGCGATGCAGACCGTCTATCGGGCGTCGGTGAAATACGGCAGTCCTGCCACGGAGTTCGTCATGGCCGCCGCCCGGGACGCCTACGATAGGCTGATCTTCCCCTCCATCGAGCGGGAGCTGCGCTCGGAGCTCACAGAGAAGGCCTGTGACGGCGCCATCGGCCAGTTCGCCCTGAATCTGCGGCCCCTGCTGATGCAGCCCCCCGTCAAGGGCAAGGTGACGATGGGCCTGGACCCCGGCTATCGCATGGGCTGCAAGGTGGCGGTGGTGGACCCCACCGGCAAGGTGCTGGACACCGCCGTGGTCTACCCCACCTACGGCGAGCGGCAGAAGGCCGAGGCCATTGCCGCCCTCTCCCGCCTGGTCCGGCGCTATGGCGTGGAGCACATCGCCATCGGCAACGGCACCGCCAGCCGGGAAACCGAGCAGATGACCGTCGAGCTGATCCGGCAGGAGAAGGAGGCGGGCCGACGCCTCAGCTATATGATCGTCTCCGAGGCAGGCGCTTCGGTCTACTCCGCCTCGGAGCTGGCCGCCAAGGAGTTCCCCCAGTTTGACGTGAATCTCCGCTCTGCCGTCTCCATCGCCCGCCGCCTTCAGGACCCCCTGGCGGAGCTGGTGAAGATCGAGCCCAAGGCCATCGGCGTGGGCCAATATCAGCACGACATGCCCCCGAAGCAGCTGGACGCCGCCCTGGACGGGGTGGTGGAGGACTGCGTCAACGCCGTGGGCGTGGACCTGAACACTGCCTCCCCCTCCCTGCTGCAGCGGGTCTCCGGTCTGACGGCGGCCACGGCGAAAAACATCGTGACCTATCGGGAGGAAAACGGGGCCTTTGCCTCCCGGGCCCAGCTCAAGAAGGTCCCGAAGTTAGGACCCAAGGCCTTTGAACAGTGCGCTGGCTTCCTCCGGGTGCCCGAGAGCCGGAACATCCTGGACAACACGGCAGTCCACCCCGAATCCTACGAGGCCGCCAAGGGCCTGCTGGCCCTGACCGGCCACAGCCTGGCGGACGTGACGGCCCGGAAGCTGGACGGCCTTGCCGCCGAGCTCCGCGCCTACGGCGAGAGCAAGGCCGCCGACGCCCTGGGCGTCGGTCTGCCCACCCTGCGGGACGTGGTGGCGGAGCTGCAAAAGCCGGGCCGGGACCTGCGGGACAGCCTGCCCCAGCCCATCCTCCGCACCGACGTGCTGGAGCTGAAGGACCTCAAGCCCGGCATGGTCCTCTCCGGCACGGTCCGCAACGTCATCGATTTCGGCGCCTTTGTGGATATCGGCGTCCACCAGGACGGACTGGTCCACATCTCGGAGATCGCGGACCGCTACGTGAAGCATCCCTCCGAAGTCCTGTCCGTGGGCGACGTGGTCCAGGTCAAGGTCCTGACGGTGGATGAAAAGAAAAAGCGCATCGGCCTGTCCATCAAGCAGGCGAAGGGATAAGTATCACGCCCCAGAAAGGTAAGCGTCAAATGAGCATAGAAAAGGGGCTGTAGCAAAACAGTCTCACAAAAAAGAACGCCGAGGGCTGCAAAAGCAGTATCCTCGGCGTCTTTTTTGTGGTAAAATGTTGGTGTGAACAAAACATTACCGCAGAACTATTATGGCACATGCGCGCGGAATGTGCAAGTAAAAATTGACGAAGTTTTTGCAGAAAAGGAAATTCCTGCGGATGACAGTGTACGGCTCTTAGATCAAGTCATAGAGGAGATGAATCTGGAACCCCTGTACAGAGCGTATTCGGACACTGGACGGAAGCCTGCGACTGAGCCAAGAACCATGTTAAAGGTTGTTATGTACGCCAACATGGAACACATATATACAAGCAGAAAAATCAGAACCAGCTGCCAGCGGGATATGAATTATATCTGGCTGCTGGATGGAGCGCCTGCACCCAGCTATCATGAAATCGCGAGGTTTCGCAGCCAACGGTTAAGCCAATGCGGAGAAGAACTAT
>JAFRPC010000057.1 GCA_017429325.1 Oscillospiraceae bacterium | reverse complement strand
ATTATCCTCCAAAGCACAAAAGATGTACCTATGTACCTGTTTATTATACCACAAAAGCAACAAAAAAGCAAGGATTTTTTCCTTGCAATTCCTAACTTTTTTCACTTTTTGTCCTTGCCTAAAGTGGCAAACTCGGGAGGACTACTATGCGCTGGAGACCCGCGCCTCCGACCTCTATGGCCTGTTTGCGGTCTCCGGCCCGGAAGCGCCGGGGGCTGAATCCGATTTGAGAGTCCGCCGCTGTTGAATCCCGTTTCCGGGCTTCCCGGAGGGCTGCGCGGATCGAAAAATTTTCTGCAAAATCTTGAAAAAAACACTTGATTTTTCAAAGGCTCTGTGCTATTATATGCGGGCTGATTCAAAATCACGGGGCAAATCTGCCCTTTACCATACCAGAAAGAGGTGAACTGAAATGAAGGAAGGTATCCACCCCAAGTACCAACAGACGACCATCAGATGCGCATGCGGCGAGATCATTGAGACCGGCTCCACCAAAAAGGACATCAAGGTTGAAATCTGCTCCAAGTGCCACCCTTTCTACACCGGCAAGCAGAAGCTGGTTGACACCGGTGGACGTGTTGATCGTTTCAACAAGAAATACGGTCTGAAGTAAGAAATCAAAGCCCGCACCTGTATTCGGTGCGGGCTTTTTTCTTGCCTTCCCCTTGAAAGCCTTCCCCCTTGGGGGAAGGTGGCGCGAAGCGCCGGATGAGGGGCGTACCGACTACGCGCATCTCCCGACAAAGGAGGAAGCTATGGAAGAACACAAGATCGAACGAGCAGTCCTTGCCGGATTGAACGCAGACTGCTTCAAGAAAGAAGAACAGGCGACCGAGCAGAGCCTGGACGAGCTGGAAGCCCTGCTGGAGACGGCGGGGGGCAAATGCGTCGCCAAGGTCCTGCAAAATCGCCACGCTCCGGACCCTCACAGCTTCGTGGGGGAGGGCAAGGCCGCCGAGATCCGGGAGCTGGCGAAGCTCCACGAGGCCGATATGGTGATTTTTGACAACGACCTCTCGCCCAGCCAGATCCGAGCCCTGGAGGAGATTACCGAGGCCACGGTGCTGGACCGCAGCGCCCTGATCCTGGACATCTTCGCCCAGCGGGCCCGCACCGCCGAGGGCCGCCTCCAGGTGGAGCTGGCCCAGTACAAGTACCTGCTGCCCAAGCTCTCGGGCATGGGCAAGTCCATGTCCCGGCTGGGCGGCGGCATCGGCACCCGGGGCCCCGGCGAGACCAAGCTGGAGACGGACCGCCGCCACATCCGGGCGCGGATCGACCGGCTGGAGGAGGAGCTGGAGCAGGTGCGGAAGCTCCGGGCCGTGGAGCGCCGCCGCCGCCAGAAGAACGAGGTTCCCGTGGCGGCCCTGGTGGGCTACACCAACACCGGGAAGTCCACCCTGCTCAACCGCCTCACCGGGGCGGACATCCCCGCCAACGACAGGCTCTTCGACACTCTGGACACCACCACCCGGCAGCTCCAGGTCTCGGACAAGCTGACGGTGCTGCTCTCCGACACGGTGGGCTTCATCGCCAAGCTGCCCCACCATCTGGTGGACGCTTTCCGGGCGACCCTGGAGGAGCTGTCCTACGCCGACCTGCTGATCCACGTCATCGACGCCGCGGACCCGGAGCGGGAGGAGCACATTCAAGTGGTGGACCGGCTCATCGGGCAGCTGGCGGACCCGGAGACCCCGGTGCTGCGCTGCTACAACAAGGCGGACCTGGTGGAGCCCGAGGCCTTGCCCGTGGGGCAGAACAACGTGTCCATATCCGCCAAGACCGGCCAGGGCATCGACGCCCTCTTTGCCCTGATGGAGCGGGAGCTCTGCAAGGGCCACCGGCGGGCCGTGTTCCGGCTGCCCTACTCCATGGGCGGCCAGGTAGAGACCCTGCATGACAAGGCCCGGGTCTTCCGGGTGGATTACACTGCGGAGGGCATTGAGATCGAAGCCGAGGTGGACCAGACAATCTACGGCAGACTGGCCCAGTACGAAATCCCCCGGTCGTAGCGGCGCACAGTGTGCGTCACGGGACCGGCTGTAGCGGCGCACGCTGTGCGCCGCTACATAAGTGAAGAGGTGCAATCATGGAAGCATACAAAGTCCCCGCGCAGGACGCAGAATCGGAATTTGTGGAAAAGAAGTCCCGTTTCATTGGCCGCATCTGGGTCACGGAGACGGAGGAGGACGCGCTTTTCTGGGTCAAGGCCATGCGCCAGCAGCACTGGGACGCCACCCACAACGTCTGGGCCTATATTATCCACGGCGGCCCCACCCGCTATTCCGACGACGGCGAGCCCCAGGGCACCGCGGGGATGCCGGTGCTGGAGGTGCTGCGGGGCAGCGGCGTGGAGAACGTCTGCTGCGTTGTGACCCGCTATTTCGGCGGCACCCTGCTGGGAACCGGCGGCCTGGTCCGAGCCTACGGCAGGGCGGCGCGGGATGCCCTGGCTGAGGCGGGGGTGGCCCTGAAGCAGCTCTGGAAGCGGCTGGAGCTGATCTTGCCCTACAGCTATTACGAGCGGCTGCGGCAGGAGGTGGAGCGCTTCGGCGGCGTGGTGGCCGACACCGAGTACAGCGCCGACATCTGCCTCCGGGTCCTGCTGCCCGCGGACCGGGCCCAGGGATTCGCCGCCCGGGTCATTGACGTGACCCGAGGCGCGGTGGAACCCATCGAGACCGGCGAGGAGTTCCGAGCTGTGGCGATTGACAGTTGACAATCGGGATTTGTCGAGTTGTTTGTAGCGCGGGCAATCTGCCCGCAAAGCACCGTATATTGAGGAGGAACGGCGGGCCGATTGCCATCGCGACCATCATACAAATCCCCAT
>JAFRPC010000056.1 GCA_017429325.1 Oscillospiraceae bacterium | reverse complement strand
GCTGTCGGCGCGAAACGTGCTTGCATCCTGCGGATAAGAGCGACCCCTACAAGCGGTTGCTGTGTGAGTTATGTAAGTGCAAAATACATTTCATTCTGCAATTGGCAAATTGCAGAATCCCTCAACTTTTCACTCTTCACTTTGCATCAGCACAAATTGATTTCCCATCGGCTTTTATGAAACGCTGGCCCCCCCTTCCGGTGTGCGCACAAGCGCACACCGGCAGGGGGGTTGGCAGACTGTCAAAGAACTTGAAATGAGATTTGTCGCGAGAAAGACACGATTGACGCAAGTGAAGAATGCAAAGTGAAGAGTGAAGAGTTTCGGAATTTTTAATATCTGCGATATTAAAAATATATCATATTATATTCTCCGCTGTCGGCGCTAAACGCGCTTACATCCTGCGGATAAGAGCGACCCCTACAAGCGGTTGCTGTGTAAGATATGTAAATGCAAAATACATTTCATTCTGCAATTGGCAAATTGCAGAATCCCTCAACTCTTCACTCTTCACTCTTCACTTTTCATTGGCACAAATCGCTTTCCCATTGGCTTTTATGACAGGCTGAAATACCCGCTCCGGGCTCCCGGAGCGGGTACTGTTCAGGGGTTTCAGAAGATATTGGCAAGGCCTTCGCTGATTTTTTTGAGATTTTCCGTGGTGTCGTTCAGGGACTGGATGACCCCGTTGAAGGCGTCCACGTCCAGGGCCTTCAGGGTATCGGCAGCGTTCTTCAGGGATTCGATGGCGTTGTTGAGGGCGTCCACATCCACCGCCGCCAGGGCGTTGGCGGCGGAGCGCAGGGACTGGGCCGTCTGATTCAGGCCCTCCACGTCCACGGCGGCCAGGCTCTCGGCGGCCTTGCGCAGGGCCTCGGCGGTCTTGTTGAGCCCCTCGGCGTCCACGGCGGAGATCTGCTGGGCGGCCTCGGTCAGGGCCTCCACGGCGGCGTTGATCTTATCCATCTCCAGGGCCTCCAAATTCGCCTGGACCAGCTCCATGCTCTTGTCCAGCTTCTTTGCGGAACTGGCAAGCAGCAGGATGCCCACGATCAGCAGGACCAGGATGGCCGCCAGGAGAATGGTCTGAGCCTTGACCCAGAGGGAAAGCTTGACGCTCTCCCCCGGCTGCGTCTGCTTAGTCATGGTAGACCGACCTCATGCCCTTCATGGTCATGTAGCAGTCCAGCTTGGAGACGATCTCCATGGGGGCGTGCATGGACAGCACCGGTACGCCCGCGTCCAGGGTGTCGATGTTGCGGTTCGCCATATAGGCGGCCACGGTGCCGCCGCCGCCCTGGTCCACCTTGCCCAGCTCCGCGATCTGCCAGACCACGTTGTTGTCGTCGAAGAGACGGCGGATGCGGCCCATGACCTCGCCGGAGGCGTCGGAGCAGCCGCCCTTGCCCCGGGAGCCGGTGTACTTGCACAGGGCGATGCCGTAGTTGATCTGGGAGTTGTTGCGCTTGTCGCAGGTCTCGGGGTAGATGGGGTCAAAGGCGTTGGACACGTCGCAGCTCAGGCAGAAGGAGCGCTCCAGGCAGCGGCGGAGCTGGCCCTGCTGGCACTCGCAGATGTCCTCCATGAAGGTCTCGAAGAAGCGGCTCTGCATACCGGACACGCCCACGGAGCCGATCTCCTCCTTGTCGGCCAGGACGCAGACAGCGGTGTGGGCCGGGGCGTCCATGCTCAGCAGGGGCTCGAAGGAGGCCCAGGCGCAGACCCGGTCGTCGTGGCCGTAGGCCGCGATGAGGGAGCGGTCCAGACCGATCTCCCGGGCGTTGTCGGCGGGGCACATGGTGAGCTCGGCGGAGAGGAAGTCCTCCTCCACGATGCCGTACTTCTCGTTGAGCAGCTTCATCACGCCCAACTTCACCCGGTCGGCGCCGTCGTCGTCGGCAATGGGCTCGGAGCCCAGGAGGATGTTCAGGGCCTCGCCGGTAATGCCCTCGGCCAGGGTCTTCTTCATCTGGTCGGCGGAGAGGTGGATCAGCAGGTCCGTGACCATGAAGCAGGGGTCGCCGGGCTCGTCGCCGATGCGGACCGTCACCACGGAGCCGTCCTTCTTCGCCACGACGCCGTGAATGGACAGAGGGATGGTGGTCCACTGGTACTTCTTGATGCCGCCGTAGTAGTGGGTCTTGAGGTAGGCCATCCCGGCGTCCTCATAGAGGGGGTTGGGCTTGATGTCCATGCGGGGGGAGTCGATGTGGGACGCCACGATCTGGGCGCCGTTGTCGATGTGCTCCTTGCCGATGACGGCAAAGATGGCGCTCTTGCCCCGGTTGTTGCGGTAGATCTTCATGCCGGGCTTCAGGCTCATGCCGGGCTCGAAGGGGACAAAGCCCGCCTCCTCGGCCTTCTCCACCGTGTAGCTCACGGCCTCCCGCTCAGTCTTGGCGGCGTCCATGAACTTCATGTAGTCCTTGCAGTAGCGCTCCATCTCGGTGCGCTCCTCGGCGCTGATGCGGTCGTAGCCGTTCTTCGGCTCCCGCAGCAGGCTCTTTCTCAGTTCGTCGGTCTTTTCGCTCATTGTGTTTGCCTCCTAATTATTTTTTCTATCGGTAGCGGCGCACAGTGTGCGCCACGGTACTCACGTTTTCATTCTATCGGCATCGCTGGCAGGCGTTTCCCGAATTCCGCCCGGCATTTCTCCGCGAATTCCGCCTCCGTGCCGTTGTTCTCCAGCACCAGCTCCGCCTGTCCGGCAAACCATTCCGCCGGTTTCTGGGCGGCGATGCGGGCCCGGGCGTAGTTCTCGGAGATCCCGTCCCGTTCCATGAGCCGCCGCACCCGGACCGCCTCCTCCGCCACGACCGCCACGGTGAGATCGCAAAGCTCGCTCAAGCCGCTCTCGAATAAGCCGATTGCGTCGATGACGGCAAACTCTGCAAGGGCGGGAGAAACCTCCCCTGTTTGCAGGGGAGGGGGACCGGCCTCAAGGCCGGTGGAGGGGTGCCTCCGGTTTTTCAGCTGCCGTTCGACTTCCCGCCGCACGGCGGGCCAGGTGAGCTCCGTCAGCCGCTTCAGCCCCTCCGGGTCCCCGTAGACCCTGGCGCCCAGGGCCTTCCGGTCCAGGCTCCAGTCCTTCACCACGCCGGGGAAGGCCGCCTCGATGCGGCCCAGCAGCGCCCCGTCGCTCTCCAGCAGGCGGTGGTACACGGCGTCGCAGTCGATGACCTGCCCGCCCATGTCCGCCAGCACCCGCAGGGCCGTGGTCTTCCCAGCCCCCGTGGGCCCGGTGATTCCGATTACGTACATAGTTCCTCCCTCTTCGTTAGGCCGTTCCCCCGTAGGGGCCGATGCCCACATCGGCCCGCCGTGCCCCGGTCGAACGAGGCAACAGGCAACGGGCAACAGGCAACAGACCCGCCTGTAGGGGCGGTCATTGGCCGCCCGCTCTTTCCCGCCTGTAGCGCGGGCAATCTGCCCGCCGTTCCCCGCTCTAACGAGGCAACAGGCAACGGGCAACAGGCAACAGACCCGCCTGTAGGGACGGTCATTGGCCGCCCGCTCTTTCCCGCCTGTAGCGCGGGCAATCTGCCCGCCGTTCCCCGCTCTAACGAGGCAACAGGCAACAGACCCGCCTGTAGGGACGGTCATTGGCCGCCCGCTCTTTCCCGCCTGTAGCGCGGGCAATCTGCCCGCTGTGCCCCGGTCGAACGAGGCAACAGGCAACAGGCAACAGACCCGCCTGTAGGGGCGGTCATTGTGTCAAGGGGCACATGGTTTACAAGTTGTTCGAGGACATGGTTTACAACTTTGCGTCCTCGGCAGGCGCGGAATGAAACCGGAGGGAGGGCGTAGCCCGACCGGAGGTTTCATTCCGCGGGCGGCCGGGATCTGGG